>JBKPHO010000055.1:0-2744 GCA_046729915.1 Actinomycetota bacterium | reverse complement strand
GGCGTTGACCATCGAGTCGCCCTTCACGCGCAGCAGGAATTCCTCGCCCCCGCGCGCGAGCGGCTCGGGCACCGCGACGTAGTCCTCGACGTTCTGGTCCGCAAGCAGCGGCCCGCCCGCGGCGATCTCGCCGACGAGCGGCAGCCGGTGGACGTCCTCCGCGGCTGCGGGCGCGGGCTGCGGCTTCGGGTCGCGGCGCAGCTCGAGCGCGCGCGGCTTCGTCGGGTCGCGCTTGATCAGGCCCGCGCGCTCGAGGTTGGCGAGATGAGCGTGGACAGTGGACGGCGAAGCGAGCCCGACGGCCTCGCCGATCTCGCGTACGGTCGGCGGGTAGCCGTGCTCGTCTACGTACTGGGTGAGGAACGTCCAGATCTCCTGCTGTCTACCGGTCAGCATCGAGCCACCTCGAGGTCGTTGGCGGGAACGAACATACGTTCGCCAACGAGGGTAGCCCTCCTGCCGGACGGCGTCAAGCGAGCCGGATCGAGCCGTCCTCCCCGAGCGTCCAGTGCGGGTTGTGGGCGACCTCCCACGGGTGGCCTTCCGGGATCGGCGAAGGCGCCCGAGTACCGCCCCAGAACATCGCCGCGCCAGCTGGTCGCGTCCCCACAGCGCGAGCACCATGCAACCGGCCTGGAGAAGACGACGTCGTCATCCAGCCCGGCGCCGGTCTTCCAGCCGAGCGCCTCGTAGAACCCGCGCGCGCGGCCGGGGTCGTGGACGCCCAGCGTCACGAGGCTGACGCGCTGTTCCGTGGCCGGAGTCTTCCAGACGGGACGCGGCTAGGCGGCCAGCGCCACGGGCGGCGCGGGATCCGCATCGGCGAGGCCGCGCATCGCGTAGCGGATCGACCACAGCATCAGCGCGAGCATCGCCGGCGTCCCGGTGAGGAACACGATCAGCAGGAAGTCGTCGAGGCTCCCATACAGGAGCGCGGCCAGCCGAATGCCGCTGCGCGCGAAGAAGTACGCGCCCCACGCGAGCGACTCGACGCCGAAGACGCGCTTGAACGGCTCGGTCTCGCGAAACCAGCGCGGAAACGGGTACCACGCGCACGCGAGCGCACCGGCCAGGGGTCGCCGAAGCGCCACCGAGGCGACGAAGGCGAGCCCCCAGGCGGCGGTGAGCAGCACCGGCTGGGCGAGGTAGACCGTCGTGCTGTTGGCGAGGAGGCCGACCACCGATTGCACGACGACGAAGCCGAGCGAGAGGCGTACGAGCAGGCCGTCGCGCCCGGCGCGCCGCTCGAGCACATAGATGAAGACGGAGACGGCGGTCGAGGCGGCGATCCCTACCGGCAGCCCGCCGAGCTGCAGGCCGACATAGAAGGCTCCGACCGGTAGGAACCCTTCGCGGAGGAACCCCGGAAGGCCGGTCCGGAGGATCCCGAGAAACGTCCGCTCGGGCAGCGCCTGCGCTTCGTTCACGCGGCTTTGGTCTCGGCGCGCAACCGCTCCAGTTGCTCGTGGCACCATCGTGCCCCCCATTCGTTGAACTCGATTCCCCAGCGCAGCACGAGATCGACGAACGTCGGATCCTTGCCGCCGGGGAGCGCTTCGATCGCCCGCAAGATCTCGAGGTACTCCTCGTGCCCGCGCTTGCGGCCCTCGAGCAGCATCAGCGCCTGCTCGCGCGGCAGCGCGTCGGCGAAGAAGAGGCGGAGGAGCGACTCGTCGCGGTACTCGATCGTCACCGTCTCGCCGAGCAGCCACTCGACGAGCGCCTCGTGCCCGGCCGCCGTCAACTTGTAGACGCGCCGGCTGCGGCCGCCGTTCGGACGGTCCTCGCCCTCGACCAGGCCCTCCTCCTCCAGCCGCTTCAGCTCCGGGTAGATCTGGCCGTAGCTGGCGGCCCAGAAAAATCGCGTCGAACGGTCGACGACGGTCTTGATGTCGTATCCCGCGCGCGGCCTCAACGCGAGGAGCCCGAGCACGACCGGAGTAACCGCCGTCATCTTCATACCGCGCGACGATATATCACAACGATACGTCTGTCAAGCGTAACGCCGCAGAGCCGGGCTTGGCCCGGCTCTGCTCACGAACGACCTCCGATAGGAAGAGAGCCGGCCGAAGTCGTCATGGCTCCGCGCAAGCGGAGCCGGACTTCGGGCGGCGATGCGCTGGAGAGGACTTGAACCTCCACGGGGTGTTAACCCCACAAGGCCCTCAACCTTGCGCGTCTACCAATTCCGCCACCAGCGCGCGACGGCATTGTAGCCACGCCCTCCTCGTGCCTCGGGCGCGCACTAATGTACGAGGTGTGCGGGAGCTCTGCGAGCACGCAGTAGCCGCAGCTCTCGGCGCGGGGGCGTCCTATGCGGACGCGCGCGTGGTCGTCCGGCGCTCGCAGGTGGTCGGAACCCGCAACCAGCGCGTCGAGCGGCTCGACGACTCGGAGACCGAGGGAATCGGCGTGCGCGTGCTGGTGGGCGCCGCGTGGGGCTTCGCCTGCGACCGGCGCCTCGACACGCAGGGCGCCGAGGCCGCAGCCGCCAAGGCGTGCGCCTTTGCCAAGGCAGCGCCGGGAGGCCATCGCCGGGAGCTCGCGGCGGTCGAGGCGGCGCGGGGCGAGTTCCGCACCCCGGTCGAGCGCGACCCGTTCGCCGTCCCGCTCGCGGAAAAGGTCGACCTCTGCCTGCGCGCCGAGCGCGCGCTGCAGCACGAGGACGTGAAGGTGACGTCGGCTTCGGTCCGCGCCCAGCGCGAGCACAAGGTCTTCGTCTCCTCGGAGGGCGCCGCGACCGA
>JBKPHO010000054.1:0-2246 GCA_046729915.1 Actinomycetota bacterium | reverse complement strand
CGTTCGTCGCCGGCGAGGGATCGACGATCGGGCCCGTTCCCGGCCAGTACTACCGTGCGATGCACCGCCCGCCGAACAGTGCGAACAACGCGTTCTTTCTCGAGGCGCTGCGGCTGGCCCTCGTTCACGAGACCGCAAACGCGCTCGAGCTCGCCTACGCAACGCCGCGTAGCTGGCTTATGCCCGGGAAGCGGATCGAGGTGCGGCGGATGCAGACGAGCTTCGGGCCGCTCTCCTACTCACTCGAGGCGCGTGCGGCTGCCGTTCGCGTGCAGCTCGACGTGCCGCCCGGCTTCAGCGGCCCGCTGCGCCTTCGGCTCCGCCTCCCCGAGGGCGAGCGTCTCGGAGCCGCCACCCGCGACGGCGCAGCGTTCGACCGAATCGCCGATGGGGAGACGATCGATCTCTCCGGGCTGACCGGCCACGTCGAGCTCGTCGTCGGGCGCACGGCGGCGTCCGCGCCGCTGGGAGGGCGGGTCAGTGGCGGAAGTGGCGCCGGTGGGTGAGGACCAGCGTCGCACCGGCGCGCTCGACCGCCTCGATCACCTCCGCGTCCCGCTTGGAGCCGCCGGGCTGGATGACGCCCGTAACCCCCGCGGCGAGGGCGAGCTGCGGCCCGTCGGCGAACGGGAAGAACGCGTCCGAGGCCATCACGGCGCCCGCGGTCTGGTGCCCGTGCTCCCGCGCCTTCTCCAGCGCGATCCGCACGGCATCGACGCGGCTCATCTGGCCTGCCCCGATCCCGATCGTCTGCAGGTCGTGCGCGAGCACGATCGCGTTCGAGGTGACGTGCTTGCACACCCGCCAGGCGAAGAGGAGGTCGCCCCAGGCCATCTCGCTCGGCGAGCCGCAGACGACTTCCATCGTGTCCCGGTCGTCGATCTCGGAGTCGCGTTCCTGGACGAGCAGCCCGCCGAGCACGCGCCGGTAGTCGCGCTCGCCCGGGTTGGAGAGGCGCCGCTCGCGGTCTTCGAGGATCCGCGCCGCCGGCTTCTCTCGTAGTCGAGCGAGCGCTGCGTCGTCGTAGCCCGGAGCGAACAGCACGTGCATGAAGTGCTCCGAAAGCTTCTCCCCGAGCGCCTCGCTGACTGGTCGGTTGAGGACGATGACGCCGCCGTAGGCCGAGATCGGATCGCCCCCGAGCGCCCGCTCGTACGCCTGCTCGATCGAGCCCGCGAGCGCCACGCCACACGGGTTCGCGTGCTTGACGATCACACAGGCGGGAAGCTCGAACTCACGCGTGATCAGTCGCGCTGCGGAGAGGTCGTAGAGGTTGTTGAAGGACAGATTCGGCCCGTGCAGCTGCTCGACGCGCGAGAGCAGGTGCATGCGCGCCCCGCGCTCGGCGTAGTAGGCGGCGTTCTGGTGCGGGTTCTCGCCGTAGGCAAGCTCGAGCTCCCTGGTGAAGCCGGGCAGGAAGACCGGCGGGAAGGCCTCGAGCGCGGAGAACCAGCCTGCGATCGCCGCTTCGTACGCGGCGGTCAGGCCGAACGTCTCGGCGGCGAGCCGGCGGCGCGAGTCGAGGGTGAGGTCGTTGTCGGCCTGCAGCTCGAGCAGTACCTCGTCGTAGCGCTCCGGCCGGCAGACGGGCGCCACGTGCGCGAAGTTCTTCGCCGCAGCCCGCAGCATCGCCGGGCCGCCGATGTCGATCATCTCGACCGCATCCCGCTCGCCCACGGCGCGGCGCGAGACGACGTCCTCGAACGGGTAGAGGTTGACGCAGACGAGATCGAAGGGCTCGATCCCGTGCTCGTCGAGGGCGGCGCTGTCGTCAGCGCGGTCGCGGCGCGCGAGGATCGCAGCGTGGATGCGGGGATGCAACGTCTTGACGCGCCCACCGAGCAGCTCCGGCACCTCGGTCAGCTCTTCGACCGGCGTCACCGGGAGCCCGACCTTCTCCAGGAAGGCGGCCGTGCCGCCGCTCGCAACGAGCTCGACGCCGAGCCCTGCCAGGCCTCGCGCGAACGGCTCCAGGCCGCGCTTGTCGTAGACCGAGATCAGCGCGCGCCGAATCACGCGAGAAGCTCGCGGACGACCCGCGGCAGCAGGCGGTGCTCGACGGCCTGGACGCGCGCCTTGAGGCTCGCAGCGTCGTCCGAGGGAAAGACCGGCACGCGCTCCGCTGCAATCACCGGGCCGGTGTCGACGCCGCCGTCGACGTAGTGGACGGTCGCGGCGGTCTCCGGGACTCCCGCCGCGAGCACGTCGTCGATCGGGTGCGGCCCGGGGAAGTCGGGCAGCGGCGC
>JBKPHO010000053.1:0-3686 GCA_046729915.1 Actinomycetota bacterium | reverse complement strand
CATTCCCGCACACTGGCCCAGGCATCGAGTGCCTGTCCTGATTTCCCGACCGCCCGAATGTCCGCTGGGAATGGCGAGCAGGCCGTTACTCGAGCCGCCAAGGCTTTTGCCGCATTCCCGGTGGAAGCGGAAGGGGCAGCTCAAGATCGGGTAGTTCGCGGCCTACGAGCTGCCGCGTCTCCTCAATCAGTCCGCCGAACCCTTGTGCCGCTTCTTGGGGCGCTAGGCGGAAGAGCGCTTCGATTCGATCAGCCAATAGGGGAGGCGCGAGTTCCATCTTGGCCACGAAGTCGCGCGTCCGCTTGAGTTCGAATCGAGCGAAATAGAGGCGGTTGAGCCCGGCCAATACTCCGAGCAGGTTGAAGACCCCTTCAAGCAACACGTCCAGCCGCCATAGCTCACTGTCGCGCCGAGCCATCGCCTCCCCGTAGTACCAGAGTGGAAAGAAGTTCCAGTGCCTGAGGATCATCTCCCGCCGGAAGGGCTCCGGGTAGTCGCGAAGCCGCTTCTGCCACCGCTCGATCAGCGGCTCGCCATAGAAAGGCAAGCCCTCGGCGATGCCTGAGAGGATCTTCTGCCGTGGCGACGCGATGTCGTCCAGTTGGTCGAGAAGCTGGTCTAGCTCTCGCTCAGTGTGCTCGACTGTCGTAAAACTGATCTCTGTTCGCACACCGTCGAGCCGGAACTCTTCTCCGTTCCAATGGTCCGTCGGGTCATGACGCTTTAGAGGCTCGATGCCGCCCACCGCTTCCCTGACTTCAGCGATCGCGTTGTTTGTCGGCACGTCATCGACGTAGAAGAGGAGGTCTATGTCAGAGAAGCAATCGGCGTTGCCGCGCGCTGCCGAGCCTGCCAACAGCGCTGCTCGGATGGGGATCCGGCTCGTCGTCGCCTCCACCACCCGTCCGGCGCGGGCGCGCAGGTGCTCCGTCTCGGCGTTCACCGCGTCGCGATCCTAGTCGCGGCTGGAGGGGACGTAGTCGCCTCGGTCTTGTGCTGTCCGGTCATCCGAGGGACCCAGAGCGAAGAGGCTCATCGCTCGGCGGGGTGCCACCCTCGGGCTTGGACTCTCGCGCGAGTGGGATCGCGGGTCTTGCCGTCCGCCCGCTGGGGCAGTCCCTGCTGACCACGCGCTGACCACGCGCTCGCTGAGGCCGCATGCCCAGCGGGATCGCGGTGCGACTCCCTGCGTCCGCGGCAGGCGGGAGAGCATGCTCCTCAGGCTGCCAATCGCGTGGGATCGGTCTCGACTGGGCCGGACTCCATGGGAATCGAAGAGCGTTAGAAGACGATCAGCGGGCTACGAGCTGCTGCATCGAGCCTCGCCAGAAAAGGGGTCGGGCGGCGGCCAAAGGTCGAGGGGCGCTGGAGTTACACGAAACGGTCGTTTGGTGTACGGACGAAGGGTTTTAGCGGTCTTGATGTCCGCGTGGACCAACCTGTTCGCGCAGCTAAGTGACGACTCCTAGCGCCAGCGGTAGTCAGCTAAGCCGGCTTCCGCCAATGCGTCGACGCGATGGACGTGCCCGCGCAGACGCACGATTTTGCCGTCGCGCAGCGTGAACACCGTGAACGTCTGCCCGTCCTCGAGCTTGACGCCGGCGAGCTCTTCGCGAGCGTGATTGCGGACACCAAGCACCACGTGCTCGTCGTTGGCGAGAAGCTCGACCGCGTCCACCTCGTTCAGCTCGGTGGGTGTGGAGCGCAACCACGCCAGCGCCTGATCGCGTCCATTGCAGGCAACCCCTCCCGCTACATCGACCCAGACGACGGCAGGGTCGAAGAGCCGGCCAATGACGTCGATGTCGCGGTGGCGCATCGCGTTCATCCAGTCGAACACGATCTCCAGGTTGGCCTGCGCTTGCTCGTGACTCATCGTGTCCTCCCTTGGCAGCGGAACGAATGGGCTGCATCGCTACCGACGGGCGGTGCACGCGCACCGCCGCCGAGCCGCTCCGCACTCGGGCGCAACCAGAACGGCGACCCACCGAACAAGCCCTCCCAGGCGGCGGGCCTCGACGAACAGGCGGCTCTCTAAGGTCAGCCAGGCACTGCCCACAGCGTACGCCCGCGGCGCGCGCCTGTCCAAGGGAAGTAGCGGCTTGGTGCTGGGCGGCGCCTAGCATCAAGGTGTGGCGACACTGACCGGGATCTCGCCAGTCCTGCTCGTCTCCGATCTCGAGCGCTCGGTCGCCTACTACCGAGACCAGCTCGGCTTCGAGTGCGAGGTCAACGGCGATCCGCCCGACTTCGCCATCGCTAGCCGCGACCAGGCGACCATCCTGCTGGCGCTCTGTGACGAGCCTGCCCGGATCGTCCCCAACTGGCAGATCGTGCACAACATCTGGAATGCCTACATTCGCGTTGACGACGTCGAGAGCGTCTACCGGGAAGTCCAGGAGCGCGGCGCAGGGATCGACTACACGATCTACAACGCGCCGCACGGGTTCCGCGAGTTCGGCGTCCAGGATCCCGACGGGCACGACATCGCCTTCGGCCAGCCGCTCAGCCGCTAGCTCCTGGCCGCGACTACCGCCTTGGCCGCCTCCAAGGACACGCCAAGCTGATCGAGGGCGTGGGCAGCCAGCGAGTCCGGAACGCTGAGCATCCCTAGCAGGATGTGCTCGTCGCCAAGTGGCTCGCCGCCCGCGTGGTCGAGCGCGTACGCCAGTGCAAGCTTTGCCCGCGGAGCGACGCCGAGGCAGCTCGCGTGGCTGCGCTCGAGCGCATCCGGTCCGAAGGTCTGCTCCAGGCGCCGGCGCACGGCCTCGAAGTCGATCCCGATCGTCGCGAGCGCCTCCGGGTCGATCTTCGGCGTGCCGCCAACGAGGCATGGCCTGATCGCTTCCTCGGCCTGTGCGGGGCTGACGCCTAGCTGCTCCAGGACGACCACGGCCCGGCTGCCTGGCCTGCGGAGCAGGACGAGCAGGATGTGCTCGGTGCCGACGTAGCTGTGGCCGAGCCTGCGGGCCTCCTCCGCAGCCGCGAAGAGGTACGGCTCGGCGGGCCTGATCGTCTTCGCCCGCGGGAGCGCGTCGCATTTCACGACGCTGGCCAGCGAGGCAGCTCTACGACGGGAGAGGAGTCTCATCGCATGCTCCGCCGACGCCGGTGCTTGTCCTTGCCGTACTTCTGATGGACGGCCTGCTTGGAGACGCCGAGCCGTGCCGCGATCTGTTGCCAGCTCCAGCCGAGCTCGCGGGCCTGCCGGACCTGGAGTTCCTCGACTGCCTCCAGTAGCGCCCGCAGCGAGGCCACCGCGCGCAGTCCCACCTCGGGATCCTCACTCGCCGTCTGGGCCACGACCTCGGTCGGCTCGACCATCACCTCGTCAACGTAGCCTGACGAACTGTGGCCGTCAAGTTGTCTTGACGCACGGCCTAGTAGAGCACGTCTGCGAAGACGGCTCGACCAGCGGCTGCTGCCTCGTCGATCGAGATCACGCGGCCGCGAACCTGGGGATGCTCTTCGAGCCAGCGCTCGGCACTCGCAGAAGAGACGAAGAAGTTGAGGACGGGGCAGCAGCCTCGGCAGGAGTCGGCCTGTCGACCGAGCACGCCGGCGACGACGACCGCGCCCTTGGGCGACCACTTCTCAGCTCCGGAAGGGACTGCCGAGACCCGGATCTCGTCACCGCTGATGGGGTCGCGCGACCAGACCTCGATCGGCTCCCTAAGCATCGGCGC
>JBKPHO010000052.1:0-4129 GCA_046729915.1 Actinomycetota bacterium | reverse complement strand
ACACCCCGACGAGGTCGCGTCGTTCGTCGAGCGCATTCGGGCGTCGGAACAGTTCATTCCGGAGCTGGCGTTGGTCGCCGAGGACTCCTCCGGTGTGATTGCTCACGTGATGCTGAGCTGGGTCGGCGTTGAAGGCGGATCCCGTACAAGGATCCTCAATCTCACCCCGATGTCGGTTCGGCCTGACCGCCAGCGCATCGGTGTGGGGGCACGGCTGATCCGGGACGCGCTCAGCCGCGCCGAAGAAGCAGGCGAGCCTGCCGTCATGGTCGAGGGCATTCCCGCGTACTATCCTCGCTTCGGCTTCGAGCAGGCGAGCGCGCTCGGCTTCATCTCCCCGCATCCGAAGATCCCCGACGACGCTTTCATGGTCAAGCGGCTCCCGGGATACAGCCCCGACCTCGCCGGTCGGATCGTCTATCCGGCCGCGTTCGACGCTCTCGGGTACTCACGACCGGTCTGAGAAGAGCGGCGCACTCGGCGGGTCGCAACCTGCCCAACGAAGTCTCCGAGCGTCCGCTACGAGACCCTCGGCTGGCCGAGCGTCCTCTCGCCTGAAGACTGTTCGGGTATAGACGCTACTCAGTAGTTGCGGGGCCGATGGACGGCTCCTTGATCACAGCGTCCTCCACTTGGCTCCCGGCCTAGCTTAGTGCGGGCGAGGCGGTTGCGGCCGCGTTGGACTAGTGACGGCTCGCTGCTCAGGCGGCGGGGCGCAACTCGTCCGTCGACCACGCCTCGAACGACGGCCTCACGATTGCGGCACGGGGCAACGCCAGATCGCGCGCCCACCCGAGGCAGTCGGCGCGGACGCAGACAGGCGGCTTCTCCGGAAAGATCGTGGCGACCCCGGCGAGCTTCCGTCCACAGTGTGCGCAGGTCATGGCTCCTCCTTGCATCGACGTTCAGATGCTTGCGGCAGTGGCCCCAGCCGTCATCGAGGGCAACTGCCAAAAGGGGTTCCGGCTGGCTGGCAACTTGCACCGGATGCTCGCAGGCCCCGGCTGGCCGGTAGGCCAAAACTCCGGCTGCCCTAGACGGACGTTTGCCGTCCGCTGTGAGGACGAGGGCGCCCCCGATCACGATCCTGGTCACGTAACCGCCGATCGATCGTGAGGAGAAACGAGATGGAGAAGACAGGACTGAAGACGGCCGCCTTGGGCGAGACCGGCCTCGAGATCACCCGCGTCGGATTCGGCGCCTGGGCGATCGGAGGCGGCTGGGGGCCGCAAGACGACCAAGACTCGATCGCCGCGATCCACCATGCGCTGGATCGGGGGATCAACTGGATCGACACCGCGGCGGTGTACGGCTTCGGGCACTCGGAGCAGGTCGTCGGCCGCGCGCTGGAAGGCCGCGCCGAGCGCCCGTACGTGTTCACGAAGGCCTCGCAGCTCGAAGGCCCCGGCCGCACAGTCGTGCACAGCCTCAAGCGGGACTCGATCCTTCGAGAGGCCGAGGGCAGCCTCGAGCCGCTCGGAGTCGACGCCATCGACGTGTACCAGATCCACTGGCCGATCCCCGACGAGGAGATCGAGGAGGGCTGGGCGGCGTTCGCCGAGCTCAAGGAGCGGGGCCTCGTGCGCCACATCGGTGTCTCCAACTTCGACGTCGACCAGGTCCGCCGCATCCAGTCGATCGCGCCGGTGGAGACGTTGCAGCCGCAGTACTCGCTCATCGAGCGCGACGTGGAAGACGAGATCCTGCCCTTCGCCGAGCGCGAAGGGATCGGGGTCATCGTCTATTCGCCGATGGGATCCGGCCTGCTGACCGGCGCGATGACGCGCGAGCGAATTCAGAACCTGCCCGAGGACGACTGGCGCAAGCACGACGCGCGCTTTCAGGAGCCGCGCCTCTCGCAACACCTCGCGCTCGTCGCGCGGATACACGCGGTGGCAGACCGCCACGACACGAGTCTCGGCGCCGTCGCAGTTGCGTGGACGCTCCGCAACCCGGCCGTCGACGGCGCGATCGTCGGCTTCCGCCACCCCGACCAGGTCGACCCGATCGTCGGGGCCGCCAACCTCGAGCTCGACGACGAGGACCTCGCGACGATCGAACGGCGGAACTGAGCTCGGCCGTGGGCTCAGCCGTCGCGACAGGCGGTGGTCTGCGGCGCCGCCCATCGTGCGTCGCGCATGACGTGAGTGCAGCGACACGCGGCGCCGCGGAGCGCCCGCGTTCCCGTCAGCCGGAAGCCACGGGCTCGGCGGCGAGCGGGAGCTCCACCTGAAGGGACGTACCGGCTCCCGGCGGGCTCTCGAGCGAGATCCGGCCGCCGAGCGCCTCGACGCGATCCCTCAGCCCGACGAGGCCCGACCCTCCGCGGAAGTCGGCGCCGCCGCGGCCGTCGTCGTGCACCGAGATCCGCAGGACGCCGTCGGCGGACTCGACCTCAACCTCGACCGTGGATGCGTCGGCGTGCTTCGCCACGTTCGCCAACGCCTCGGACACGACGTAGTACGCGCCGACCTCGACCCGGTCGGGGAGCCGCGTCTCCGTTCGCACGTTGAGGTCGACGGGGACCGCCGAGCGGCGGGCGAGCGCCCTCAGCGCGCGCTCGAGACCCCCCTCTGCCAGGATCGCCGGGTGGATGCCGCGCGCGAACTCGCGCAGCTCCTCGAGGGCGTTGTTCAGCCCGCCCGCGACCCCGTCGAGCTCGGTCGAGAGCCCCTGAAGATCAGCCGGCACGGTCGCCTGCGCGGCGCGCAGCCGCAACGCGAGCGAAGCCAGTCGTTGCTGAGCGCCGTCGTGGAGGTCGCGCTCGATGCGACGTCTCGTCTCGTCCGCCGTCGCGACGATGCGGGCGCGAGAGGCCGTCAGCTCCGCCTGCGCCTCGGCGTTCGCGATCGCCGTCGCCACGAGCTCGGTGAAATCGGCGAGGCGGCTCTCCGTCCGCGGTGGCGGCGGCTCCCAACTCTCCCATGCGGCTCCCAACTCTCCCATGCGACGGTCACCAGCCCCCAGAGGCGGCCCTCGACCGTGATCGGTGCGCCGACGGCGGCGTGAATGCCGGGCGTCGTCGGCCCCCGGCCAGGGTCGGGGTAGTTGTCGACCCGAGCCGGTCGGCCCGACTCGCGCACGAGCAGGCTCACGCTCGGGTCGGGGTCCCGATACCGGGTGCCGATGGGTGTGGCGTCGCCCGCCGCGCTCCACGCACCTACGATCGTCGCGGTGTCGTCCCCCTCGTACCGGGCAACGAACGCGCGGTCGGCTGGGAGCAGCCGTCCGACCTCCTCCCCCACGGCCGCGAAGACGTCGGCCGGCAGTGACCCGTGGGCCACCAGGGTCGCCACCCGCCGGAGAGCCGCCTGCTCGGCCGCAAGCGCCGCGAGCTCGTCGCGGCTGCGTTCCAGCGAGCTTCCCATCACGTTGAAGGCGCGCTCGAGCGTTCCGATCTCGCCCACCCCGGTCTCGGGCATGCGCGCGGGGAGATCGCCGCCGGCGAGACGGCGGGCCATCGTTGCAGCACGCCGCACGGGCCGGACAATCGCTTGCGCCAGGTAGGCCGCGAACAGCGCGATCAGCGCGACGGAGCTGGCGATACCTATGGCCGCCGTGGCCGACGCGCGGCGGGCGGCGGAGTCGGCGCTCGCCTCCGAGCGCGCGTCGACGCGGCGTTGAGCGTCGAGCAGGCGGTCGAACTGCCTGCGCATCGCGTCGACGCGGCGCTTCCCCGCCTCCGTCGCGGCGACGGTTCGAGCCGAGGGGTCGCCCCGCCTCGCTGCGCGCACGAGCGGCACCGAGTAGTCGCGGATGTACGCGCGCTCGCTCCGGGCGATCTCCCGTGCCGGCTGTTCCGCGGTGGGCTCTCCCGCGACGAGCGCGAGCAGCGCCGCGGCCCGCCGCGGGAATGCGCGTCGCGCCCTCCGCCACGGCTCGAGGAAGCGCTCCTCCCTGGTGATGACGAATCCGCGCTGGCCGGTCTCGAGGTCCAGCAGCAACCGCTCGAGGTGATTCGCGGCGACGAGCACGTCCTGGGCGTGGCGGCTGCGCCGCTCGGCGCCGCGCAGGTCGCCAATCGCAAGCAACAGGACCGCGAACGCCCCGCCGATGATCAGCGCGAGCAAGGCGCTCGCCGCGATCATCCGCCGCGTCAGTCCGCCCGGCTCGCCCTTCGTTCGAACCC
>JBKPHO010000051.1:0-1035 GCA_046729915.1 Actinomycetota bacterium | reverse complement strand
ACGGCGTCCAGTCGACCGCGAAGGCGACACCGGCCAGCGCCGGCGTCACCACTTCGTCGCCACGGCTCAGCGGTCGCAGCCGCCGCTCGGCGGCTCGGGCGACCTGGTCTTTAAGCCGCGCAACCAGTGGCACACGTTCTGGAACGCGGGCGACGAGCCGTGCCGGATCCTCGAGATCATCGCCCCGGCGGGCTTCGAGCGCTTCTTCCGGGAGCTCTCCGACATGGGCGGCACGATCAATGCGGACGCGGATGAGCTGACCGCGCTCGGCGCGCGCTACGGCCACTACGTCAAGCTCGAGAGCGTTCCCGAGCTGCTCGAGCGCTTCGGCCTGCGGATCGGCGAGCCGCTCTCCGGCGGCTGGACGCCGTGAGCTAGCCGGACTGACTGATGCGGCCTGCCCTGGCGGGGACAAAGACCCTCCGGGCAGGCCGCGCCGCAGCACCGGCGCTCGTGACGTCGGGCACGCCGCGAGACTCTCCTCGGAGTCCGCCGCCGGCCAGAGACCGCCTGCACGGCCCGTACAACCGGCTCGGCGTTTGCGCCGGCTCTGATCCGGACGGCGCAGCATTCATTTGCGAACGTTTAAGGGTCTTGTAAGGCAGGCGCAACCTTTACTGCCTACGCTCGCATCGTCCATCGCGGCGAGAAGAGAGGAAGCCTCATCGTAAGCATGAAGGCCGCGGCGTCCGCCATCTGCGTAATGCTCGCGATTGCGGCCGCTCCGCTTGCCTCGCTTGCGAGCACAGCAGCGGGCAGCTGGACGGCGACGGCGAGCATGGCGACGGCGCGGTCGTCCATGACTGCGACCGGGCTCGAGAATGGGCGCGTCCTCGTGGTCGGTGGGGTCAGTGAGCCCACCACCGAGCTGTACGACCCGTCCACGGAGACGTGGAGCCCGGGCGGCACGCTCACCCAGCCGCGCTGGCTGCACGAAGCCGTGCGTCTCCGAGACGGGCGCGTGCTCGTCGCCGGCGGTGCGCACACGGCCAGCGCCGAGGTGTACGACCCGGCGACGAACCGATGGACGCCGAC
>JBKPHO010000050.1:0-5372 GCA_046729915.1 Actinomycetota bacterium | reverse complement strand
GTTGACCTCGTAGACGCGGTGCAGCTCCGCCAGCGGGTACGCGCGCAGCGCCGGCTGCGGGCTCGGCCCCAGGACGCTCGCGTTGTTGACGAGCGCGTCGATCCGCTCGCCGGCGGCGCCGACGAGGGCGCGGCGGTGAGCAGGATCGGTGACGTCGCCTGCGATTGCAGTGACGCGTGGCTCGTGCGCCCACGTCGCTGCGAGCGCGTCCGCGCCGCGCGCGTCGACGACCAGATCCCAGCCGCGCCCGACGAGGGCCTGAGAAAGGGCGCGGCCGAGACCGCGAGAGGCTCCGGTAACGATGGCGGTAGGCATGACCCCACCGTACGAGCGCGGCGGTCCGAGCCGCCACGGGTAATTGGTCCTAGGACCGACGGGAGCGCACCGCGTAGAGCGCCGCTTGCGTGCGGTCGGAGACGCCGAGCTTCGCGAGCACGTGGCTGACGTGCGTCTTGACGGTCTTCTCCGCGATCCCGAGCTCCAGCGCGATCCGCTTGTTCGCGAAACCCCGGCCGATCAGGTCGAGCACCTCCTGCTCGCGCGGGGTCAGCTCGGCCTGCTCGGCGCGCCGGTCGCTGCCGAGCGCGTCCACGAGCCGGGCCGCGACCGCGGGGTCGATCAGCGCCTCGCCGGCGGCCGCGAGCCGGATCGAGCGGGCGAGCTCCCGGGGCTCGACGTTCTTCAGCAGGTACCCCGCCGCGCCGGCGCGCAGCGCGGGCAGCAGGCGCTCGTCGTCGAGGAAGCTCGTGAGCACGACGACGCGCGCGCCGGGCACGCGCGTCCGCAGCTCCCGCATCGCCTCGACGCCGTCCAGCCGCGGCATCACGAGGTCCATCAGGACGACGTCGGGCAGCAGCCGCTCGGCCTCGTCGACGGCCTCGCGCCCGTCCGAGGCCTCGCCCGCGACCTCGATGCCCTCCTGGAGCTCGAGGAACGTCCGGAGCCCCTCTCGGACGACGGCGTGGTCATCGGCGATCAAGACGCGGATCGACTCAGCCAGCCGGAACCTCCAGGTGCACCCTCGTTCCCGAGCCAGGGGCGGAGTCGATCGCGAGCCGCCCGCGAAGCCGCCGCGCTCGCTCCTCCATCGAAGTGAGGCCCAGGCGCCTGGAGCGCAGCTCGGCCGCGGTCGGATCGAAGCCGGCACCGTCGTCCTCGACCTCCAGCACGAGCCTGCCGTCCTCCGCCCCCAAGCGCACACGGACGTGCTCGGCGTCCGCGTGCCGAATCGCGTTGTTGAGGGCCTCCTGCGCGATCCGCAGCACCTCGGCGTCGCGTTTCGGGTCGCGCGGAACCTCGTCCTCGAGCTCGAGCGCGATCCCGGGCCCGCGCGGCGCCAGCAGCCGGACGTGCTTGCGCAACGCGCCGCAGAGGCCGTCCCGCTCGACCTCCGGCGGACGCAGCTCGAAGATCAGGGAGCGCAGCTCGTCCAGCGCCTCCTGCGCAAGCTCTTGGAGGCGCGCGAGCTGCTTCGCGGCTGCGTCGGTGTCCAGGCGCACCAGGGTTGCCGCCGACTCAGCGGTCAGCACCAGGCTGAAGAGCTTCTGCGTGACCGCGTCGTGCAGCTCGAGCGCGAGCCGGTTGCGCTCGGAGAGGGTCGACAGCTCCCGGCTCTCCTCATACAGGCGGGCGTTGGTGATCGCGATCGCGGCATGTGCCGCCAGCAGCTCGATCAGCTCCCGGTCCGCGTCGGTGAACTCGTCCGCGCCGATCTTGTCCGTCAGGTAGAAGGCGCCGATCACGCCGTCGGGCGTCGTGATCGGAACCCCCAGGAAGGAGCGCATGTCCGGGTGGCCCTTCGGCCACCAGCCGCGGAAGCGCGGATCGCCGTGGATGTCCGGTGTACGGAACGAGTCCGCTGTCTCGAGCATCGCGCCCAGCATCCCGTGCGTTCGCGGAAGCGGGCCGAGCGCCGCGACCAGCTCGTCGCTCATCCCGGCGGTGAGGAAGCGGCTGAAGCCGCCGTCGCCGTCCGGCGTCCCGAGCGCGGCGTAGCGCGCACCGACGAGCTCGCGCGCGCCCTCGACAAGCCGCTGCAGCACCTCCTCGACCGAGCGTTCCGCGGCAACCGACAGGACAGCGTCGCTCACCGCGCGCAGGGTCGGGCTCAGCTCCTCGCTCACGCTCTTGACGATACGCCCGGCGGGTCGGGCTACGAGCGCAGGAGGGCGTAAGCCGCCCCGGCTCCGGCGACGGCTGCACCGACGGCCACCGCCGCGCGCGCTGCGCTTCGAGCGGCTCCCGGCCGAGGCGCCCCCGGCACCGCCCGCTCCGGGTACGGCTCGCGCGGCCCGGCGGGCCCGTGCTCCCGGGCCAGCGCGAGCACCTGTGCGGCGTGCAGCGCACGCCTCCCGCGCTGGAGCTGCTCGATCTGGCTGCGGCACGAGAAGCCGTCCGCGACGATCAGCATCTCCCCCGATGCCTCGCGCACCTTCGGCAGCAGCACGCGCTCGCCGCAGGCGACCGAGACGTCGTAGTGGCCGCGCTCGTAACCCCAGCCCCCCGCCATCCCGCAGCAGCTGGCGTCGAGCTCCTCGACCTCGAGCCCCATCCGCTCGAGCAGCTCCTTCTCCGGCGCGGTCCCGCCCGTCGCCTTGTGGTGGCAGTGCCCGTGCAGGATCGCCTTCCCGTGGAGCTGCGGCGGTGTCCAGCCCTCGGCTTCGCCGGCCAGGAACTCGGAGAAGTGAAAGCTCTGCCTCGACAGACGCTGCGCGTCCTCGTCGTTCGGCCACAGGTTGACGAGCTCGTCCTTGAAGACCGCGACGCAGCTCGGCTCGATCCCGACCACGGGGACGCCCGCTCGGATGTCGCCGCGCAGCCGGTCGAGCACCTTGCGCAGGTACGCCTCCGCGAGGTCGAGCATCCCGTAGTCGTAGAGCGGCCGTCCGCAGCAGAGGTGGCCGCTCGGGATCGTGACGTGGAAGCCGGCGTCCTCGAGCGCCTCGACCACCGCGACGCCGATCTCCGGCTCGAAGTGGTTCGTGAACGTGTCCGCCCAGACGATCACGGGCCGCCCGCCGCCGTCACGCGCAGGCCGCCGAGCGAACCAGCCCTTCAGCGTGAGCGGCGCGAACTGCGGGATCTGCCGCTCCGGGTGGATCCCCGCGGCGAGCTTGAAGCCCGGCGCCCGCCCCAGCACGTTCGTCACCTCGGGAAGCTTCGAGGCGACGCGCGCGGCCTGGTCGATCAGCCCGAAAGCGTACGCCGCCCGCGGCCGCAGCCGGCCTCGATAGTGGCGGGACAGGAACTCGGCCTTGAGCGTCGGCATGTCGACGCTGACCGGGCAGTCGTTCGTGCACCCCTTGCAGGAGAGGCAGAGGTCGAGCGCCTCCTCGACCTCCTTCGAGCGCCACAGCTCGAGCTCGCCTCCGTTCAGCATCTCCCAGAGGATCCGAGCGCGGCCGCGCGTCGTGTGCTTCTCCTCGTGCGTGACCATGTAGCTCGGGCACATCACTCCTCCGTCGGTGCGGCGGCAGTTGCCGATCCCGACGCAGCGGGTGGCCGCATGCGCGAAGCTGCCGCCGTCGCGCGGGTAGGCGAAGTGCGTCGTCGGCTGCGGCGGGGAGTAGCCGGCGCCGAGCCGCAGGTTGGAGGTGATCGGGTACGGGTCGACGACCTTGCCCGGGTTCATCTTCCAGTCCGGGTCCCAGATCGACTTGAACTCGCGGAAGGCGCCGACCAGCTCGTCGCCGAACATCTTCGGCAGCAGCTCGGCCTTCGACTGGCCGTCGCCGTGCTCGCCCGAGATCGAGCCGCCCATCGACACGACGAGGTCGGCGGCCTCGTCCAGGAACGAGCGCCACTTGCGGATGCCCGGCTCGCTCGTCAGGTCGAAGTTCCAGCGCGCGTGCACGCAGCCCTGGCCGTAGTGGCCGTAGAGCGCGCTCTCGTAGCCGTAGTGGCCTGCGAGCTTGCGCAGCTCGCGAAGGTACTCGCCGAGCCGCTCGGGCGGGACGGCCGAGTCCTCCCAGCCCTCGTAGGCGTCCGGCTTACCCGGGACGAACGCGGTCGCGCCGAGGCCGGCCTCGCGGACCTTCCAGACGTGCTCTTCCTGCGACGGGTTGTCGTAGAGCTTCACGTCCCTCGGCCCGCCCTTGCCTTTCCGCAGGGCGGCGATTAGCTTGCGGCCCTTGTCGTCTGCCTCCTCCTTCGTCTCGCCGCCGAGCTCGACGAGCAGGAAGCCGTGGCCCTCGGGGAGGCGCGAGAGCTCCTGCGCGTGCAGCCCGACCACCGTCATGTCCTTGATCAGCACGTCGTCGACACCCTCGAGGCCAGTGGGCTCGTGCTCGAGCACGCGCGGGACGTCGTCGGCGGCCTCGTACTCGTTCGCGTAGCCCAGCACGACGAGCGTGCGGTGCGGCGGGCTGTGGACGAGGTGGACCGTCGCCTCGAGCACGGTCATGCACGTGCTCTCCGTGCCGGTGAGGGCTGCCGCCACGTCGAACCCCTTCTCGGGGAGCAGGTCGTCCAGGTTGTAGCCGGAGACGCGCCGCGGAATGTCGGGGTAGCGCGCGCGGATCCGGTCGGCCTGGCGGTCGCGCAGCTCCGTCAGCCGACGGTCGATCTCCGCGTCGCCGGAGGTGCCCTCGCGCACGCGCAGCCGCCGGCCGTCGTAGAGCAGGACGTCGAGCTCGGCGACGTTGTCGGAGGTTCGCGGCCCCGGCCCGGAGAACTGCGTCATCACCGAGCGGACGCCGCAGGAGTTGTTGCCGATCATCCCGCCGAGCGTGCAGTGCGTATGCGTGGAGGGGTCGGGCCCGTAGGTGAGCTGGTGCTCTCTTTCGGCCTGCTCGCGGAGATCGTCGAGGATCGTGCCGGGCTCGACCCGCGCCAGCCTTCGCTCCGGGTCGATCTCGAGCACGCGGTTCAGGTACTTCGAGAAGTCGATCATCACCGCGACGTTGCAGCACTGGCCGGCGAGGCTCGTGCCGCCGCCGCGCGAGAGCACCGGCGCCTCGTACTCGCGGCAGAGCCGCACCGTCTCGACGACGTCGTCCACCGAGCGTGGGATCACGACGCCGATCGGCAGCTGGCGGTAGTTCGAGCCGCCGGTCGCGTAGAGGGCGCGGTCGCCGTTCGAGAACCGGACCTCGCCGTCGATCGCCCGCTCGAGGTCGTTCGCGAGCTCGTTCTCGTCGACGGTCATAGCGCGAACTGCGCGGCGTCGGCGCTCCTCAGCTCGAGCCCGTGGCCGGCGCACGAACGGTCCGGCCGCAGCGCGCCGTCAACCGGCTCGAGCACGCCGTCGAAGAGCAGCGACTCGACGCGGACGTGGTCGTGGAAGTACTCGAGGTGCCGCGCACGCGCCACCGCGCAGAAGGCGTGCGCCGAGAG
The DNA here is from genome assembly GCA_046729915.1 of Actinomycetota bacterium. Classification (GTDB taxonomy): domain Bacteria; phylum Actinomycetota; class Thermoleophilia; order Gaiellales; family Gaiellaceae; genus AC-32. The sequence goes on along the minus strand of JBKPHO010000050.1, from coordinate 38 downwards.
CTGCGGCGCGCAGTGGGCGGAGACGTCGAGCCCGTTGC
>JBKPHO010000049.1:0-3883 GCA_046729915.1 Actinomycetota bacterium | reverse complement strand
GCCCGGCTGCTGCGCCGCTCCGCGCTCTGCCTGGACTACGTGATCGGCCAGCTCGAGATGCTCGAGCAGATGTCGCCGTGGGAGTACCAGGCGATCCGCAAGGTGCTGGGGCACGGCAGCGGCTTCGACTCGCCCGGCTTCCGCGAGATCCGGCGCGTCACCCCGCAGCTGGGGCAGGCCTTCTCCGCGCGTCTGCGCGAGGCCGGCCTCTCGGTGGTCGAGCTCTACCGCCGGGGGCGGGAGCACGAGGACCTCTACCGGCTGGCCGAGCTTTTGATCGGCTGGGACGAGCGGATCTCGCTCTGGCGCATGCGCCACTACCTGGTGGTGGCGCGGGTGATCGGCGACAGCGTGGTCGGCACCCAGGGCACGCCGGTCGAGCTGCTCGGCGGCCTGATCAAGCAGCGCTTCTACCCCGAGCTCTGGCAGGCACGGAACCGGCTGACCGCGCTGGCAAACGAGGAGGACTAGCGACCTCCCGGACGATGGCCTGCGATTCCGTGTGAGAATCGCGCTGTGAGCGGCCACGTGGTGCACGAGCGCGACCTCCAGAGCACCCGCGACGAGGGAGACACGGCGGATCGGGCGGTGGCCATCGACTCGCGGGCAGGCTCGGCGTTCCTCGAGCTACACCTGGCGCGGTACGACGCAGGCCGCTCCCGGCCGCGGACGCTCGAGGGCGTGCAGGAGATCATGTACACGCGCTCCGGCAGCGGCACGCTGACCGTCGGCGGCGAGGCGCACGAGCTGGAGCCGGGCACCGCCGCCTACGTCACCGCAGAGGAGACGTACGAGGTAGACAACCCGGGTCCGGCGCCGCTCGTGATCGTCTCGGCGACGGCACCGCAGGCGAAAGGGGCCTCCGCACCCGGGGCCCGCACGGTTCGCTACGCCGACCAGCCCTCGTTGCCTGCGAGCGGCGACCGCGAGTTTCGGTATCTCGTCACCGACGAGGTCGGCTGCCAGGACGCGACGCAGTTCTTCGGCGTGATCGCCCCAGGGCGCGCACCCGACCACAGCCACGTCTACGACGAGGTGATCTACGTGCTCGAAGGTGAAGGCGTCCTGCACGGCGGCGGAGCGGACAAGCCGGTCTCGGCGGGCTCGTGCATCCACCTGCCGCCGTTCTTCGTGCACTCGCTCGAGAACACCGGTGACGGCCCGATGCGGATCGTCGCCGTCTTCCACCCGGCGGGCGATCCGGCGTCCCGCGCGTACGAGGCAAACGAATGACCGCCATCGACGTCTCATCCGGTACCGAAAGGAACCGAGGAGGGCAAGAATGAGGAAGTTGGTAGTCGCCGCGGTCCTCGCGGCAGGGGTGGCTGCGCTCGCGTCAGCCGCTCTGGGATCGACGAAGTGGCCTGCGCGAGAGTCATCGGCAGGCTCGGCGACCGTGACCTGCGGCTCCACGCGCACGATCGGGCTGGCGGCCCCCATCACGGGCCCAGCTGCCGCGATCGGGAACCAGCAGGTTCGCTGGGCGAAGTACTTCGTCAAGCGCTGGAACGCACAGAAGGCGAACAAGAACAAGAAGATCAAGATGATCTCCGGCGACACGCAGCTGGGAGTCGACACGGCGTTCGCAGTCAGGGTCGCGAAGTCGCTCGCGTCGAACTCGAATGTGCTCGGCGTCGTCGGACCCGCAGGCAGCCAGGAGGTCGTGGCCTCGACGTCGGCATACAAGGGCGGCAAGCTCGGCTTCGTCTCCGGCTCCGCGACCCGCACCACGCTCACGGACGGCCACACGGACGGCAACCGCCGCGGCTTCTTCTACCGCGTCGTGCCGAACGACAGCAAACAGGCTCCGACGGTGGCCAACTACATCGCGGGCAAGCTGAAGGCGAAGCGGGTGTACGTCATCGACGACCAGGAGACGTACTCGCAGGGTCTAGCCGACGGCGTGCAGACCAGGCTCCGGGCGAAGGGAGTGAAGGTCACCCGTGACTCGATCTCCCAGACCGCGTCCGACTTCTCTTCGCAAATCGCGAAGATCCCGAGCAACACCCAGATCATCTACATCCCGTGGCAGCTCGCTCCGCAGGCGCAGACCTTCGGCCAGCAGCTCAGGGCCGCGGGCAAGGGAAAGATCAAGCTGTTCGGCTCGGACGGTCTGTTCGCGCCGGGTGTCTGGAAGATCACCGGGTCGTACGACTCGTTCTTCCCGGTGTCCCCGGGCAATCCGATCGTGAAGGCCTACACCAAGGCCCACAAGGGCAACGGCGAGTACTTCGGCGCACCGACGTACGTCGCGGCCCAGGTCGTGGTCGGCGCCGTCACGAAGGCGTGTTCCGACGACAAGGCGACCCGCGCCGAGGTGCGGAAGAACCTCGCCAAGACGAAGCTGGCGAGCTCGATCCTCGGCTTCGGTGTCAGGTTCAACAAGGCCGGTGACGTTAAGTCGCCGGCGAAGTTCGGCATCTACCAGATCCAGCCCAACGGTTCGTTCAAGCCGGTTGGCTAGCACCAGAGAACGGCCCTGATCACGACCGTGTGCGACCCCCTCCCCGGGGGTCGCACAACGTTCTGAGAAAGTACGAGCGGCGTGAATTCGGCTCTAGGACAGCGGCTCGGCAACCTCACCGGGCTTGCAGTGGCGCTGGTCGCCTTCATGCTCTACGCCGTCTACCTGTCGCCGAGCCAGGGCTGGACGTTCTTCTTCCAGCTGAGCGTCAACGGGATCATCCTGGGCAGCCTCTACGCGCTGATCGCGCTGGGCTACTCGATGGTCTACGGGATCCTGAAGCTGCTGAACTTCGCGCACGGCGACGTCTACATGATCGGCTCGTTCATCGGCTTCGGCGTGCTGACGCTGCTCGGCGGGCCGCTGAACCCGGCGATCCCGGTGGCGCTGCTCGTCATCTGCATGTTCGTGGTCGCGATGGTCGGCTCCGGCCTGCTGGGGCTCGCGATCGAGCGCTTCGCCTACCGGCCGCTGCGCGACGCGCCCCGAATCGCCCCGCTGATCTCCGCGCTCGGCGTCGCCTTTTTCCTCGAGAACTCGGCGCTGCTCCTGTTCGGCTCGCAGTTCCGCAACTACGACGGCTTCGACCTGATCAGCTACAACGGCATCCACCTCGGCGGGGACAACGGCGTCTTCGTCCAGTACCTCGGCGTGATCGTCATCGTCGGCGCGGTCGTGCTGATGCTCTTGCTGCTCGCGCTCGTCCGCTGGACGCGGCTCGGGAAGGCGATGCGCGCCGTCTCCTTCGACCGCGAAGGGGCCGCGATGATGGGCATCGATCCGGATCGCGTGATCGCGGCCACGTTCTTCATCGGCTCCGCGCTCGCCGGCGCCGCCGGTGTGATGTTCGGCCTGCTCTTCAGCCAGATCTACCACCTGATGGGGTTCCTCGCCGGCCTCAAGGGGTTCACTGCAGCGGTCGTGGGCGGGATCGGCAGCATCCCGGGAGCGATGCTCGGCGGCCTGCTCGTCGGCCTGATCGAGTCCTGGGCGAAGGGCTACCTCAACGGCAACGTCTCCGACCTGGTCGTGTTCGGGATCCTGATCGGGGTCATGCTCGTGCGACCCAGCGGGCTGCTCGGCACGCCTGCGCTGCAGAAGGTGTAGCCGGTGAGCGAGAGCACACCCGGCATCCCCAGCGGCGGCGCTCAGATCGGTATCGACCAGTGGGTCGAGCAGGCCGACGAGCGGATCGAGCGCCGGGGGGGCCTCGGCGGCAGGCTCGCCCGGATCTGGGAGCGGATCCCGGCCGCGGGCAAGCTCGCGCTGCTCACCCCCGCGATCGTCGTCCCCTTCCTGCCCTTCGTGAGCGAAGGCAACCTCTTCAACTACGGCCTCTTCATCCTCATCTACGCCCTACTCGGGCTCGGCCTGAACGTCGTCGTCGGCTTCGCCGGGCTCCTCGACCTCGGGTACGTC
>JBKPHO010000048.1:0-3014 GCA_046729915.1 Actinomycetota bacterium | reverse complement strand
GCCGCGCCGGATCGCGCTCAGCGGGCTCGAGTCGCTCACCCCGAGCGAACGGCGGGTGGCCGAACTGGCGGCCGAGGGGCCGACCAACCGCGAGATCGCCCAGGCCCTGTTCGTCACCCCGAAGACGGTCGAGGTGCACCTTTCGAGCGTCTACCGCAAGCTCGGGATCGCCTCGCGCTCGCAGCTGGCGGGGGCGCTGACTGGCCCGGCGCACGCCGACTGATGTCGTCGGATCGGGAGGGGGACGGCCCCGACCCCGCCGAAAGACCGCTGGCTCTTCGGCTCGATCCGTTGCTCGAGCGCGAGGGCGAGTTGGCCGCGCTCGACGCGCTGCTCGGAAGGCAGGGCAGCGGCAGGCTCCTCGCCATTCAGGCACCGCCCGGGATCGGGAAGACCTCGCTGATCCTCGAGGCACGGTCGCGGGCCAGGGACGCAGGGACACAAGTGCTCGCAGCGCGGGGGTCCGAGCTGGAGAGGAGATTCTCGTTCGGGGTCGTCCGGCAGCTGTTCGAGCCGTTGCTCGCGCAGTTGTCCGACCAGGAGCGCGCCGAGTTGCTGGCGGGAGCCGCGAAGCTCGCGAGCCCGCTGTTCGAGCCTGCTCACCTCGCCGCCGAGCCGGGCGCCGACACACCGCTTGCGATCCTCCACGGCCTCTATTGGCTGACGGCGAACGCTACGACCGACGCGCCGCTCCTGCTCACCGTCGACGACCTGCACTGGTGCGACGGCCCCTCGCTGCGCTGGCTGGCCTACCTCCTGCCCCGGATGGAGGAGCTCGATCTCTCCGTCGTCGTCGGGTTGCGGCCGGCGGAGCCGAGCGAGGCGCCGGCGCTCCTCGCGCAAATCGTCGCCGATCCGCTGACGACCGTCATCCAGCCGGCGCCGCTTAGTGCGGCGGCGACCGCGGAGCTCGTGCGCGAGAGCGTCTCGGCGGACGCAGACGACGCCTTCTGCGAGGCCTGCCACGAGCTCACGGGAGGCAACCCGCAACTCCTGAGGGAGCTCCGAAACTGGATCGTCTCCGAGAGCGTCGATCCCACCGATGCGAACATCGATCGCCTCCGCGAGGTTGCGGCGATCGCCGGCTCGCGCGCTCTCGCGGCCCGCCTCGCCCGCCTGCCTCCGGAGTCGACCCGGCTCGCGCGCGCGATCGCAATTCTCGGCGAGGAGGTCGACTCGCGTCACGCCGCCGTGCTTGCGCAACTCGACGAGCGTTCGGTGGCACAGGCGATGGCCGACCTGGCACGCGTCGACGTCGTCCGCCCGCAGCTGCCGCTCGGATTCGTCCATCCTCTCGTCCGCGCCGCGGTCGACGAAACCCTGCCCCCGCTCGAGCGAGACGCCGGGCACGCGCTTGCGGCGAAGCTCCTGACGGAGTCGCGGGCGGATTCCGAGCGGATCGCCGCCCATTTGCTGCTCGTCCCGCCCGCTGCCGATTCCGAGGTCGTCGCGGCTCTGCGCGAGGCGGCTCGAAGCGCGGCCTCCCGCGGTGCGTCGGACAGCGCCGTCGCGTATCTCCGGCGCGCACTTGTCGAGCCGCCACCGGACTCGGAGCGAACCCGGTTCTTGCTCGAGCTGGGCGCCGTGGAGACGCTTGTCGACGGCAACGCCTCCGCCGAGCACCTCGCCGAGGCGTACTCGCGGATCGACGATCCAGCGCGAAAGGCCGAGACCGCCGCCCTCCTCGGCTTCCAGCTCTTCTACCTCCACCGCCTCAACGAGTCGAACGCCGTCTTCAGCCAGGCGCTCGGAGAGCTCTCAGGGGCGGATGCGGAACTCGCGCGCGTCCTCGAGGCCGGCCTCATCAGCAACGGCATCTTCCATCCGCCCTTGCAGCAGAGCGCGGCGCGGCGGCTGGACGAGGTTCGGCGACGGGCGGGCGACACGACCCTCGGCGAGAAGATGCTGCTCGCGCTGCTTGCCTTCTACGACGCCCGCTCGGGAGCGCCCGCGGCGGTCACCGTGCCACTGGCCCGCCGGGCACTCGCCGGCGAGACCCTGCTGAGGGCTGACGCCGGCGGCGGCCCCCTGATCCGCGCCGGAATGGTCCTGGCCATGGCCGACGAGGACGACGCGCTCGCCCTCTACGATGCCGTCCTGACGGAAGCCCGCCTGCGGGGCTCGGCCACCGCGTTCGCCGCAGCGAAGTTCTTCCGCGCACAGGCGTTGCTCTTCCGAGGGGACCTGGCCGAGGCCGAAACCGAGGCGGCGGAGGCGTTTGCGGCCTGCCGCGAGTGGGGGTTCCACCTGCTCGACGCGTTCATTTACATCCAGACGGACGCGCTGATGGAGCAGGGCCGGTTGGACGACGCCGCGAGGGTGTTTGCCGAGGTGGGGGAGCCAGCACCGGAGGACGCCCCGACGTACACGTTCCTAAACAGCCGCGCCCGCCTACGCCTGCTCACCGGCGACCTGGCCGGCGGGCTGGAGCAGATGCTGGAGGCCGGCCGCCGCTTCGAGGCCGTCGGCGGGCGCAACCCGGCCTTCATGCCCTGGCGCTCCCATGCCGCGCTCGCCCTGCTGCAGCTCGGCCGCCCCGAGGAGGCGGCGGCGCTTGCCCGCGAGGAGCTGGAGCTGGCCCGGGTCTGGGGGGCGCCGCGGGCGCTGGGGGCGGCGCTGCGGGTCGCGGGGCTGGTCGAGGGCGGCCGCGAGGGCCTGGCTCTTTTGCAGGAGGCGGTCGAGCTGCTGGCCGACTCGCCGGCCAAGCTCGAGCAGGCCAAGGCGCGCACCGAGCTGGGGGCGGCCCTGCGCCGGGCCAACCAGCGGGCGAAGGCGCGCGACCAGCTGCGACGGGCGGTCGAGCTGGCCACCATCTGCGGGGCAACCCCGCTGGCTGCCCGGGCCGAGAGCGAGCTGCTGGCGACCGGGGCCCGGCCGCGCCGGATCGCGCTCAGCGGGCTCGAGTCGCTCACCCCGAGCGAACGGCGGGTGGCCGAACTGGCGGCCGAGGGGCCGACCAACCGCGAGATCGCCCAGGCCCTGTTCGTCACCCCGAAGACGGTCGAGGTGCACCT
>JBKPHO010000047.1:0-2469 GCA_046729915.1 Actinomycetota bacterium | reverse complement strand
TCGTTCCCGAACCGCTCGCGCAGGCTGTCGCGCAGCTGCGACTCGAACGCCCACGAGCGCAGGTACGACGAGACGTAGAAGCCCGAGTCCATGTCCGCGAGGTAGTTGGAGGGGCTTGGCTCGAACTTCAGCGCGTCGCTCAGCAGCTCGACGTAGCGCTTCGGCATCCCGCTGATGTCGTCGCTCGTGTGGAACTCGAGCTCGTAGAGCAGCTTCGCGGAGTAGCGGCGCACGAAGAACAGCAGCCACAGCATCCCTTCGGCTGCGTACTCCTGCGGCCGCGGGAAGTCGAGCTTGCGTGACAGCCAAGCGGGCTCGTCGGTGAGGTGCTGCATCAGCATCGCCCAGCCCTCGGTGACCGCCACGTCCCCGAGGCGCTTCTCCTCCATCTCGAGTTCGCGGGAGGTGTTCGCGTAGTGCTCGGTGTGGCCCGCCTCGTGGAAGAAGGCGCGCCAGTCGTCGGCACCGCCGATCGGTTGGATCACGAGCATCACCTTGTCCGGGACCTCGATCGGGGAGCAGAACGCGCGGGGCGATTTCTGCGGCCGCTGCTCGATGTCGAGATGGACGTTCGGCTGGCTGTCGAGGTCGATCCCGAGGTCGGAGAGGGTCGCCTTCAGCGCGGGAACCATCTTGTCCCCCGGGAAGCCCTCGTCCCACTGCGGCGAGCGGATCAGCCGCTGCAGGTCCCAGCGCTGAAGCTCGTCGAGCGAGAGGCCGACCTGCTCGCGCGCCGCGCGGCCGAGCGTCTCCTCGTACAGCCGTTCGGTGTCGGCGAGGAAGGCCTCGCACTGCGCCGCGAGCTCCCGCAGGCGGAAGCCGAAGCGCTCGTAGAGCTCGACGTAGGTCGAGGCTTCGAGGCCCGGCAGCGCCGCCCGCACGATCTCGACGCCGTCGACATAGAGCGGGTTCAGATGCTCCTCGGTCGCCTCCCAGAGGGCGCGGTCGAGCTCCTGCCGGCGGCCGCGGTCGGGCTCGTTCGCCATCGTCGGGCGGATCATCCGGAAGGGAACCGTCTCGCCGTCGACCGACACCTCGAGCTCGGCCTCCAGTGCTGCGAGCTTCTCGGCGTGCTCGCGCGTGAGGTTGCCGAGGTAGCCCTCGCAGCCGAAGTGCCAGAGCTCGCGGATGCGCCGATCGCCGTCGACGGCCGCGCCGATCGCCTGCACCCGCTCGAGCTCGGTGAGCGCCGAGTGCCGCTCGTAGATCTCCTCCAGCTCGAGCCGGTCCTTCAAGCCTGCGTAGTGGAGGTAGTACTCCTCGTCCAGCTCGGCGATGAAGCGGTCGGCCTGGGACCGGTACTCCTCGAGCCCCGGCGACGTGGGCGATGTGCTCGGCATTGCCCGTAGGATATCCCGGTGCGTGAGATCAACCTCCGGACCGAGCGGCGGACGCAGCTGCTCGACATCACACCGCAGGTCGAGGAAGCGCTCAACGGGGCCGACGGCGCGGCGGCGGCTCTCGTCTACGTGCCGCACACCACCGCGGGCGTGACGATCAACGAGGACATCGACCCGCAGCTCGCCAGCGACCTCGAGCAGGCGATGGAGAAGATCGTCGAGGACGGTTGGAGCTGGCGACACGACGACGCCGACGGCCCGAACGCACCCTCGCACGTGCGCGCGTCGCTGATGAGCCCGGAGGTCCTGGTGCCGCTCGATGCGGGCAAGCTCGCGCTCGGCCGCTACCAGGGCATCTTCTTCTGCGAGTTCGACGGGCCCCGCGAGCGCAAGGTCTACGTGACCGCGCTTCGCTGAGGCACTGCTTGCGGTGCCGTCTCAGGACGGGCGAGCTTTGCTCGTTCGTCCGTCTGAACTGACCGGTCGAACCGCGTTAGTCGACCGCGTACGCCGAACGACAACCGCGCGTTCACCTGAACTCAACAGAAGCGCCGTAGGTTTCGTGCGTGCCGCGGCGGGTCCCGATGGCGTTTGCGCTCTCGGTGGCGCTCGTAATCGGGGTGGCCTTCTTCGGGCGCGCCGGCCATCCACATGCCCACACGCTGGAGGGCATCCACAAGATCCGCCACGTGGTCGTGATCATGCAGGAGAACCGCTCGTTCGACTCCTACTTCGGCACGTACCCCGGCGCCGACGGGATCCCGCGGCGGAACGGGAAGTTCACGGTCTGCTCGCCCGACCCGAGGACGGGCGTCTGCGTCCGGCCCTACCACGACTCGAGCAACCGGAACAGCGGCGGGCCGCACGAGCATCTCGACGCGGTCCGCGACATCAACGGCGGAAAGATGAACGGCTTCGTACGCGAGGCGCGGCGAGGCCTCACCGCCGGCTGCTCGACCTCGCCTGACTCGCCGCTGTGCTCGTTCGGGGCGGCTCGGCCGGACGTGATGGGCTACCACGACCAGCGCGAGATCCCGAACTACTGGGCCTACGCTCGCAACTTCGTGCTGCAGGACCACACCTTCGAGGCGATCGCCTCCTGGAGCCTGCCGCAGCGGCTCTACACGGT
>JBKPHO010000046.1:0-20495 GCA_046729915.1 Actinomycetota bacterium | reverse complement strand
GCCTACGAGCCGGTCTGGGCGATCGGCACCGGGCGCACCGCGAGCCGCGAGCAGGCGCGCGAGGCCCACGCGTTCATCAAGGGGCTGCTCGACGTGCCCGTTCTCTACGGCGGCTCGGTCAAGCCCGACAATGCCGAAGAGCTGCTCTCCCAGGACGGCGTCGACGGGGCGCTCGTCGGCGGGGCCTCGCTCGAGGTGGAATCGTTCACGGCGATTTGCCAGGCCGCCGTCCTCTAGTCGTCCTGGTCGTCCTCGACGGCTGGGGCTGCGCTCCGCCGGGCCCCGGCAACGCTGTCGAGCTCGCGGAGACACCGGTGTTCGACAGGCTCTGGGGCGAGTACCCGCACACGACGCTGAAGGCCTCCGGCGAGGCGGTCGGCCTGCCGCCGGGCCAGATGGGCAACTCGGAGGTGGGCCACCTGACGATCGGCTCGGGCCGCGTCCTCGACCAGGACCTGCAGCGGATCAACCGCGCGATCGAGGAAGGCTCCCTCTTCGAGAACCCTGCGCTGAAGGCGGCGTTCGCCACGGGCGGCCCCGTGCACCTGCTCGGCCTCGTCTCGCACGGCGGCGTGCACTCGCACATCGACCACTTGAAGGCGCTGCTCCGCTTCGCGCCCGAGCGCACGTGGATTCACGCCTTCACCGACGGCCGCGACGTCTCGCCGACCTCGGCCGGACGCGACCTGGCCGAGCTGCCGACCGAACGCATCGCGACCGTCGCCGGGCGCTACTACGCGATGGACCGCGACCAGCGCTGGGACCGGACGCAGAGAGCCTTCGACGCGATCGTGGAGGGGAAGGGCGAGCACGCCGACGACCCGGCTGCGGCCGTCGCGGCGAGCTACGAGCGCGGCGTGACGGACGAGTTCATCGAACCGGTCGTTCTCGCAGGGCAGCCGAGGCTCACCCGTGACTACGCCGCGATCTTCTTCAACTTCCGCCCCGACCGGGCGCGCCAGCTGACGAAGCTCCTGCTCGACGGCGGCTTCGACCTCACCACGATGACGCGGTACAGCGACGAGCTCGACTGCCCGGTTGCGTTCGGCGAGCAGCGCGTCGACGAGACGATGGCCGAGGTGCTCGCGGCGGCCGGGCTTCGGCAGCTCCACGCCGCGGAGACCGAGAAGTACGCGCACGTGACCTACTTCTTCAACGGCGGCCGCGAGGAGGAGTGGCCGGGGGAGACGCGCATCCTCGTCCCGAGCCCGCGCGAGGTCGGGACTTACGACAAGAAGCCGGAGATGGCGGCGGAGGAGGTCGCGGCCCGCTTCTGCGAGGAGCTCGAGCAGGACGGGTACGCCTTCGCGGTCCTCAACTTCGCAAACCCGGACATGGTGGGGCACAGCGGCGTCATCCCTGCGGTCGTCAAGGCGGTCGAGACGACGGATGCCTGTCTCGGCCGCGTGGTCGAGACCGTCGAGCGGCTGGGCGGGGTCGCGCTGATCACCGCCGACCACGGAAACGCGGAGCAGCTGCTCGAGCCGGACGGCGTGAGCCCGCACACCGCCCACACGACGAGCCCCGTGCCGCTGATCGTCACCGACGCCGACACGAGCCTGCGCGAGGGCGGCGAGCTGAAGGATCTGATCCCCACCGCACTCGCTTACCTCCGCCTCACGAAACCTTTACAGATGACGGGGGAAAACCTCTGCAAATAGCCAACTTTGGTCGGGTGCAAACTCCCCTCGTGTCGCCTATACTCCGCAGGCCTTGTCACTGGCCCAGCCGGATCTAGGCGTTCTGCGGAAGGCGCAGCGGGGTGACGAGCGAGCCTTCTCGCTCATCCTGCGAGCCTACGAGACGCCAGTCTTCAACTACGTGCTCCGCCTCGTGGGCGGGGACCGGGCGTTGGCAGAGGATCTGACGCAAGAGGTGTTCCTGCGGGTCTTCCAGGGCCTCCCGAAGTTCTCGCTGCGCTCGAAGTTCACGACCTGGCTCTTCCAGGTGACGAAGAACCGGGTGCTCGACGAGCTGCGGGCGAGCGAGCGGCGGCCGCGGGCGCTCGTCGCCCTCGACGACATTGCCCCGCTCGAGGTGCTGGACGCGCCGGTCGAGCGGCTGCAGGAGATCGACGCGCTCTGGCGTGCCGTCGAGAACCTGAGCACCGACCTGAAGATGGCGCTCCTTCTGCGCGACGTGGTGGGGCTCTCCTACACCGAGATCGCCGACGCGCTCGAGGTGACGCTCGCGACCGTCAAGTGGCGGATCTACAAGGCGCGAGAGGAAGTTCAGATCGCGCTCGTCCGCGAGGGCGTCACGTTCGGCGCCGAGCCCGCCACGGCCGACCAAACCTCTTAACCGGCATTTCGCCGCAGCCAGGCCGCGACGTTGCGCGCCTGCTGTCGCGTGTTTGCGCTGTGCCCGATCGGCGGGACTGCCGCCGTGGGCCGCGGCCTTGGCGCGGGTGAGCCGCCGCTGCGCGTGGCCAGGGCCACCGCGATTCCGACGGCCGCGGCGGCCAGCACGACCGCGAGCGCGAGCCAGAGGCGGTGCCTCGACGCGGCCTTCCTTTCCCTGGCCAGCGGAACGGTTGGCGGTTCACGGGAATCCGGCGCGAGCTCCTGCGCCAGGGCCGTCGCCGAGGCGGGGCGATAGGCGGGATTGCGCGCGAGCGAGCGCATGACGGCGTCCTCGACCCGGGGTGGGACTTCTGGCGCGAGCTCGGTCACGGGCGCGATCGCCCCCTCCGCCTGCTTCGCGGCGAGGTCGGGCAGCGAGTCGGCGACGTACGGCGGCCGGCCGGTCAGGAGCTCGTAGAGCACCGCGCCGAGTGCGTAGACGTCGGTCGCCGGCGTCACCTCCTCGCCGGCCGCCTGCTCAGGTGAGAGGTACGCGGCGGTGCCGAGCACCGTCCCGACCTGCGTCAGCACGGTCGTCTCGGCCGCACGCGCGATCCCGAAGTCCGCGACCTTCAGCGTTCCGTCCTTGCGCAGCAGGAGGTTCTGCGGCTTGACGTCGCGGTGGACGAGGCCGGCCGCGTGCGCGTGGGCCAGGCCCCGGCAGGCCTGGACCGCGAGACCGACCGCCTCGTCGGCAGGTAGCCGCCCGAGCTCGCCCAGGAGGTCGGCGAGCGTCACGCCCTCGACGCACTCCATCACGATGTACGGCCGTCCGTCCTCGGTCTTGCCGACGTCGTAGACGCTCACGACATTCGGGTGCGAGAGCCGCGCCGCAAGCCGTGCCTCGCGCAGCAGGCGCTTGCGGAATGCAGCGTCGCCCGCGAGGCTGGCAGCGAGGATCTTGACGGCGACCGGCCGGTCAAGCTCGGCATCGCGGGCGAGGTAGACCGTGGCCATGCCGCCGTGCCCGAGCGGATGCTCGAGCCGGTAGCGGCCGCCGGAGACGACGGGCGCGCTCACCGCTCGTCCTCGTCCTTCTTCTTGCCGTGACCCTTCTTCTTGCCGTGGCCGTGCTCGCCCTGTTTCCCGTGCTCTTCGCGGGCTTGCGGGTTGACCTCCGGCGTGGTGCACGCGGCCAACCGTGCGGCAAGGTCGTTTGCCGCCGACAGCAGCGGCCGCCGGTAACTGGTGGGAATCTGTCTCACCGACGCGATCACGTGGCCGCGGAACCGGGCTGCCGCGTCGCGGGCGGCGCAGCTCCCGGGGGCGAGCCTCGCCACGCCGTCCGCCTCGGCCGCGAGCCGCATCGCCACGTCGGCCGGGATCCGCAGAGGCGCCGGCGGGGCGGCCTCGTCGTGGCCCCCGCAACCGGCCAGGAGGAGCGCCGCGCTACAGGCCGTGAGCAAGCCGTTCCGCCAGCGCATCCGGCAACCCCCTTTCGCGGATCTCCTCCTGCGTCCGTCCGACGTCATATTCGACGCGCCGAAACCACGCGTGTCGCTCGGCGAGATCGAGCAGCAGCCACGCGGCCTGCGGGTTGCCGTCGCGCGGCTGCCCGACCGAGCCCGGGTTGAGCAGCCAACGTCCCTGGTCCAGCCGCGCCTCCGTCCCGTCCGGGGCCAGTCCGCCGGCGAGCACGCCGTCCTCGAGCGAGATCGCCAGCGGTACGTGGCTGTGCCCGACCAGGAGCAGTAGCCCCTCGGTCAGCTCGAACGCCGCGATTGCGGCCTCGGCGGAGAGCACGTAGTCCCAGACGGGGTCACGAGGGCTTGCGTGGAAGAGCTCGACGCCGTCGCGCCGCCCTTCCGGACGCACAGAGGCGAGGTAGGAGCGCGAGCTCTCGGCGAGGACGCCGCGCGTCCAGCGAGCGGCCACGACCGCGTCGCCCGCGAACTCCGCGAGGTCGAGCACTCCGAGCACTCCGAGGTCGTGGTTCCCGGCAAGACAGATCGCAGCACGCCGCTCGACCGCGGCGCAGCACGGGTTGGGCCGCGGCCCGTAGCCGACGAGATCGCCGAGACACCAGAGCTCGTCGGGCTGCTCCCGCTCGATCGCCTCGAGCACGGCCTCGAGGGCGTGCCAGTTAGCGTGGACGTCGGAGATGACCGCCACCCGCGTTGCCAAGGCGACAACATTAGTGGCGTTCGCAGCCGGGTGGGTCGCCGCCGCCTGGTACCTGACGCGGACGACGATTCCAGGCGATCTGCACTTGCCGCACGTGGACGCCGGGAAGGAATTCCCGCGCTCGATCCTGCACCGCTCCGCCCACTACGACGGCTTCCTGCGCTGGGAATGGGTGGCCGCGACGCTCGCCACGCTGGCCGCGCTCGCGGTCTTCACGCGCCTCGGGCCGCACATCGCGCGGGCGTGGGAGCTCGGCCGCGTCGGCACGGGCGTGATGGTCGGCGCCGTGACCACGCTCGGCACCTGGGCGGTCGGCCTGCCGTTCGGGGCGCTGGCGCTCTGGTGGGGCCGCCGTTACGGGCTCGAGAAGCAGGGCTACCTGCACTGGGCGCTCGACCAGTGGCCGAGCCTGCTCGGCCAAGTGGTGGGCCTGACGACCGCGCTCACCATCCTGCTTCTGCTCGCCGGGCGCTTCGGGCGGCCCTGGTGGCTCGTGGCCGCGCCGCTGTTCGTCGCGCTTGGCGCGGCGCTCGTGCTCGTGCTGCCGTACCTGGAGACGCTCGGGACCCGCGCGCCTCACCGGACGCAGGTCGCTGCGCACATTCAGGAGCTCGCCCGGAAGGAGGGAGTGGGGAGCACGCCGGTCCGCATCGAGAAGATGAGCGACGAAACGACGGCCGCCAACGCGATGGCGACCGGGATCGGCCCGTCCGCACGCGTGTTCATCTGGGACACGTTCTTCGACGGGCGCTTCACTAACCGGGAGATCGAGCTCGTGGCGGCGCACGAGTTCGGCCACGTAGCGCACCGGCACATCTGGAAAGGCCTCGGCTGGTCGCTCCTGCTGACCGTGCCGGCCTTCTTCGTCGTCGAGCTCGTGACGAGGCGCCGCGGCGGGCTCGAGCATCCCGAGAACGTGCCGTACGCGCTGCTCGTCCTGGCCGTGATCGGCCTGGTCATCACGCCGTTCGGCAACGCGGTCTCGCGGCGCTACGAGGCGGAGGCCGACTGGTCGGCTCTCCGCGCGACCCGCGACCCGGCCGCCGCGGTCGGCCTCTTCCGGAAGTTCACCCGCTACGACCTCGTGCAGCCGAATCCGCCGGGTTGGTCGTACGTGATGCTCGACAACCATCCGACGGTCGTGCAGCGGCTCGCGATGGCCCGCGCGTGGCAGGCGCGCCGGGCCGCCGGGCGGCGCTAGGCGTCGTTCTCGGGCGTCTCCGGGAGGTTGCGGATCCCCTCCCGTGACGACCACTTCGACCACGAGTCCTGCATCGCGTCGAGCAGCTCGCGCATGAACCGCGTCGACATGTTCACGCGCGCGACGACGACGCCCGGGACGTCGCCCTCCTCGACCTCGTGGTCGATGCGCGCGAAGGTCAGCGTGAACTCGTAGTCCGAGAAGCTGATGTTCGCGAAGTTGGAGTAGACCCCCGCGAGGTTCTCGGGGTCGAGATGAATGTTGAGCTGGCGCTCCTGGCCTTCGCCTTCCACTGGTCGAAGATACTACCGGCGTGATCGGGCCGTTCACCGCGCGCCGTGTTGTATATGCCGTAACCGCGCTGCTGCTCCTCGTGGCCGGCGGATCGATCGCCTTTCACCAGTCGCTGAACGAGTCCTGGATGCAGGCGTTCTACCGGACGATGGTCACAGTCTCGCTCGCCGGGCTCGACACCGTCCCGCGCAACGACTGGGCGAGAGCGGTCTCGATCGTCCTCGTGGTGGCCGGACTCACTATCTTTGCGTACGTCGCCGCCATCCTCGTCGAGGGGATTGCCGGCGGCGTCTTCACGGGGGCCCTGGCCGAGCGGAGGAGGCAGCGGACGATCGAGCGCTTGCGCGACCACTACATCATCTGCGGCTACGGGCGCGTCGGCCGGCGGGTGGCCGCCGAGTTCCGCGAGTCCGGCGAGAGGTACGTCGTGCTCGACTTCAGCAAGGAGGCGATCGAGGCCGCGCAAGAGGCGGGCGACCTCTTCGTCGAGGGAAGCGGCACCGAGGACGAGGACCTGCAGGCCGCGGGGCTCGAGCGGGCGCGGGGGCTCGTCGCCTCATCCGACTCCGACTCGGACAACCTCTACATCACCCTCTCGGCGCGCTCGGCGAGGCCCGACCTGCTGATCGTCGCGCGCGCCTCCGACGAGGACGCGGCCAAGAAGCTGCGGCTTGCGGGAGCCGACCGGGTCGTGCAGCCGTACTCGACCGCCGGGAAGGAGATGGCGAAGCTCGTGCTGCGGCCGCAGGTGGCCGCCTTCCTGGACATCGTCTCGACGAGCGGCGGGCCGGAGCTCCTGTTCGAGGAGATCGAGGTCAAGGAGAGCTGTCCCGAGGCCGGGAAGACCATCCGCGCCCTCCGCATCCGCGAGCAGACGGGCGCGATGATCGTCGCCCTGCGCAAGGTCGACGGCACCTTCGACACGACGCCGACTCCCGACGCCGCACTCGAGGCCGGCGACGTGATGATCGCCGCCGGCACGCCCGAGGAGCTGCGGCGGCTCGAGGAGCTCTTCGCGCCAGCCGAATCCGTTGCCTGACTCCGTCGCTCGACTGGAAGCGCGGCTCTCGGAGCTCGCCGATGCGCCCGTCGAGCTCGAGCGGCCGAACGACCCCGAGCACGGCGACTTTGCCACCAACGTCGCCATGCGGCTCGCGCCCGTGCGGCGGCGCTCGCCGCGTGAGCTCGGCGAAGAGCTCGCGGCCTCGGCCGCGGGGCTGGACGAGGTCGAGCGCGCCGAGGTTGCCGGCCCCGGCTTCGTCAACCTCTGGCTCGGGCCGGCCTGGTTCGGCGACGCGCTGCGGGAGATCCTCGCCGCAGGCCCTGCCTACGGCGGCGGGTCCGGGGAGAAGCGCGAGAAGGTGCAGGTCGAGATGGTGTCGGCGAACCCGACCGGCCCGATCACGGTCGCCTCGGCGCGAAACGGCGCGATCGGCGACTCGGTCGCGCGCCTGCTCGAGTTCGCGGGCCACGAGGTCGAGCGCGAGTACTACTACAACGACACGGGAGCCCAGGTCGAGCGCTTCCGCGCCTCGGTCGAGGCGATCAGGCGCGGCGAGGAGCCGCCAGAGGACGGCTACCGAGGGGAGTACGTCCAGGAGCTCGCTGCGCGGGAGGGCGATCCGGTCCCGCCGATGCTCGAGCAGATCGAGGCGACGCTGGAGCGCTTCCGGATCCACTTCGACTCGTGGGGGCTGCAGAGCGCGCTGGAGCGGCGGATCTACGAGTTCCTCCCGCGGCTCGACACCTACGAGAAGGACGGGGCGATCTGGGCGCGCTCCTCTGCCTACGGCGACGACGACGACCGGGTGCTGATCCGCTCGCCCGAGCAAGGCGGCACGCCGACGTACCGCGCGGCCGACGTCGTCTACCTCGTCGACAAGCTCGAGCGCGGCTTCGACCGGGCGATGTACGTGCTGGGCGCGGACCATCACGGGACGCGGAGGTGGTACGCGGCGGTCGCGCGGATGCTCGGCTACGACCCGGAGCGCGTGGAGGTGCTGCTCTACCAGCTGGTCCACCTCACGCACCGGGGCGAGCAGCGGCGCATCTCGAAGCGGCGCGGCGACGTCGTCTTCCTCGACGAGTTCATGGACGAGGTCGGGGTCGACGCCGCGCGCTGGTTCCTCGTCAACCGCGGGCCCGACCAGACCATCGAGATCGACGTCGACCTCGCCGCCGAGCGCTCCGAGAAGAACCCCGTCTACTACGTCGAGTACGCGCACGCGCGGATCGCGGCGATCCGGCGCAACGCGGGCGACGCCCAGGCCTCGGCCGAGCTGCCGCCCGGGTACGCACCCGAGCCGGAGGAGCGGGACCTCGTGAAGCGCCTGACGGACTTCCCCGCGGTGGCTGCGGAGGCGGCTGCCCGGCGTGGGCCGCAGGCGATCCCGACCTACGCGATCCGCCTGGCGGACGACTTCCATCGCTTCTACCACCGCCACCGCGTGCTCGAGAGCGAGGTCGAGGCGTTTCGGCTGGGGCTCTGCGTGGCGACCCAGACGGTCATCGCCCGCAGCCTGGATCTCGTGGCGGTGGAGGCGCCAGAGCGGATGTAGGATCCGGCGCGATGGCTCGGGCGGAAGCTTCGGCCGGCACGGCGTTCACGGGGAACCGGCCCGACCGCAACCTCGCGCTCGAGCTGGTGCGCGTGACGGAGGCAGCGGCGCTCGGAGCCGGCCGCTGGATCGGTCGCGGGGACAAGGAAGCGGCCGACCAGGCCGCGGTCGACGGCATGCGCGCGATCCTCGACACCGTCTCCATGGACGGCGTGGTGGTGATCGGCGAGGGCGAGAAGGACGAGGCGCCGATGCTCTTCAACGGCGAGGAGGTCGGCGACGGCAACGGGCCGGCGGTGGACGTCGCGGTCGACCCGCTGGAGGGCACGCGCCTGACCTCGAAGGGCCAGCCGAACGCGATAGCGGTGATCGCGCTCGCGGAGCGCGGGACGATGTTCTTCCCCGGCGCGGCGGTCTACATGGACAAGATCGCTACCGGGCCGGAGGCGATCGACGTCGTCGACATCGAGGCGCCGCCGCGGGAGAACGTCGAACGGGTGGCGCGCGCGAAGGGCCTGCGGCCGAGCGAGGTCTCGGTGGTGGTGCTCGAGCGCGAGCGCCACGAGGCGCTGATCGAGGAGCTCCGCGAGACCGGCGCGAAGGTGTACCTGATCCCGGACGGCGACGTCGCGCCCGCGATCGCTGCCGCCCAGCCGACAGGGGTCGACCTCCTGATGGGGATCGGCGGCACGCCCGAGGGCGTGATCGCGGCCGCGGCGCTCAAGTGCGTCGGCGGCGGTGTCCAGTGCAAGCTTTGGCCGCGCAACGACGACGAGCGGGGGGAGCTGATCGATGCGGGGCTCGATCCCGACCGCGTGCTGACGACCGACGACCTCGTCTCCGGCGAGGACGTCTTCGTCGCCGCGACCGGAGTCACCACGGGCGCGCTGCTGCGTGGCGTGCGCTACTTGCCGGGCGGCGCCGTGACCGACTCGATCGTGATGCGCTCCCGCTCAGGCACCGTGCGCCGCATCGAGGCGACCCACTCGTTCGACAAGCTCGAGAAGTTCTCCGGGCGCGAATACCGCTAGCAGCGGAGATGGCCTACGCGGCGGCGGCGGTCTCCATCTCCGGTGCGTACGAGCCCGAGCGAGCGGCGCCGTTGAACTTCGCTCGACGGTAGAACGCCTTCTGCGCGTCCTCGACGTTGCCCGGGTCGCCGCGCCAGGCCTTCAGCGCGGGCGCCTGCAGCGCGCGGCCGTACGAGAACGAGAGCTCCCACGGGTGCGGCCCGATCGAGTTCATCGCGTTCAGATTCGCGGTCGCGTCCTCGTCCGTCTGGCCGCCCGAGAGGAAGACGATCCCGGGCACGGCGGCCGGAACGTGCCGCTTGAGGCACTTGACCGTCCACTCGGCGACTTCCTCGTGTGAGGCCTGCTCGGCCGAGTCGTACCCGGAAACCACCATGTTCGGCTTCAGCAGCATTCCCTCGGGCTCGACCCGCTGGTCGCGCAGCTCGGTGAAGACCGCGTGCAGCGTGCGCGAGGTCACCTCGAAGCTCCGCTGGACCGTGTGGTCGCCGTCCATCAGCACCTCCGGCTCGACGATCGGCACGAGCCCGGCCTCCTGACTCAGCCCGGCAAACCGCGCCAGCGCGTGTGCATTCGTCCAGAGGCAGTACTCGCTCGGGATCCCGTCGCCGATCGAGATCACGGCGCGCCACTTCGTGAAGCGCGCGCCGAGCTCTCGGTACTCGTTCAGCCGGTCGCGCAGCCCGTCGAGCCCTTCGGTGATCGTCTCGCCGGGCGCGTTCGCGAGCGGCTTCGCGCCCTTGTCGACCTTGATCCCGGGGATGATGCCGCGGCTTGAGAGCAGCGTCGGGAACGGCGTGCCGTCAGCGGCGTTCTGGCGAATCGTCTCGTCGAAGAGGATCACGCCGCTGATGAACTCCTCGACCCCCTCGGCCGTGAAGAGCAGCTCGCGGTAGGCGCGCCGGTTCTCCTCGGTCGACTCGACGTCGATCGAGTCGAAGCGCTTCTTGATCGTCCCGTCGCTCTCGTCGGCCGCCAGGATCCCCTTTCCCTCGGCAACGAGACCTTTCGCAGTGTCGTGAAGCTCGTCCATTCGTCTGGCCTCCGTTCGAGTCGCTGGAGTGAGGGTGATTATCCTCGCTCGACGTCGTACCATGTACGGAGCCGGGGGGCGCTGTTGCGGCGAGCTGCCCCTCGGCCCATCTATCTGGCGTCGGTCGCCGAGCCCTGGAGGAGAAGCTGCACCGCGCGCAGCTCGGCCGTCGTCGCCGGCTCGATCCGGCCGGCGCTGACCCACCACGCCGGGTGGATCTCGTTCCAGCCGTGCTGGCTGTCCTCCACCCACGGGCCGACGACCTGAATGCGGGCGCCTTCCGAAGGCACAGCGACCCGCGAGCGGTCCTGCGGGATCAGCTCGACGACGAGGTTTCCCCCGACGCGCGAGTTGCCGTCCGCGAGCAGCCCTTCGTAGCCGGGATCGAGGCGGAGGTCGATGTGGACGTCGCCGTCGTAGGGCTCGAACACCACCTTGCTGACGGTGCCGACGACGACCCGGCAACTGCTCCGGACGCGAAGCCGCTGCGGGTGGTAGACGCCGGCGAGCGGGTTGCCGCCGCGGCAGTACGGCGAAGGTGGAGCCGTGTGCCGTCGGAGCGTGCACGCGCCGGTGCAGCAGAGGAGGAAAACGCCGAGAACGATCGCCGGCCGCCGCATCCGTCGAGCGTGCCAGCGGAAGCAGGCGCCCGAAAGTCGCTCTTCGGAACGTGGCTAGAATCTCCCCCAGCGCGGACGTAGCTCAGTTGGTAGAGCATCAGCTTCCCAAGCTGAGGGTCGCGGGTTCGATCCCCGTCGTCCGCTTTCTCGCGAACAGACGCGACTTCTGGAGGTGGTGGTATGGCTGCCCGGACAGATGAGCGCGCAATGATCTCCGAGCGGATCGCCCCCGGCATGCTGCCGCGGGTTCTGAGCTCGTTCGACATGACGATCATCTTCGTCGCGATCGTGCTCTTCATCGTGAACGCGTCGGCGATCCAGCAGGCTCACCAAGCGGCCTTCACGTACTGGATCCTCGGCTTCCTCGCGTTCCTGATCCCCGGCGCGCTCGTGACCGCGCAGCTCGGTCAGATGTTCCCGCAGGAGGGATCCCTCTACGTCTGGACGCAGAAGGCGCTCGGGCCGTTCTGGGGCTTCTTCGCCGGCTTCTGCGCCTGGTGGCCGGGAATCCTCGTGATGGTGGCGACCGGCGACGCAGTGGTCACGCTCTGGCAGTTCGTCGACACCGGGGGCCTGCCGAAGGCCTGGGAGCAGGGCCTCGTGATCCTCACAGTGCTCTGGTTCTCGGCGCTCATGTCGATGCTGGGCCTGCGGATGACGCAGACCTACGCGAACTGGGCGGTCGTCTTCTACGGCGCGGGGATCTTCGTGATCGGGCTGGCCGGTGTCCTCTGGCTGATCGGCGACGGCCACTCGGCGACCGACGGATGGGGGACCGCCAGCAACTGGAGCATCCACTCCGGCCAATGGACGTGGTTCGGGTTCGTGATCCTCGCGCTGCTCGGGATCGAGGTGCCGCTGAACATGGGCGTCGAGATCGTGAACATGCGATCGATCAAGAAGTACCTCTTCTGGGGCTCGATCGTCGTAATGGTCGCCTACCTCTGGGCGACGTTCGGGACGATGCTGGCTCTGCCTGCCGCGAAGAGCGTGGGCAACACGACCGACATCCTCTCGGCGGTGCAGGTCGGCTTCTGGGGCTCGCATGCATTCGCCGCGGTGATCGGGATCGTGCTGATCTGGTTCTTCGTCTCGAACACGATCGTCTACAACTACTCGTTCTCGAGGCTGCTCTTCGTCTCGGGGTTGGAGCAGCGGATGCCGCGCCAGCTCGGCCAGGTGAACGACAGGACGAAGGTGCCGGTCTACGCGATCCTGACCCAGACCGCGCTCTCCTCGCTGTTCGTGATCGCGATCTTCAACCCATGGGTCAGCGGCGACAACAACCAGAAGGCCTACTGGCTCTTCCAGGCCGCTGTCACCGTGATCTGGTGCATCTCGATGGTGCTGCTGTTCGCGGACATCTTCCTCGTGAAGCGGGCTTTCCCGCAGAAGTTCGACGAGGTGCGGGCGGCGCATCCATACCTGCTGTACGCCTCGGGGGTGATCGGGATACTGGCGTCCGCCTTCGGCGCCTACGTGGTGTTCCGCTCACCTTGGACGGGTCTCTTCTCCGTCGGCAGCTGGCGCATCTGGCTCGGGGTGCTGTGCGGGGTCTCCGTGCTCGCCGCTGTTTTGATCTACGCGATCAGTGAGTACATGCACCGGAGAGAGATGCCCACCGCGGCGCCGACTCCGACTGGGTAGGTGGACGCAAGCGACGTCGTACTGCTAGCGGACGAGGCGGGCCTCCGTCTCGTCCGCTTCCTCTGGTGCGGCAACGACGGGACCGTCCGAGCGAAGGCGAGCACCCTGCGCGGGCTGGAGGGCCGCATCCGGAGCGGCATCGGCCTGACGGTGGCGATGCAGGCCATGAACTCGCTCGATCAGCTCCAGCCGGTCGACGGGATGGGCCCGGTCGGCGAGGTCCGGCTCGTGCCCGATCCCGAGACCTTTCGGGTGCTTCCGTACGCGCCCCGCACCGGCGCGATGGTCGTCGACCACGTCCAGCTCGACGGAGAGCCGGCCCCGGTGTGCCAGCGGTCGTTCTTGAAGCGGATGGAGGCGAAGCTCGCCGAGCGCAGCGCGAAGCTCGAGGTCGCATTCGAGAACGAGTTCTCGCTTGCAGTCGTCGTCGACGGGCAGTTCGTGCCGATCGACTCCGGCCTTTGCTTCTCGACGATCAGCGCGACGGCGGCGCAGGACTACGTAGACGAGCTCGCCGACGCGTTGGAGAGGCAAGGCATCGGCCTGGAGCAGTACTACTCGGAGCTCGGCCACGGGCAGCACGAGATCTCGACGGCTCACACTCCCGCGCTCCGAGCTGCGGGCGAGCAGCTGCTCGTGCGGGAGACGATCCGGGGAGTCGCGCCGCGGCACGGGATGGTCGCCTCGCTCGCCCCGAAGCCGTGGCTAGACAACGCCGGCAACGGCGGGCACATTCACTTCTCGCTCTGGGAGGCGGATGGCTCACGCAACCGGTTCCACGACGGCTCCGCGGCCGACGCGCTCTCCGCTGAGGCACGTTCGTTCATCGCTGGCGTGCTCGTGCACCTGCCAGGCCTCTGCGGGCTGACGGCGCCGAGCTTCAACTCGTACCACCGGATCGTCCCGCAGTACTGGGCCGGCGCCTACCTCTGCTGGGGTCACGACAACCGGGAGGCGCCCGTGCGCGTGCCGTCGGTGTTCCGGGGCATGGAGGAGGCCTCGACGAACGTCGAGCTGAAGGCGGCCGACGCGAGCTCGAACCCGTACCTGGCGGTCGGGGGCCTGATCGCAGCCGGGCTGGACGGGCTCGAGCGCGGGCTCGACGCGCCGGATCCAGTCGAGGTCGACCCGGCGACGATCCCCGAGCAAGAGCGGGAGGAGCGAGGCCTGAGGCGACTGCCCGCGACGCAGGCGGAGGCGCTCGACGCGCTGGCCGCGGACCCCGTCCTGACGGGCGCGCTCGGGCCGGTGCTGACAGAGTCCTACCTCGCAGTGCGCCGCTCGGAGTGGGAGGCGTATTCGCCGGGAGACGAGGCATTCGAACAGCACGGCCACTTCTCGAAGTACTGAACGGCGTCGCGCTCGTCGACCACCACGCGCACGGGCTTCTGCGTGCCCGGCCGTCACTCGACGAGTTCCGCGGCCGGCTATCGGAGAGCACCGACCCGCGCCAGTGGCCGCACCTCGCCGGCTGGGTGACCTACCGGCGCGCGCTCTGCGAGCTGGCGAAGCTCTTCGACTGCGAGGCGTCGGAGGCGGCCGTGTACGAGCACCGCCTCGCCGTGGACGAGGCCGACTACGCCTCGACGCTCTTGCGCGCGACGAACACCGAGCTCCTGCTCGTGGACGACGGCTACCCGCCGCCCGGCTCCGGGACGTCGTGGCAGGAGCTGGGAGAGCTGGCCGGCTGCGAGGCGCGGCCGGTCCTGCGCATCGAGCGCGTTGCGGCAGAGCGCGGCCCGGAAGCGGTCCGGGACCAGGTCGCCGCGGCACGCGAGAACGGGTACGCCGGCCTGAAGACGATCTCCGCCTATCGAACGGGCCTGGAGCTGGAGCGCCTGCACGGGTTCGTTGTCGAGGCGCTCGAGGCCAACGCGGAAACCGGCTCACCGCTGCCCGTCCAGATCCACTGCGGCTTCGGGGACTCGGACCTCTACCTTCCGCGCGCCGACCCCAGCCACCTGAAGCCGCTCCTCGACCGCTTCGCCGAGACGCCCTTCGTGCTCCTTCACTGCTACCCGTTCGTGCGGGAGGCGGGGTGGCTCGCCCACGTCTACGGCAACGCCTGGCTCGACCTCTCGCTCACGATCCCGCTCGTGTCGCGGCCGGCCGAGATGCTTCGCCAGGCGCTCGAGCTCGCGCCGGTCTCGAAGCTGCTCTACGCCTCCGACGCCTCTCGCACGCCGGAGCTCTACTACCTCGCGGCCAAGTGGTGGCGCGAGGCGCTCGCGGAGGTGCTGCCGGAGCTGTTCGGCGACGATGCGGAATGGGCGGCGCGGCGCATCCTCCGCGAGAACGCGCTCGAGCTTTATGCCTCGGAAAGGCAGGCGAAGTCGAGCACGGGATGAAGCTCGATCGCGTTCCGTGCCGCCCCGCGCAGCCAGTACTGGTAGTCCCAGAACGCGACGCCGGTGACGCGCGCCTTCGCGCAGACTCTCGCGACGGCCCGCGAGTTCTTCATCTGCTTGCGCCGGTAGGCCGTCGCGCCCTCCGTGCACAGCCACGAGGGCGTCTCGGCCAGCATGGTGAACGAGCCGCTGCGCAGGAGCACGTGGTTGTCGCGGTCGGTCTCCGGTTTGATCGCCGTCACCTCCGCGACGACGGTGTAGATGTGGTGCTCCAGCGGCAGCCGCTCCGGCGGTGGGAACGGCTTCGGGCGCGGCAGACTGACGAGGTGAGCGATCGTCGTTCTCTGGGCGCGAACGAGCTCAGTCCTGTCCTTCAGCGTCTTGATCGACCAGCGGTCGTAGCCGCACCCGAGCGCGGCCGAAAAGCCGGCGTGGCGCTCGGGCGCGGGCGCCGCCACGCGCGCGGCGACCGTCGCGATCACAGCGACAAGCGCGACCAGCAAGACCCGTCGGGTTGGCCTCGCCCGCATGGTTTACGAGGCGCCCCCACAAGTGGTTGCAAGGACAGGCTTAGATGTGCGACTCGGTCTCGGCTCGCCTGGAGGCACTGCGGCGTCTACCCCCTTGGTGAAGGAGTGTACGTATTCCCTCCGGGCCTTGACGCGTAACGGGTCGCGTCGCAACGATCGGGCGATGCCGGACACCCTCGAAGGCGAGCTCGACCGCCTCTATGGGCTCGACCCAGCCGCGTTCGTGGACGAGCGAGACCAGCTCGCTCGAGCGTTGCGCGCGGAAGACCGACGCGACGAGGCCGAGGACGTGAAGCGCCTGCGCAAGCCGTCGGTCTCGGCGTGGACGGTCAATCAGCTTGCGCGCCGCGAGCGCCGGGACGTCGACCTCCTCCTCGACGCGGGCCACCGTTTGCGCGAGGCGCAGCAAGGGGTCCTCGCAGGGAGCGACCGGACGTCCCTCGACGAAGCGAGGCGTACCGAGCGCGAGGCGCTGACGAACCTCCGCAAGGCGGCGGGTCGCATCCTCGCCGAAGCCGGCCGTGGCAGCGAGCCGGCGCTCAACCGCGTCATGCAGACGCTTCAGGCGGCTGCCGTCTCGACGGAGGGCCGCGAGTTGCTTGCGCGAGGCCGGTTCACCGGCGACCTCGAGGCCACAGGGTTCGAACTACTCGCCCCGCTTGCCCAGCCTGAAACGAAGCGCACCGCTCGTCCCAAGCAGGCCGCCCGTCCTCGCGGGCGGGAACGGCAGCAGCAGGAGCAGCACGAGCGGCTCGAGGCCGCCCGTGCGGAGCTCCGCGAAGCACGTTCGGCCGCCCGAGCAGCCGAGAAGGATCTTCGCGACGCGGAGCGGGAGGCCGGCAAGGCCCAGCGGGAGCTGGCCCGGGCCGAGGCCCAAGTCGAGAAGAGCAGGGCGGCCGCTGCCGCCACCCACGCCGCCGTGAGGCAAGCCGAGGAACACGTCCGCAACGCCCAAGGGAAGCGGTAGCTACTTCGAGCCGGCCGTCGTGTCCGGGTCGGAGCCGACCCCGGTGCTGTCCAGGAGCACCTTCGCGCGCCGCTCGCTGAAGCCCGCCAGGAACCCGATCGTCGCGTAGAAGTAGATGTCGTGGGGCACCTTCTGAAGGAGGTCCACGAGGCCGCTTTTCAGCGCCAGGTAGACGGCCAGCGCGAACATGGCGCCGATCCAGGGGCGCAGGGCGCCGAGGTAGCGCACCGACTTCCGGCCTACCTCGAACTCGAGGTTGAAGCCGTTCCGCCTTGCCATCCTGGTCATCACGCTCAGGATGGCGCCGCCGGCGCCCATCGCGATGGAGACGAACAGCGTCTTCGTCGACCCGTGGTGCGGATCCAGCCAGCCGATCCACCAGGCCAGGAGGAGGCCGCCGCCGACGACGAGTGCGAGGGCGAGTGTGCCCCAGATCATCCCGCGGAAGTAGACGATCCGCGCCGAGTTCTCTCCGGCGCGCTGGTAGTAGTCCTCCAGTTCCGCCTGCTCGGCCTTCTGCTCCTTCAGGACGCCTTCGAGGCTCGTCCCCGGCAGCGCCCTGGTGCCCGGCTCGCGATCGACGAAGGCGAGCAGGCGGGTGATCGCCGCGAAGATCCGGTGCAGGGCGATCTTCTCGCTCGTCCCGCGCAGGATCTCGCTCGCCTTGATCCCGGCGGCTTCCCAGCGGTGGAGCGAAGAGGCGATCGCAGGCGCGCTCTCGGTCCGCCAGTCGGTTGCGGCGTGCAGGCGGAAGATCGGATCGACGCGGAGGAAGTTCCATAGGCTGCGCGGGAGCCGGCGCGTGGTCAGCGCGACACCCGATGCCTCGTAGCGGCACCAGTACGAGTCGATGATCTCGCCGTGCTCGGCCTTGAACTGCTTCAGCCGGCGCCGGTACTGCTTCTCCCAGGGTCCGTCGACGATCCCCTGCTCGAGCTCCTTCTGGCGCTCGAAGTGGGCCCAGACGACCTCGGCGAAGGAGATGGACGCGTCGTACCTCGACTCCGCCGCGTGCGCAGGGTCGTGCCCGCGAATCGCCTCCCAGAGCCCCCG
Organism: Actinomycetota bacterium; assembly: GCA_046729915.1. Taxonomy (GTDB): domain Bacteria; phylum Actinomycetota; class Thermoleophilia; order Gaiellales; family Gaiellaceae; genus AC-32. Next base: position 2,747 of record JBKPHO010000046.1, on the reverse strand, counting down.
GCTCGCGTCGGCGATCATGTTCCAGCGAGATCGTTCGGAGTGGGGTACGGCTTGGGCCATCGCGAATGCCCCCTTGTGGACCGCGCCGCAGCAGGTTTCGTCCCAGGGTACGACGCGCGTCCGGCTGCTACAAGGGCCGCGGTCGCCCCGTACGGGGTAGGATCGGCCGCGGTCCGGTGGACTCTGCGCACGACAAGCAACGCCTGCGCGCAGTGGGCGTCTCGCACCAACACGCGCCGCTGGAGGTGCGCGAAAGGCTCTACCTGGGCGAGGGACACGAGGCGGGTCTCGCGTCCGAGCTCGCGCATGACGGGGCCGAAGCGGTCGTTCTCTCGACCTGCAACCGGACCGAGGTCTACCTCTCCGGCGGCGATCCCGAGCAGGCGCGCCAGAAGCTCGAGCGACGCTCGGGCCTCGAGCTCGAAGGCGTGCTCGCGCGTTGGGACGACGGCGAGGCCGTCTCGCACCTCTTCCGCGTCGCCGCCGGCCTCGACTCGCTCGTTCCGGGCGAGTCGCAGATCCTCGGGCAGGTGCGGCTCGCCTACGAGTCCGCGCGCAACGCAGGCGCGACCGGCGCGCTGCTGAACCGGCTCTTCGAGGACGCGCTGCACGCCGGCAAGCGCGTCCGCACGGAGGCGAAGCTGCACGAGCTGCCGGAGTCGGTCGCCGCTTCCGCGGTCGAGCTCGGGGAACGCGAGCTCGGGAGCGTCGACGGGAGGCGGGCTCTGCTCTTCGGGGCCGGGAAGATGAGCGAGCTTGCGGCGCAGGACCTCCGGAAGCGCGGAGCCGAGGTGGTCATTTCCAGCCGCACGCTCGAGAGCGCCCAGGAGCTGGCCGAGCGCGTTGGAGGCCGAGCGGCCGCCTTCGACGCCGTCGCCGTCGAGCTGCCGGAGGCGGACCTCGTCATCTCGGCGACGCGCTGCCCGTATCCGATCCTGCACGCGGAGGCCGTCCGCCCACGCGAGAAGCCGCTCGTGCTCGTCGACGTCGCCGTTCCGCGTGACCTCGACGCCGCGATCGGGGAGCTGGACGGCTGCACGCTCTTCGACATCGACGCACTCGGCGAGGGGCTCGTCGGTCGCGACGAGGACGTGCGCGAGGCCGAGGCGATCGTCGCCGAGCAGGCTGCGCGCTTCGCCGAGTGGCGCCGCTCACGCGACGCGGCCGGGGCGATCCGCGACCTGCGCCGCCGTGCGGAGGAGATCCGGGCCGAAGAGCTCGCCCGCGCCGGCTCGCGACTGGCCGAGCTGTCGCCGCGCGAGCGCGAGACCGTCGAGACGCTGACCACTCAGATCGTGAACAAGCTGCTGCACGCGCCCACCGTGCGCGCCAAAGAGGCCGGCTCTGAGCCGCTGCGCGACCTCTTCGCCCTGCGCGAGGACGAATGAGGCAGACGACGCGGGCGGCGGAGCTGTATGCCCGAGCGTTGCAGGTCATCCCAGGCGGAGTGAACTCGCCGGTGCGGGCGATGAAGGCCGTCGGGCTCGACGAGCCGCTCTTCGCCGCGCGCGGGGAGGGGGCGTACCTCGAGGATGTCGAGGGCCGCCGCTACGTGGACTGGGTGCTCTCCTGGGGGCCGCTGGTCTTCGGCCACGCGGACCCGGAGACCGTCGAGGCGGTCGTGGCTGCCGCACGGGAGGGGACGACCTTCGGCACGGCGACCGAGCGTGAGGTCGAGCTCGCCGAGGAAATCGTCGCCGCGGTCCCGTCGGTCGAGATGGCGCGGCTCGTGTCGTCCGGAACGGAGGCGGCGATGACCGCGCTGCGGCTGGCCCGCGCAGTCACCGGCCGCGAGCCGTTCGTGCGCTGCGCAGGCTGCTACCACGGCCACGCCGACGCGTTCCTGTCCGAGGCCGGCTCGGGCGTGCGAACCCTCGGCATCCAGGCCGCCGCCGAGGGTCGCGTGGTGCCCTACAACGACCTCGAGGCCGTCGAGCGCGCGATCGCGGGGGCCGCGTGTGTCTTCGTCGAGCCGGTCGCCGGGAACATGGGCGTCGTCCCCCCTGTCGACGGCTTCCTCGAGGGGTTGCGCCGGCTTTGCGACGGCAGTGGCGCCCTGCTCGTCTTCGACGAGGTGATCACCGGCTTCAGGGTCGCGCGCGGCGGCGCTCAGGAGCGCTACGGCGTGCTGCCCGACCTGACGGTCCTGGGGAAGATCGTCGGCGGCGGCCTGCCGCTTGCGGCCTTCGGCGGCCCGGCCGAGCTGATGGAGCGGCTCGCTCCGAGTGGCGACGTCTACCAGGCCGGAACGCTCTCCGGCAACCCGCTCGCCACGGCGGCGGGCCTCTCGGTGCTGCGCCGCTTGACCCCTGAGGTGTACGACGAGCTGGAGCGCAAGGGCGCGCGGCTCGAGGCCGGCCTGGAGCCGTCCGGCCGCGTCGAGCGCGTGGGCGCAATGGCGACGCTGTTCGTCGACGATTACGGCGCGCTCTTCCGCCATCTGCTCGAGCGCGGCATCTACATCGCGCCTTCGCAAAACGAGGCGATGTTCATCTCGACCGCCCACGGCGACGAGGAGATCGACCGGACCGTCGCCGCGGTCGCCGAGCTCCGGTCCTGAGGCCCGAGCGGCCCATTGCGGCCGCATTCCTATCCCGCGAAATCCGTGCTACTTTCGGTGGTATTGCGGCAAGCGGCTTGGGGGAGGGGGGCCGGAGCTGAAAGGGAATCGAAGGTGTCGATCTGGCCTCGCCAGGTCGTTGGGATTCGTCCGCCGTTTTCGGCTCGTGCCGTTCGCGGTGCTGGCG
>JBKPHO010000045.1:0-4823 GCA_046729915.1 Actinomycetota bacterium | reverse complement strand
CCCGCGCGGCCACGCCACTCGCCCAGCGACACGTAGGCGGCCAGGTCGCGCGCGTCGAGCGGCCTGAATGTCACGCGCGTGACCTCGTGCTCGACCTCCTCCCAGCCCGGCGTAACCAGGCACAGCCCCGACACGACCTCGTGCGTCCGCCCCGCGAGCGCGTCGAGCATCTCCTCCGCCTCGGTCGCCGTCTCCGCCTTGCCGAAGACGCGGTCGTCCAGCACGACCTCGGTGTCGACGCCGAGAACCGGCAGCTCCTCCGCGCTCTCCGCGATCGACCGCGCCTTGCCGCGAGCGTTCGCCCGCACCGTCTCGGTGGGCTCGCCGCCGACCAACTCTTCCCACCGAGGCGGGACCACCTCGAACGGGATCCCGAGCTGCTCGAGGATCGCCCGCCGCTGCGGGGAGCGCGACGCAAGGAGCAGCGGCGGCGCCGGCGGCGCGCTCACGCGCGCAAGCGCGCGCGCCAGAGCTCCTCGTCGGGCCAGCGCTTCGCCCAGTCGGCGGGCACGGTGTCGTAGTACTCGTGGTCGACCGCGTCCTCCGGCGCGAAGAGCTCGCGAAAATCGACAAGCTCGAACCCGTTTTCCCGCAGCAGCGCGAAGAGCTCGCTCACGCTCGGGTGGAACTCCACGCCGGGATCGTCATCGAACCACTCCAGGCGATAGAGCCCTTTCTGTGGCCGCTGCAACTGCTCCGCAACTCGGCCCGTCTCCGGCATGCACAGCATCTGCAGCGTCGAGCCCCGGAAGAAGACAAGCTCGCCTCCCGGCCGCAGGAGCCGCGCCGCCTCGGCCAGCCACAGCTTCGGATCGCACCAGATCGACGCTCCGTACTCCGAAAAGACGAGGTCGAATGAGGCGTCCGGCAGGCTCGTCCGCTCCGCGTTCTCCAGCAGGAACTCGAGCCCAAGACCGAACTCCTCGTTCATTCGCCGCGCGGTGTCCAGCTGCGCGGGCGTGACGTCTACGCCGACGACGCGGCTCGCGCCGCGCCGTTTGAGCCAGGCTCCGAAGTACCCGGTGCCGCAGCCGAGCTCGACGATTTCCTTCCCAGTCACGTCTGGCAGGGCGCTGACCTCGCTCTCCGGCTGGCTCCACTTGCCCCAGATGACCTCCTCCTGCGCCCAGGCATCCCGCGCACCGGCGTCGGTGTACTCCGCGTTGGCCCGTGTCCAGCCCTCGCGGTTGATCGCGACGTAGTCGGGCTCAGTCACCGAACCAGAGCTGAAGCTCGCGCTCGGCCGACTCCGGCGAGTCCGAGCCGTGCACGAGGTTGTCCGGCATCGACAGCGCGAACTGGCCGCGGATCGACCCGGCGCACGCCTCCGCCGGGTCCGTCGCGCCCATCGTCTTGCGAACCACTGCGATGGCGCCCTCGCCCTCGAGGACGAGTGCCAGCGTCGGGCCAGACGTGATGAAGTCGACGAGTTCGCCGTAGAACGGCTTCTCAGCATGCTCGGCGTAGTGGGTCTCCGCGAGCTTCCTGTCGACCCGCAGGAGCCTCGCGTCGCGCAGCACGAGCCCACGCCGCTCGAAACGCGCGAGGATCTCGCCCGCGAGGCCGCGCTGCATCGCGTCGGGCTTGATCAGAACCAACGTCTGCTCGACCGCCATCGGCGGCGGAGTCTACTCGCCGGTCAGATCGCCTATGCCCTGCGCTCGCGCCGGGGTGGCGTGATCGTCTGGGCTTGCCCGAGCTGCTCGACCGCCGCGGGCTCGATCGGCGTCTCGCAGTAGGGGCAGACCTGCCAGAGCGCCTCGAGCGGCGCCTTGCAGTTCCGGCAGGACTGGCGCAGGCGCGTCGTGCAGACCGGGCAGACGAGGAAGCCCGGCTCGACCTCGGCGCGGCAGACCGGACAGTGCACGTCGCGCCGCGCCAGCCGCTGCTCCATCGCCTTCATCTCGAGCTCGCGCTCGCGCACGTCCTCCAGATACTCGGGCGGGCGGAAAAGCATGTAAACCAGTGCGCCCACAAACGGCGGCACGAGCCCGAGCAGCACTGACATCCCGACGAGCCAGGGGTCTTCGATCCGCCGCCGCGCATCCTTGTAGACCCAGAATGCGACCGAGAGCCAGAACACGGCCACGAAGAACAGCGTCAGGTTGCGGATCACCGCCCACGTGCTGTGGCTGAAGAAGTCGAAGAGTCCGTTGTCTGCGAGCGGTGCCACCCCGCCTCCCTCAGAGGAGAAGCTTCCCGACGAGGTAGCCGGCGCCGAACGCGAGGCCGACGATCGCCAGAACGACGACGACGGCCAGCGCGAAGACGCTCAGGCGCTCGCCGAGCTTTCCCATGGTATTCGCTGGAGTCGGACGTTGAGGTCCGCGAGCAGGTAGAGGGAGCCGGTGACCAGCACGGCGCCGTCGTCGCCCGCGAGCTCGCGGGCACGCGCGAGGGCCCCGACGGGGTCGGCGACGGTCTCGACGCGGTCGAAGAACGGTGCGGCGCGGCGGGCCAGCTCCTCGGCCGGCAGCGCCCGCGCGCTACGTGAGGCGGTGGCAACCAAGGTGCGTCCGGCCCGCGCAAAGGCGGCCAGCATCGCCTGGGCGTCCTTGTCGGCGAGGATCGAGGCGACGATGACGTAGTCGCTGCGGGGAAGCCGCTCGAGCAGCCACTCGGCCCCGGCGGGGTTGTGCGCGCCGGCGAAGACGTCGTCGCCGAGGAGCTCGAAGCGGCCCGGCAGGTCGACCTCGACCTCCCCTTCGAGCAGCCGCCCGAGGAACGCCTCCGCCGCGGCGCGCCCGACGTCGTCGGAGTGCACTACGCGGGCGGCCCCTCGCGCGCGCGCGCGTGACTCCCACTCGGGCTCGCCGAGCACCACCGTCGACCCAGGCGTCACGACGGCGAGCTTCTCGGCGGCGATCTCCGCCCGCGTCCGGCCGAGAACCTCCGTGTGGTCGAGGGACACGTTGGTGAGCGCGACCACCTCCGCGCCGAGGACGTTCGTGGCATCGAGGCGCCCACCGAGCCCGGCCTCGACGACCGCCACGTCGACCCCTGCCGCGGCGAACTCCGCCAGCGCAGCCGCGGTCAGAACCTCGAACTGCGTCGCGCCGAGCCGCTCGGCTGCGGGGCGCACCCGTTCCAGCGCCTGCTCGAGCTCAACGTCCTTGCCGCCGACCTGGATCCGCTCGCTCCACCCCGCGACGTGCGGCGACGTGTAGGCGCCGACCGCCAGGCCCTCGCGCAGCAGGAAGGCAGCAGCCCGGCGGGTCGCGGTCGATTTCCCGTTCGTGCCGACGACGTGGATCACGCGGAAGGCGCGTTGCGGCTCGCCCAGCTCCGCGAGGAACGCCTGCATCCGGCCGAGGCCGAACTCCTCGGGCCACGGAGAGAGCGACTCGAGCCACTCGAGATGGCCGCTCACGTCAGGCGGAGAGTGCGTCGAGCTCGCGCCGATAGCGCTCGAGCTTCTCGCGCTCGGCCTCGACGACCTCACCCGGCGCGTTCTCGACGAAGCGCTCGTTCGCCAGCATCCCTTCCGCCCTGCCGACCTCCTTGCGGAGCCGCTCGACCTCCGCGTCGAGGTTCCCGCCGTCGGCCTTCGCGCGGTCGGGCTTGACGACGGCGTCGAAGATCCGCCCCTCGTCGCCTTCGAGCTCGACGAGCACCCCGCTGCGACGGAAGATCCGCGCCAGCTGCTGGACGCGGTCGAGCGCCGCGACGTCGGCTACAAATCTCTCGTCGGGCTCCGGCCACGGCGCCACGATCAGCCGGTCGTCGTGGAACTGCGACCAGATCTCCTCGGTCACGTGCGGCATCACCGGGTGCAGCAGCTTGAGCAGCCGCTCGAGGGAGCTGAGCGCGGTCGCGCGGGCGTCGGCGTCGGCCTCGTAGAGCCGCGGCTTGATCGCCTCGGCAAACCAGTCGCAGAAATCGTCGAAGGTGAGCCGGTACAGGAGCTTGACCGCCGCCGCGAAGTCGTAGCCCCCGAGCAGCTCCTCGAACCCGGAGCGGCCCGCTTCGAGCCGCGCGAGGATCCAGCGCTCCTCGAGCTCGCGCGGGCGCGCTTCAGGCCGCTCGTCGCCGGCGTTCTGCAGGATCAGCCGTGAGACGTTCCAGAGCTTGATCGCGAGCTTGCGGCCCTCCTCGATCGAGCCGAACGAGAAGCGCGGGTCCTGGCTCGACGTCACCCAGAGCAGCCCGTAGCGGGTCGCGTCGGCACCGTACGGCTCGAGCGCTTCCTCGGGATCGATGACCGTCCCAAGGGTACGCCCCATGCGGCGGCCGTCGGGATTGAGGAGGTAGGAGTGGATCACCACGTCGTGGAACGGCTCCTCGTCGAGGAGCTCCAGCCCGGCGAAGATCATCCGTGCGACCCATAGGAAGATGATGTCACGGGCCGTCGTGAGCACGTCGCCCGGGTAGTAGCGCTCGAGCTCCGGCGTCTCCTCCGGCCAGCCGAGCGTCGCGAACGGGTAGAGCGCGGACGAGAACCAGGTGTCGAGCACATCCTCGTCCTGCCGCAGGTCGGTCGACGCGCATTCGGCACAGGCCGCGGGCGTCTGCTCCGCGACGGTGACGTGGCCGTCGGGGCAGTACCAGACCGGGATCCGATGCCCCCACCAGATCTGTCGCGAGATGCACCACGGCCGGACGTTCTCGAGCCAGTCCAGGCAGACGCGTGCGAACCGCTCGGGCGTGAAGCGAACGCGGCCCTCGCGGATCGCCGCCACCGCCGGCTTGGCGAGCTCCTCCATCGCGCACCACCACTGCGGCATGACCAGGGGCTCGATCCGCGACTTGCACCGGTGACAGTGGCTAACCGCGTGCCGGTAGGGCTCCTGCCGTTCGAGCAGCTCGCGCTGCCTCGCCCATTC
>JBKPHO010000044.1:0-2555 GCA_046729915.1 Actinomycetota bacterium | reverse complement strand
CTCTGGCTGTTCGTCTTCGGGACGGCGCTGCAGCGCAACCACACGCTGAGCGGCGGCTTCGACGACTACCGCGCCTACCTCGCGCCGGGCGTGATGGCGCAGGCCGCGCTCTTCGTGGCGATCTTCTTCGGCCTCGGTGTGATCTGGGAGCGCGACGTCGGCCAGCTGCAGCGGCTGCTCGCCACGCCGCTCCCGAGGCTCGGGATCGTGCTCGGCAAGGCCGGGGGAGCCGCGATTCGCGCCTTCGCGCAGGCGATCGTGCTGCTTGCCGTGGTCGCGATCGCGGGAATCGCTATCCGCTGGAATCCTCTCGACATCGGCGGCGCGATCCTCCTGCTCCTGCTCGGGACGTGCGGATTTGCGTGCTTGTCGATGATCCTCGCCTCGCTGGTGCGCACGCGCGAGCGCTTCATGGGCATCGGCCAGCTCGTCGTGATGCCGCTGTTCTTCGCCTCGAGTGCCCTCTACCCGCTCTCGATCATGCCGGCCTGGCTGCGCGTGGTCGCTCACGCCAACCCGCTCAGCTACGAGGTGCACGGCATGCGCGACCTGCTGCTCGGCATTTCGGCCGGCGGGATGCTCTGGCTCGATTTCCTTGTGGTCGCCGGGTTCCTCGCCGCCACCGCGCTCGTCGCGGCGAAGACCTACCCTCGCGCGATCCTCTGAACGCGCGTCATTCTCACCGTGTGAGCGGTGAGAAGGCACTGCGCGAGGTACTCGCCGTCGATGTCGGCGGCTCGCACGTCAAGGTGCTGCTCTCGAGCGGGGACGAGCGCAGGCGCTTCGACTCGGGGCCGGAGCTGACCGGCCGGCGGATGGTCGACGGCGTCCTCGACGTGACCTTGGACTGGGCCTACAACACCGTCTCGGTCGGAGTCCCCTCGCCGGTACACGGCGGCCGAGTGGCCTCCGAGCCGGTGAACCTGGGCACCGGGTGGGTCGGGTTCGACTTCGAAGACGCGTTCGGCAAGCCGACGAAGGTCGTGAACGACGCCGCGATGCAGGCGCTCGGCAGCTACGAGGGCGGCAGGATGCTGTTTCTCGGGCTCGGCACCGGCCTCGGCTCGGCACTCGTGGACGGCGTTGTCGTCGAGTCTCTTGAGCTCGCGCACCTGCCTTCCGCAAGGCGACCTTCGAGGACTACGTCGGCGAGCGCGGCCGCAAGCGCCTCGGCAAGAAGAAGTGGCGGGCCGCCGTCCTCGAGACGATCGAGCGGCTCGCCGCGGCCGTGGGCCCGGACTACGTCGTCCTCGGAGGCGGCAACGCCAGGAAGCTCGGCGAGCTGCCGCCGAACGTCCGTTTGGGCGCGAACGAGAACGCGTTTCTCGGCGGGTTCCGCCTCTGGGATTCGTCGATGCCGTCGCCGAAGCCGGACTGAGCGCGCCGTCTCGCTGGCATGCTGGGGGCCGTGACGGGAGAGCTCGCCATCCGCCTTCGCGGAGTCGTCAAGCGCTACGGCCCCATCACCGCCGTCGACGGGCTGGACCTCGAGGTGCCGGTCGGGACCTGCGTCGGCCTGCTCGGCCCGAACGGCGCAGGCAAGTCGACGACGATGCGGCTGCTGACAGCGCAGGCGATCGCCGACGAGGGGGAGCTCGAGGTGCTCGGCTTCCGGCTCCCGCAGGACTCGAAGGCAGCCCGCGCGGAGTGCGGCGTCGCGCCGCAGCTCGACAACCTCGACGTCACGCTCACGGTCGAGCAGAACCTGCTCGTCTTCGCGCACCTCTACCGGATCGGCCGCCACCAACGGAAGGAGGCGATCGAGCGCGCGGTGCGGATGGCCAACCTCGTCCATCGCCGGCACGACAAGGTCGACAAGCTCTCCGGCGGCATGCGGCGGCGGCTACTGATCGCGCGGGCGCTCGTCCACCGACCGCGCCTGGTGCTGCTCGACGAGCCGACGGTCGGCCTCGACCCGCAGGTACGCCAGGAGCTGTGGGCCCTGATCGATGCGCTGCGCTCCGAGGGCACGACCATCCTGATGTCGACGCACTACATCGAGGAGGCGCAGCGCCTGGCCGACACGGTGCTGATCATGTCGCACGGCCGGGGCGTGGCCTCCGGGCCGCCGTCCGAGCTCGTCCTCGAGCACGCGGGCCGCGAGGTGCTCGAGGTCTACGGGCCGCCCGCGCGGCTGGCCGAGGTGCAGGCCGAGGCGGCGGAGGCGGGCCTGCGCACACGGCGCACCGGCACGAGCATCTCGATCCTCGGGGTCGACCGCAACGGCTACCCGGTCGAGGGCGAGCGGCGGCCGGCGAACCTCGAGGACGTCTTCGTCCTGCTCACCGGCGAGGAGATCGAGTAGTGGTGGCCCGGGCCGAAACAGCGCGGATCGGGCGGCTCGAGCGGCCCGCGCTGACGGGCGTGCTCGTGCGCGAGGTCGTCAACTTCTCGTCGTACTGGAAGGCGAGCACGTTCTCCTCGACCGTGGAGCCGACGATCTACCTGCTCGCGTTCGGGTTCGGCTTCGGCTCGCTCGTGAGCACGATCGGCGGCTTCCGCTACGTCGAGTTCGTCGGCACCGGCACGGTCGCGACCGCGGTGCTCTTCTCGTC
>JBKPHO010000043.1:0-1027 GCA_046729915.1 Actinomycetota bacterium | reverse complement strand
GATCCGCGCGAAGCAGACGGTGCGGGCGATCGCCGCCCTCGGGCCACGCGTCGCCGGCTCGGCCACGGAGTGGCGGGCAGCGCGGGTGGTGACGGCGCGGTTCGCGCGGCTCGGGCTGTCGCCCGCCGTGCAGGCGGTGCCACTACCGCGCGGTGGTGCCTCGCGGAACCTTGTCTTCCGCACCGGCGGCCGCCTGCGAGTGATCGTCGTCGCGCACCTCGACGGCGTCTCTGCCGGACCGGCCGCGAACGACAATGGCTCGGGCGTGGGCGCGCTTGTCGAGGTCGCGCGTGAGCTGGGGAAGACACGCGGGGTGCTGTACGCGGCGCTCGGCGCAGAGGAGCAGGTGATGACGAGCTCGAGCCTCCACCTCGGCTCGGCACGGTTGCTGCGGAGCCTTTCGCGGGCCGAGCGCCGCGGCGTCCGGCTGGCCCTCTCACTGGACATGGTCGGCTACGGCCCCGAGCTGAACGTGCGCGGGCTCGAGCCGGTGCCGAACCGCTCCGCGCGCGTCGCCCTCGCAGCGGCGCGGCGGATCGGTCTCCGTGCTACGTACCTCCGCGACCGCGGCCTGTCGGACCACGAGGAGCTGACACGCGGGGGCATCCCGGCGGCGTGGATCGAGTGGCGTTGGGATCCGTGCTGGCATTCCGCCTGCGACCGCGCCGGCCGGGTGAGCCCGGCGAAGCTCGCGGCGGCGATTCGTCTGACGGTCGCCGCCGTCCGTGCGAGCGCCTAAGAAAGCGTCTCGCGAATCCGGTCGTGCACCGCGGACAGCTCGACCTCGCTGCCGGCGACCTCCTTCAGCAACTCGTCCGCGGTCGGCTTCTGGCCCTCGGCCCAGAGCTCCCGCAGCAGCGAGCCGGCCTCGCGCCGGGTGAACCATTCGTTCCCGAACCGCTCGCGCAGGCTGTCGCGCAGCTGCGACTCGAACGCCCACGAGCGCAGGTACGACGAGACGTAGAAGCCCGAGTCCATGTCCGCGAGGTAGTTGGAGGGGCTTGGCTCGAACTTCAGCGCGTCGCTC
>JBKPHO010000042.1:0-2478 GCA_046729915.1 Actinomycetota bacterium | reverse complement strand
ACGATCGAGGGCTCGGGCGCCGAGCTCGTCCTGATCGGGACGCCGATCGACCTGCGCCGGCTGATCGACTTCGACGTTCCCGCGCTGCGGGTCACGTACCGGCTCCAGGAGGTCGGCGAGCCGACGCTGGCCGATGTCCTGCAAGAACACGGCTTGATCGGCGACAAAGCGCTCGTGTGACCGCGGTCGTCGCGCTCGGCGGGAACGCGCTGATGCGGCCCGGCGAGCGCGGAACGGCCGCCGAGCAGCGCGCGAACCTGCGTGAGGCGTGCGCCGCGCTCCGACCGCTTCTGGACGAGCGCGAGCTGGTCGTCACGCACGGGAACGGGCCGCAGGTCGGCAACGAGCTCCTGCGCCAGGAGCGTGCGGCCGCCGAGGCGCCGCCGCTGCCCCTCTACCTCGCGGTCGCGCAGACTCAGGCCGAGATCGGGGCGCTGATCGAGAGCGAGCTCGAGCCGGTCGCCGGGCGGCCGGTCGCGTGCCTGCTGACGCACGTGCTCGTCTCCGAGGACGACCCCGCGTTCCAGGAGCCGACGAAGCCTGTCGGGCCGTTCTACAGCGAGGAGCGGGCCCGGGAGCTCGAGCGAGAGCGCGGCTGGACGGTCGTTTACGACGCGGGCCGGGGCTGGCGCCGGGTTGTGCCCTCGCCCGCGCCGCTCGAGGTCGTCGAGCTCGACGCGATCCGCGCGCTGCTCGCGGCGGGCTCGATCGTCGTCGCCTGCGGCGGGGGCGGGATCCCGGCCTCGCGCCGGGGCGCTCACCTGGCCGGCGTGGACGCCGTGATCGACAAGGATCGAGCCTCGTCGCTGCTCGCACGCAGTCTCGGCGCCGACCGGCTCGTGATCCTCACCGAGGTCCCCGCGGTCTACTCAGGCTTCGGCACCGAGCGCCAGGAGGAGCTGCGCGAGCTCTCGCCGGACGAGGCCGAGGCACTCATGCCGGAGCTGGCAGCGGGGTCGATGCGGCCGAAGGTCGAGGCGTGCGTCGAGTTCGTCCGCGCGACGGGGCATGAGGCGCTGATCACCTCGCCCGCCGCCCTCGGCGACGCGATTGCCGGCACCGCAGGCACTCGGATCGCGGCCTAGCTCGAACCGATCCGCGGCCTCGGGCGAATCACGCCCGTCAACCCAGCTACCCCAGAGGGAGGAAGGAGGCAGCCATGACGGCTGTCCTAGGGAGGCGGCACGTGGCGCTGGTGGGACTTGTGCTGCTGGGCACGGCGCTCGCGCTGCTCGTGCTGCGTCTCGGACCGGGCCCGTCGCCGGCGCAGGCGGCGAGTCACCGTGAAGCGCCGCTGATCGCGAACGACCCGCCGGCGGACATCACGGACTTCTTCATCTTCCGCAGCACCGAGCCGGGCCAGGCCGACAAGGTCGACCTGATCATGGACGTGATCCCAGGCGAGGAGCCCAGCAGCGGGCCGAACTACTACAACTTCGACCCGAGCGTCGGCTACACGTTCCACGTCGACAACGACCGGGACGGCAATGCCGACGACGTCGAGTTCGAGTTCCGTTTCACGAGCGAGATCCGCGGTGCCGTGAATGCGCTGGGACTGCCGCTCTCGTACGTCGGAGGCGTGCCGCCGGCGACCGGAGCGGTGATCCCGCCGATCACGTCGCTCGACTCGCCCGGTCTCGGGCTGCGGCAGCACTACACGATCACGATGATCAAGGACGGTCATCGCACCGTGCTCTCGCCGATGGCGGACAAGATCGCAGTCCCGTCAAACGTGGGGCCCCGGACGATGCCGAGCTACGACGGCCTCGCCGCGCAGGGGATGTACAGCCTGGGCAACGGGGTCCGCGTCTTCGCCGGGCAGCGCGACGACCCGTTCTTCATCGACCTCGGCGCGGCGTTCGACACGCTGAACCTGCGCTCGCCGGCGACGGACATGCTCTCCGGCTTCAACGTCAACACGATCGCGCTCGAGCTGCCCGCGAGCATGCTCACTCGCGACCGCCAGAGCCCCGCGCAGACGAATCACCCCTGGCTCGGCGGGTACGCCAGCACGAGCAGGCCGAAGGTGACAGTGCTCGGAGGCCGCGGCGAGGGGCGCTGGCACCACGCCAGGCGCTTCGTGCAGGTCCAGCGACTGGCGAATCCGCTCGTGAACGAGCTGATCATCGGCACGAAGGACAAGGACCGCTGGAACGCGCTCGATCCGGGGCAGGAGTCGCAGTTCCTCGACTACTACGAGAACCCGCGCCTCGCGCTCGCGCTCTCGCTCGTGTTCGGCGCACCGGTGCCGGCCACGCCGAGGACCGACCTCGAGAGCGCGCTGCTGAAGTACGGGCCCGCTGACCCGCGCTTCTCGGAGCTGTTGAGGTTGAACGTCAGTTCCGCGCCGGGTGCCTCGTGGCCGAACGGGCGCAAGCCGACGGACGACGTGACCGACACGGCGATCCAGGTCGTCGGCGGGCCCGCCTTCGCGGGTGCAGGAGACGGCGTCAGCGCCAACGACAAGGTGCTGCCGAA
>JBKPHO010000041.1:0-17492 GCA_046729915.1 Actinomycetota bacterium | reverse complement strand
GACGAAGGCGGGTCCATCGTTCGCGACGCGGTTCTGCGGCTTCCACAGAGGCAGCGTGACGCCCTCTTCCTTCGCTACTACCTCGACTTCGACTATCGCGCGATTGCCGAAGCCCTCGAAGTGGAGGTCGGAACCATCTCCGCCACCCTTCACGCAGCCCATCGCTCCCTCAGGGACGCATTGCAGGAGGTACGACGATGAATGCTCGCTCAGTTGCAGATGCCCTGGATCGCCTCGGGCCGCCGCAGCACTTCGCGCACGACTGGAGCGATGTCCTCAAGCGCGCCGGAGTTGAGGGCGCAGATTCCTCCGGACCAGCCTGGCGTAAGCGCAAATGGGTCCTAGCGGCCGCAATCGTCGCTGTCATCGTCGTCCCGGTCGCCGCTGCGACCGTTGCCGCGACGAACGACTGGTGGTTCTTCCGTGGCCCTCAACCTCAGCTCCTGACGCCCCTGACCGAGCCGGTCGTCGTGAAGACCGGCACCTGGGATGGCAAGCGCTGGCAGCTCGTTGCCTATCGTGCCACTGATAACGGCATCTGCGTCGCCGTGATGCCGTACGCCTCGCCGCCGTCGGCAAGCACTGGCGGAGCGCTCGCCTGTGGTGGCTTCAGTGTCCTCCCACCGGGCTCGCCAGGTGGCCCGCGGGGAATCAACTACGGCAGCGCCCAGTCTGCCGAGCTGCCTTACTGGGCTGCAGGCCCGGTGGTGGACACCGCTGCCGAGGTCGCGATCTACTTCAGGAACGGCGGCGTTCTGCGGGTGCCGACCTACGCAGCGCCGGAGTCGTTGGGTCACGTCCGCTTCTACGCCACGCCGATTCCAGAGGCCACCGAGTCCGCCGGCCAATCGCCGGTCAAGGTCGTTGGAATCGACAACAGTGACGTAGTCGTCGCGTGCGACGCTCTCGATCCTGCCTCGGCGAGCTGCTAGGCCGGCTGGTAGGCCTAGCGCCGGATCGCGGCAGCGATCTTCCGCAGCCCACGGAGCCCGAGCGTCCGCAGCGGCGGCTCGGAAGTCTCGTAGTAGCCCTCGGGAGGGTCGCTGGGGTTGACGTTCTTCTGCCTCGCCGGTCGGTAGTTGGCATCCGGCCGGTCGGTATCCGCGCCTGGCGGCGGGATGGGTGGCTCGGAGAAAACCAGCCCGACAACGAGCACCCCGACGAGTTTCAGCCCGGACAACACACGGGACAGTGTAGGCGGTGCGCCGCGCCTTGGGCGCCCCTCGGGTGACTGTGAGACTCGCCAGGTCGGTCTGTCTGGGGCCCTCGCCAGCCTGGTGTCTCCGTGCCGCTTGTGACTCGTCGGGTGACTGGCCGCCTTGCGTGCCTTGGGAATGATCCGTCCGAGCGGCACGGCGACGCCGGTCTGGCGCCCGCTGCTGGCTTGATCAGGAGCTTGTCCGCCTTGTTGGCGTGACTCATCACAGTCCTGCCGCCGCGGTTTCTCCGCACTTAGACCGGCGTCACCTGACCCTACGAACAAAGCCGGAGGATCGATCGGGATGGTTGCAGAGCTGGTGGACTACGTGGTCGGCGTCGACACACACCGCGACGAGCACACGCTCGCCCTCGTCGAGGCGGCGACCGGGGCGATGCTGGCACAGCGGACGGTGGCGAGCAACGGCCGCGGCTACGCGCAGGCGCTTCGCTTCGCTCGAGAGCAGGCGGATGCTGACCGTCTCTGGGCGGTCGAGGGCGCCGGCCACTACGGTGCCGGCCTTGCCCGCTACCTGAGCGCGCGCGGCGAGACGGTGCTCGAGGTGGGCCGCTCGCCGCGCGGCGAGCGGCGGCTACGCGGCAAGGACGACCAGCTCGACGCGGTCAGGGCCGCCCGCGCCGCGCTCACGAGTGAGCCACTGCCGCGGCCGCGCTCGGGAGAGCACCGCGAGGCGCTGCGGCTGCTGCTGCTCGCCCGTCGCAGCGCCGTCGACGTACGCCGCCAGGCACTCGTGCAGCTGCGGAGCGTGATCGTGACCGCGCCCGAGACCCTCCGCGACGAGCTGCGCGGGCTCCCGCTTGGACGGCTGCTCGAGCGCTGCAGCCGCCTGCGTCGCTCGAGGAGCTCGACTGTGGATGAGCTCGCGGCGCGGCTCGTGCTGCGGACGCTTGCACGCCGGATCGAAGCGGCGACGATCGAGGCCGAGGAGCTCGAACGCGAGCTGCTCGCGCTCGTCCGTGTGCTCGCACCGCGGCTGCTGGAGGAGCCGGGCGTCGGCCCGATCGTCGCCGCCCAACTGCTCGTCGCCTGGTCACACCGAGGTCGTGTCCGCTCCGAGGCCGCCTTTGCCAGCCTCGCCGGCGTCGCCCCTCTCCCCGCTTCCAGCGGTCAAACGAGCCGGCACCGGTTGAGCCGCGGCGGCGACCGCCAGCTCAACCGCGCCCTGCACACGATCACGCTCCACCGCCGCCAGCACGACGCGGCGACCAGGGAGTACATCGCCCGCCGCGTCGCCGAGGGCAAGAGCCGCCGCGACGCCACCCGCCTGCTCAAGCGCTACCTCGCCCGCCACCTCTACCGGCTGCTGCAGAACCAGGAGCCGCTGATGGCTTGACAGGTCATAGGAGCTTCATTCCCGAGCGCTGGCTCAGGCGAGACGGCCGAGACTTACTTAGGGTCCTTGAGCTCATGGCGGGCTCGGTGGAATCGCGACTCAGGCTCACGCGGCAGCAGATCCTGGCGTTCCGACGACGAGTCGGCGCACTCGACGAGCGAATGCCAATGGGCTCGCAGTCGCTGCGGCGGGCGGCGTGGGCCGGCCTGCAGGACAGCGTGCCGAGAGCCGCGCTGCTCTCGCTGCACGCGCGGGTGGACGGGGTGGAGCCCTCGACGTGGGAGGATCCGTCGCTCGCCCAGCTGTGGGGCCCTCGTTACTGCACCTATGTCGTCGCGAAGCGCGACTTTGCGCTCTTCTCGCTCGGGCGCCTTCCCGACAACGCCAAGAGGCGGCTCCGGGCCGAGCGCCTGGCCGAGCGGTTGCACGCCCACCTCGACGGCAGCCGGATGACGGACCGCGACGTTGGGCGCGCACTCGGCGTTGGCAACTGGCTCAGGTACGCCGCCACGACCGGCACGGTCGCCATCCGCTGGGAAGGCGCGCGTGCGCCGACCGTTTGGACGGTCGCCGCTGCGAAGGTCGACCCTGCCGACGCCTGTCGCGAGCTCGCTCGACGCTACCTCCACGTCTTCGGGCCCTCGACGGCTGACGGGTTCGCCCGCTGGGCAGGGATCTCCCGGCGGTCGGCGACTGACGCATTCGCGTCCCTCGAGGCATCGCTGCTGCCGGTTCGATCGCCACTTGGCGGCGAGTGGCTGCTCGCCGAAGACGAGCCGGCGATTCGCGCCGGCGAGACGGTCGCCGCGCCCGCGCGCCTGCTGCCGAGCGGCGATGCCTACTTTCTGCTCGACGGAGCAGAGCGGGAGCTTCTCGTTCCGCGCGAGGATCAGCGGCAGCGTCTTTGGACGCCACGCGTGTGGCCAGGTGCGCTCCTCGTCGAAGGCGAGATCCGCGGAACCTGGAGACGGGCGCACCACACCGTGCGGATCGACGCTTGGGCACCTCTCTCGCGCGGAACGCGCGACGCGATCGAGGCCGAGGCCAACGCCCTGCCGCTTCCAGGCGTCGAACGACCGATCGAGGTGGTTTGGAACACATGAGCAGGCCTCCCCTACGTCGAGGCAACTCGGTTGACATTCCCGAAGACTGGCCCAGGCGAGGCCGCACACGCTCTGACGCATGCCGGCCGAGGCAGACGGGAGCGGGGGGAAGGAGGGAGCAGATGATGGAACATCGCATCGACGTGATCACCCTGGCGGTCGGCGACCTCGAGCGCGCGCTCGCCTTCTACCGCGAGGGGCTCGGTCTCGAGTCACCCGGCCTGACCGGCACCGAGTTCATCGGCGACGACACCACTCCGGCCGGCGCCGTCGCCATGTTCCGGCTCGACCGTGGGCTGATTCTCGCCCTCTACCCGCGCAGCGAGCTCGCGAAGGACGCCGAGATCCCACCCGGGCCGGCGCAGAGCGGCGAGTTCAGCCTCGGCCACCTCGTCGCAAGCCGAGCCGAGGTCGACGCGCTCCTCGCGCAAGCCGAGGCGGCCGGCGCGACCGTCACCGAGCCCCACGACCGCCCGTGGGGCATCTACTCAGGCTACTTCCGCGACCCCGACGGACACCTCTGGGAAATCATCCACAACCCAGCCGGTAGCGGCAGCAGCGGCTGACCACAGAAGGTCGAAACCTCACCACGGCTTCACCGCGACCAACCTCGGGGACATTCCCGAACGCCGGCGCAGGCGGCTCGCCTGTCCCTCCAGCTTAGGATTGTCGCGTGCGACTGCGCCCGACAGGCTGAACCGTGCGGTTCCTGGGGCCTGTGCGCGTGGTCACCGCGCCCGACGGGACTCGGTGGGAGATCTATGCATCGCGCTTCCAGTTGCCGACGTGGCGACCGGTTGCGTATGAGGGGACACCGGGGCCCGGATTTGGTTCGGCAAGTCTTGGCTTCGTCGTCGTCGACGCCTTCCTGTCTCTGATCTACGACCTGCTGATCCCTCTCCTTCGAGTGCTCGTCACGGCACCCTGGATGCTGATCCGCTCGTCGCGGTCTCCTCGAAGAAGGATCGAGGCGCTGACTCTATGGCCGCACGAGGAACGCTACGTGTGGGAGACCGACGCCCGTGACGTCGAGCGAGTCGTGGACGGAATCGCGGCCGGTTTGAGGCGCGGCACGTTCGCCCAACCCGCTGAGGCGATCTTCCGCGGCCGGCACCTGTGATCTCACGCCGAGGGCGGCAGCGAGGTCCCGCGCCGGCGGCATGCGCTCGCCCGGACGCGCTTCGCCCGCGTTGACGTGGAACAGTGGTGCTAGTTAGAGTAGCTTCATTCGCTGATGGTCGTCACCGCCCCGCCAGGGTCGCCACAGCACGCCGACGCCGAGGCGCTGGTCGAAGAGGCGCGCCGGCGAGCGCACCGACGGCGACTCGCCTACGCCGTCGCCGCTCTTCTCGCGCTCGTAATCGGCGCAGGAGCGTGGATCGGTCTCACACTCACGAGTGGCGACTCGACAGACACGACAGCGGCCCCGCCCGGATTCGGGCTCGTGAAAGCTCGTGGCCCTGTCGAACATCAGATGATCGAGACGCAGACCTTGGCGCGGCCGGTCACGATCGACCTGGCAACCAATCGGCAGCGTCCGACGAGGACGACGTCGGAGCTCTGGTTCGACCCGGACAGCGGGCTGGCGCGGGTGGTCGTCCGCCTGGACGGACGAACGCAGTCGGATCAGGTCGTGTCCTGCGATAAGACGCGCTACGGGTCGTGCGTGCCCGGCTATTCCTTCGCGACCAACTCGCCGCTCGACTCACGCGGCTACGTGCGCGATCCGGGGACATATCGCTTCCACGGCCGCGAGGTGATTTGGGCGGGCAAGCCTTTGAAGAGAGGCTTTGGGCCCACACCCGGTTCAGGTGAACGGGTGGGCATCGACGTGCAATCGCATCAGCCGATCGCATACAGGTACCTCGAGGACGGTGAGGTGGCGTCGGAATCTTGGGTGACCGGACGGCTGAAGGACGTGCCGACCAGCCGCTTCGCCTTCGCCGTGCCGGACGGCGGGATCGCGGACGGATTCCCGAAGCTGTCGAGCGCAACTCAGTTCGCCGTCTCACCCGAAACAACGCTGCTGCAGACCCGGACGCGCCGCGCGTTGCGACGAACGCCCCTCTGGCTCGGCCGGATGTTCGCAGACCAGCCCCTTCAGTCGATCGCGGTCGGAGTGGAGGTGCTCAAGGGGAAGTCAGGCGTGCGGCTGAGCGCGGCCCCGTTCGTGCGCTACGACTACGGCGGCCTTAGCCTGCAGGAGTTCGGCACGAGGCACCCGAGCTGGTACCGGGAAGGGCCGCCGCCGGGTCACGTCGTCCTGGAACGTGGTCTCGAATACGTGCCAGGCGGGCAGGCGAACACCCCGAAGCTGGCCCTCAGGGTGCAGCGGGCGGCACTGAGTCGCAACGGGTTACTTGTGCTCGTCAACCCCAGCACATTGCCGGGTTACCCTTCACTAACAAGCGCGGGCGTTCTGCGTCTCATCGACGCGCTCCGCCCGCTGCCGCGATAGCTGACGGCCGCGTCCTCAGTGGTCGTAGCTGCGCAACCCTCGGGTGACAATCCCGAACGCTGGCCCGGGGCAGGGAGCTAGATCCGGAAAGGTTCCTGCGTGCCGCGTGCCTTGCAGGTCGTCACCCCGATGGCGATGCTGTACTCGCGCGAGGGTGTGGGTGTTGCCCTCATCAGCGTGGAAGTTTGGTCGGCTGGAGTGATCGTCAGGCTCGCTGGCTTCCCGAACGCGCGAACGGAGGTGCTTGACCGTGAGTTCCACGGGACCCTCGATCCCTGGGCGCGCGGCGGACGCGAGGGCTCGCCTCCGAACCAACCCGCCGAGGACGTATTCGACGTCGACCTGGAGTTGAGCGACGACTCGGGGACGAGCTACATGCTTCGGACGGCGAGCAAGGGCGGATCGGGCCGGATGTTCCGCGCGGAGTGGTCCTTTGAACCTAGCCCGCCCGGGTCACCCTCCCGACTGTCTGTGCGCGTGTCTCGGGAAGGCCACCAGATCGAGGTCGTAGACCTCGCCATCTAGGCCTCGCTCGGGGACATTCCCGAGCATTGGCCCAGCCAACCTATCTTCCGCTCGAGGAGAGCAGGTTCGCACCCGCAGCTAGCCACCGGCGCGCCCGGTTCACGTTTGGGCCATCGGGTGCGAGAGCGACGGTCTCCGATTGCAGCTCGGTCATAACCAGCAATGCGCGCCGTGGGTCTGACTCTGAGAAGGCCTCTTCGATTCGTTCCGCGAGTCGAGCAGGCTTCACTGCGAGTGACGCCACGCGTGCCGCGAGACGCTTGTGCGTTGGCAGCCAGGCCCGGTTGAGCGCGTAGACGATCCGGAGGACACGCAAGGCATCATCGAGCATCCGCTCCGTGCGCGCGAGCAGCTCACCAGGGCGGGCGAGAGTGAGCAATCCCGCGGGCGGGAACCCGCCCCACGTCAGCGCGGCGTCCTCGATCTGTGCCCTCGCGAGCTCTTCCGGATAGTCGCTCAGTCGGGCTTGCCACCGCGCCAGCGATCCCGACGTCCGCAGCGCAACGCCGCAAGCGATCGCGTCGGCGGCCGATGACACATCACTGCCGAAGAACGAATCGATCGAGGACTCTGCGTATTCCCGTGACCACCAAACGAGCTCGAGTGCGACACCCTCGAGCAAGCCGGAAACGCGCCTTGTCTGCGTCGATTGATCGCCCCAGGTGTCGAGCTCTTCCAGCCCCGCAGCCCGAGCGAGCTCGAAGCAGGCAGCCAGCTCCATTTGTTCCTGCGTAACGATGAGCATCTCGATGTCGGAGACCTCGTCGGCGACGCCGCGCGACACGCTGCCGGTCAGCACCACCTCCTCCGTCACCTCGAGCGGAAGCGCATCAGCAACGCGTTGGGCGAGGTCTTGCAACTGCTGGCTCCGCTCGTTCGGCACGACCGAAGTATTCCGATCCGTGGGCGCGCCATAGGAACCGACTGACCCTAGTTCGAGCGACATAGTCCTCTTTGCATCGACCGAGCTCCTCGCCGGGAAGGATGCTTCCCGCATCACCTGCGCTGTGAGTCCGGTGTGGGAGACTTGCCCGAGCGTGTCGCTCGCGGACGGATACCGGCTGATCGACGGTCCGCCCGCGATTGAGGACTACCTCGAGCTGCGGATCCGCGCAGGACTGTCGCCCAAGAGGGAGGATCAGGCCACGTCCGCGCTGCCCGGAAGCTGGGCCGCCTGCCATGTCCGCCACGAGTCGCAAGATCGGTCGGTCGCGATGGGGCGCGTGATCGGCGATGGGGGCTGGTACTTCCACGTTGTCGACATGGCCGTGCTACCCGAGCACCAGAGGCGCGGCCTGGGTAGCGCGGTGCTGAGTTATCTCCTGGAGCAGATCCGCGTACGGGCACCGAGCGGTGCGTACGTGAGCCTGCTTGCCGACCCGCCTGGTCGGCCTCTCTACGCCAAGCACGGCTTTGTCGAAAGCGCGCCTGCGGCGGTCGGCATGGGGTTGTTGCTCGCCTGACGAGGCTGCGGATGGCCGCCGCTAGTTCGCCAGTTCCTTGAACGCCGGCTCGTCGCGGATCGGGTCGAAGTCGGAGTCCCTGCTCGCCATCTCCCGACACCCCTCCCACATGTCGATCGCTTGGCGGAGGTGCTCGATGGCGTCGGTTGTCCGACCCGCAAGGCTCTCGCAGCACGCCACGTTGTAGTAGAGGTGCCCCTGGTCGGGGCGGGCCTCGATGAGCTCGCGGCCCCGGTCTGCCGCCTCCGCATACCTGCCGGCATCGTAGAGAGGCCGCACAGAGTCCCACAGCTCGGGGGCATAAGGCTGAATCGAGTCGGGCAGCCTCACCCACTGGTGACGGCGAGAGTCGTAGCCCGACTCACTCGGCGGCGGGAACGTCGGGTCGGCGAAGGAGCCGACAGAGACGACGATCAGGTCGGGCTCTGTCGGCTCTGTGTAGAAGACCTGCGCGCCGCAGTCGGGGCAGAAGTGGAAGACGTGCTCCTTCCTGTCCGCCTCGTCGGAGACTCGTGCGTAGTCGTTGAAGCGACCCACGACCCGCACTTGATCCGCTTTGAAGCCCGCCTGCATCCCGAAGGCGCTTCCGGTCCGACGTTGGCAAGCAAGGCAGTTACAGATCGAGACCGCAAACGGATCGCCTGCAACTTCCAGACGAAGTTGGCCACAGTGACAGGCGGCCTCGCGGGTAGCCATCGCCCCGAAACGTACCGAACCGCGGGGCGCGGCTCGTACCGCCGCGTGCCGAGCCGGATAGACCGTCAGACCCTCTCAGTTCGTTAGCGTCCGCAACGTGCCTGTCGTCGTCATCCTGCTGATCGTCGTCCTCGTCCTACTGCTGGCGGGGTCGCTGGTCGGCCTCGCGTTCGAGCTCCTCTGGCTTGTGCTTGCCGGACTGCTCATCGGTGCCCTGGGACGGCTCGTGCTCCCAGGCCGACAGGACATCAGCCTGCTCGCGACTGCGCTCGTCGGGATCGGAGCGAGCCTTCTAGGCGGCATCCTGGCCGACCTGTTCGACGTCGGCTGGGTGATCCAGTTCCTCGTGGCGGTCGCCCTCGCTGCCGTCGGAATCACGCTGTTCGCCTCGTCCGAGCACCGCCGCAGGCCGGCCTAAGGCCTCTGCGGCCGCACGTGACAATGGCCGCCACGTCCCCACTCGACGAGGTCGCCCCTGGGCTCTGGCGGTTCACCGACGCGCGGAACGGCCTCCCTCCGACGATGACGGCGTACGCGCGGCGCGACGGTGAGGGGCACGACTCTCTGCCGCTGGTGCGGTAGGGTCGCGGCGCACCTCGCGCCCGTGGGTCGCTTAATGGGGAGATCGAAAGGCGTTTCCGCCCTCTGGCGCCGCCGCATCCTCGCGCCGGCGGCGATCGCGGTGCTCGCGCTCCTGCTTGCCACGCCGGGCCGTGCAGGGACCCGCGGGCTCGACGTCTCGCACTGGAACCGGGTGACGAGCTGGCCGCGCGTCGCCGCCGCAGGCTACGGGTTCGTCTTCGTCAAGGCGACCGAAGGCACTCGAGTCACGGACCGCACGTACGCGCAGTACCGCGCGGGGGCGAGTGCCGTCGGGCTGAGAGTCGGCGCGTACCACTTCGCCCGGCCCGGCGGCAGGAAGCGTGCCGCCAGGCTGGCGGACGCCCGTGCCGAGGCCGCTCACTTCGCGGCAGTCGCGCGGCCGCGGCCCGGCGACCTGTTTCCGGTGCTCGACCTCGAGAAGACCGGGGGTCTCGCGCCCTCCGCACTGATCTCGTGGACTTCGGCTTGGCTCGAGGAGGCCGAGCGGCGCTTGCAAGTGCCGCCGGTGATCTACTCCTCGCCGCGCTTCTGGCGAGTTGCGATGGCCAACACGACCGAGTTCGGGGACGTCGGCCATTGGCTGTGGGTCGCTCGCTGGACGCGGGCGCCCTTGCCGGCCGTGCCCGGCCTGAACTGGGCGGGCCTCGGCTGGACGTTTTGGCAGTGGACGAGCTGCGGTCGCGTTGCGGGCATCAGAGGGTGCGTCGACCTCGACCGGTTCAACAGCGCCGACTTCTCCTCCGTGCTGCTCGGGGACCCGCCGGCCAACATCGAACCGCCCACCATCGCGGGAAGTGCCGCCGTGGGCGAGACACTGACCGCCGCGCCCGGCAGCTGGCTGGGCTCGGCACCGATCGGGTTCGCGTTCGAATGGAAGCGCTGCGATGCCCTCGGGGCCATCTGCACGCCGATCCCGGGCGCGACGACAAAGAGCTACACGCTCACGCCCGAGGACAAGGGCTCGACGATCGTCGTTACGGTGACCGGCATGAACCGGGTCGGCTCGGAGCCGGCTGAGTCACCGCCGACGGCGGTGGTTCTCTGACCTCGGCCGACGTTTGAGTTGGGGCTGAGCGGGCAGCGACAGAGAGCAAGGATGGGCACGAACATCGGGCGTCTCCTCCTCCGGGTCACCGTAGGCTCGATCTTTGTCGAGCACGGGACGCAGAAGCTCTTCGGCTGGTTCGGCGGCCATGGGCCGAGCGGGACCGGACAGTTCTTCGAGTCGATCGGCATGCGGCCGGGGCGGCGCAACGCGATCGCCGCCGGGGTGGCCGAGACCAGCGGTGGGGCGCTGCTCGCGCTCGGCCTTGCAACGCCCGCGGCGGCCGCTGCGGTCGGGAGCGTGATGGTGACCGCCCTACGCACTGCGATCTGGCCCGACGGGATCAAGGTCGGGACCGGCGGCTACGAGGTTCTCCTGCTCGCGAATGCCGTTGCCATCGCCGACCTCGGGCCGGGGCCGCTCTCACTTGACGCGCTGCTCGGCCGGGAGCGGCGCGGGACCCGCTGGGGGGCAGCCGCGCTAGGCGGGGCACTCGCCGGCTCTGCCGTTGCGATCGCCGCCGGCAAGCGGCACTCCGAGACACCGGCCGAGGACGCGTCGGCGCCTGGACAGCGCGAAGAGGCCGAAGCGACAGGCGCGACGCCCTAGCCGGCGTCGAAGCTGGTGTGCTCGAGGATCGCCCGCGTGAGCGTGTCCCAGTCGGCGCGATCGATCCCGTGACCGGCTCCCTCGAGCAGTAGCAGCCTCGCTCCAGGGATCTCCTCCGCCAGCGCCTCCCCGTGCTCGAGCGGGAACATCGGATCCGCTGTCCCGTGGACGACCAGCGTGGGCACCGCGATCGAGGACAGCGGCTCGTGCGAGCGCTCGTCGTCCGGGAGAGCATCGTGGTTCTGCGCAGCCGCGAAGTTGCGCGCACGCTCGACGTCGCGACGTGCGAGGTCGCGCACCGCGGCCTCGTCGAACGGACGATCGCCTCCCACGAGCACGCGCGAGTAGTCGACGAGGTACTCGATCACCGACTCGGCGTCCGACCAGTCGGCCGTCGCCCTGGCTGTGAACCGCGCGAGTTCCTCGGTCGGCGGCGGTAGCTGCCGCTCGCCCCGCAGCGCTCGGGAGGTGCTGATGAGAACCAGGGAGAGGACGCGGTCGGGGAAGTCGAGGGCGATCAGCTGTGCGAGCGCCGCGCCCATCGAGACGCCGACCACGTGCGCGGCAGGGATGCCGTAGGCGTCGAGCACTCCGACCGCGTCGGCGACGAGATCCGCGCTCGTGTAGTCGGGACGCCCCGGCTCGTAGGTGACCGAGCGGCCGGTGTCGCGGTGGTCGTAACGGATCACGAACCGCCGCCCCTCGGCGAGCATTCGGCAGAAGCCTTCCTCCCACCAGAGCATCGACCCGCCCATGCCCATGACCAGGAGGACCGGCGCGTCGGCTGGGTCGCCGAACGCCTCGGTGCACAGCTCGACGCCGTTAGCTTCGATCATTCGCTCGGGCACGTTGCTCTCTCTTCTGTTCGCGGGGCCGACGTAACCCCGGGGTCAGGTCTTGCATTGCCACATTCCTGTGTCGGCTCTGTGGCAAAGCTTCCACCTCGTCCCCACACGACGAGATCTGGCACAGAACCGACACACCGGGTCTAGCCGCCCCTTGCGCCCATGTGTCACTGCAAGATCTGACCCCGGGTTCCGAAGTTGGCGCTCGCAGGTGGGTCGTCCGAAACCCAGAACGACGCCCCCCGACTGAGAGTCGCGCGACGACGTCAGGGCTCTCGTCGGTCCCTCCGACGCGATAGACCTCGACCGCCCCGATGGCGCGCTTGTAGAACTCGGCTTCTCGACCCCGCCGAACGGAGAGCTCGGGGACGATGCTCACCTCGCTGACCCTCGGCGCGTCGGGCATCTGAACAAGTCGTACCACGGAGCTCGAACCGAGCGCGTCGGACTCGGCCGACCGGCCGCCCCGCAACAAGGCCGACCAGCACGGGCGGCGTTGCGGCGATCGGGGATGTAGCGAAGAGCAGCAGCCCCCAGAGGCCGGCTGCAACGCCCGTCGCAACCCCGGCAGCCACTCTCCGCAGGACGAGCAGTCCGAGCAGCGCCGGCGCCGCGAAGTCGAGCCAGCCCATCGTGGCCGAGCCGAAGTCCACTTGCTGCAGGTCGGGCAGCCGGCGGCCGATCGTCGGCGGCGTCGCGGCCTGGAGCGCGTTCATCGTCGGCTCGACCTGCCGGCTGCCCCAGACGAGGATGACGTCGAGCACGACGAGCAGCACAAGTCCGACCACGAGCCACGAGCGCGGTGCGACGCCCGCGACCAGGCCCGTGATCGCCAGACAGGCGCCTGCGATCAGGGCGACACCGGCGGCGTCACTCGCCAGACCGTCCGGTCGCAGCCAAGCCACCGCATAGAGCGGCGGCACGCAGATTGCCGGTAGCCACGGAAGCCGCCAGCTCTGCGCCCAGCCGGCTCCAGCGGCGAGTAGCGGAGTCGCAACTGCGGCGAGAGCGGTCAGGAAGTCCGCTCCTCCGCTGATCTGCGCCACGACGACGCCCGCAACGAGCGCTGCGGCCGGGATCGTCAGTCCAAGCGCGCGCGAGGAGACCAGCCGCGGCGGCCGCCCCGGTGCGAGCACGAGCGCTGCCTGGACGAGGACGAGTGCGCCGTATGAGGCGACGAAGCCGATTGCCCAACCGTACGGCCCACCGGCCGGCTTAGCGAACGGCGAGCGGTGCCCAGCTCAGCTTGCTTCGGTTGCCCGCGGCGTCGGGGACGGCGACCACGACGTTGAACCCCGCGTTCGGCCGGAGTCCGAGCTTCGACGGGTCGATCGAGTATCCGCCGCCGTTCGGGCCGCATCCACCGCCCAGGCCGAGTTGTCGACGTACGCCGCTGAAGTTCCAACCATCGGCACGCAAGAGAGATGCGCGTCGCCGAGCTCACCGCTCGGCGCGAACGCGACCTCGGTCCCGTAGAACGCGCTGGCCGTTTCCGGGTTCTGGTCGAGGTCGAGTGCGACAAGCGCCGGCTCGCCGTCACCGTCGCGCCGGCCGACGTCCCTCCTCGAATGGAGCCTCGGTCTCGTATCGTTGCACCGTTCGATCGCGAACTCCAACGGTTGTCGGCTTGTTTCAGGTCCCGCGCCCTCCCGTCCACCCCGTGTAAGCTGCGCCGCCGTGGCCGAGGTCTTGCTCTATCACCACGCACAGGGACAGACCCCTGGGTTCCTCGCGTTTGCGGACGAGCTCCGGGCGGCCGGACACACCGTCCACACCCCGGATCTCTACGCAGGAAAGACATTCGATTCGCTCGACGAAGGCGTCAACCACGCGAAGGAGGTCGGGTTCGGGACGATCGGGGAGCGTGGGAAAGAGGCGGCGGCCGGCTTGCCCGCCGAGTTGGTCTACGCGGGCTTCTCACTCGGCGTGATGCCGGCACAGGAGCTTGCCCAGACGCGTCCGGGCGCCAAGGGAGCGCTCTTGTTCAGCGGTGCGTTCCCGGCTTCCGAGTTCGGCGGCTCCTGGCCGCAGGGCGTCCCGCTCCAGATCCACATGATGGAGGAGGACGAGTGGGCGATGGAAGACCTACCCGCCGCACGCGAGCTCGTGGAGGGGGTCGACGACGCGGAGCTGTTCCTGTATCCCGGCGACAAGCACCTGTTCGCCGACAGCAGCCTCGCCGACTACGACGAGCAGGCGGCCGCACAGCTCAAGGAGCGCGTCCTCGCGTTCTTGAAGAACGTCGACTAGCTGTAGTTCCTAGGAACCACGGCTAGTCCACCAGCTCCTTGAACGCGGGCTCCTCGCGGATCGGATCGAAGTCGGAGTCCTCGGCGGCGAGCGAGCGCACCTCCTCTGAGCGCTCGATGGCGAGCCGGAGGTGCTCGATCGCGTCGTTCGTCCGCCCCGCGAGGCTCTCGCAGCAGGCGACGTTGTAGATCACGTAGGCGTACTCGGGATGGGCTTCGATCAGCTCGCGCCCCCGATCTGCGGCCTCGGCGTACCGGCCCGACTCGTAGAGGGGCCGGAGCGGGCCCCAGAGCTCGTAGCCGTGGGGCTCGTAGGCCTTTCCGGGCGTGCCGCCGATCGCGACGATCGTCGTCCCCGGCTCCTCGGCGAACGCCGTCCGCTTGACGCCCGGGCGGGCGAAGACGAATGTGCCGGTCGGCGCATCGACCCGCTTGCCGTCGAGCTCGAAGCTGGCACGGCCGCGCTGGATCAGGTAGAGCTCCTCGTTCTCGTCCGCCTCGTCGTGCTCGTTGATGATCCGGTCGCCTGCCTCGCGGCCCGTCCAGGTATTGACGCCGAAGGACGTGATGCCGAAGTGGTGCCGGACAGGCCGCGAGGGACAGCGCCCGTCGCTGATCTCGTCGATCTCGTCAAGATGCGCCACTGCGTAACCGCTCATGGGACCTCCTGCGGGTCGTCGTTGCGGGCGGGAGCCAGCCGAGCCCGAGGCTACCGAGATCGACGCGAGGTACGCACCACGTAGTGAGCGAACGGAAAGGAGCGCCAAGTGATCGGGGAAGCACGCCTGGAGGAGGTCGGGTCGGGGCTAGCGCCCGTGAGCCCGGGCTGGTTCGTCGTCAACGTCGGCGAGGCGGCGTGGGTGCGGAACGACGCCTTCGGCGGCCGGTGCGTGTTCGAGAGCAGCGAGCGCGTGCTCGCGGAACGACCGGACGCCGAGCCTCAAAAGTTCGCCGACACCGGTTTCACGTTGGCGGTGCTCGAGCCCGGAAAGCCGAGCGGCATGTACCACGCCGAGTCGAGCCAGGAGGACTTCCTCGTGCTCGCCGGAACCTGCCTGCTCCTGGTCGAAGAGCAGGAGCGGCCGCTTCGCGCCTGGGATTTCGTCCACTGCCCCGCCGGCACCCGCCACGCCTTCGTCGGGACGGGCGAAGGGCTGTGCGTGATCTTCATGACCGGCGCGCGGCGCGAGAACGACACGATCGTCTATCCGGTCTCCGAAACGGCCCGTGCCCGGGGCGCCGGAGTCGAGACGGAGACTCCCAAGCCCGCGGAGGCGTACGCGCCGTTCCCGTCCTGGCGCCTCGGCCGCCCGGACCGGTGGAGCGACCTACCCTGGGGCGGTGCTCGAAAGTAACGATCAGGCGGGCGATCCGACATGCCGGGCAAG
Source organism: Actinomycetota bacterium (assembly GCA_046729915.1). Taxonomy (GTDB): domain Bacteria; phylum Actinomycetota; class Thermoleophilia; order Gaiellales; family Gaiellaceae; genus AC-32. The sequence goes on along the minus strand of JBKPHO010000041.1, from coordinate 1,956 downwards.
CGCCGATAATCGTGTCGTCATGAGGCTCGACGATCGAAGCGCCTACTCCCGAAGCCAGCGCGAGCGGATGCTCGCCGGTGACCTGTACATCGCCGACGACCCCGTGCTCGCGCGCGAGAGTGGGCGAGCCGCTGAGCTGACGAAGCAGTACAACGACTCGTCTCCGTCCGATCACGAGAACCGCCGGCGGATCCTCGTCGAGCTGCTCGGGTCCTTCGGTGAGGGCAGCGAGATCCGGCCGCCGCTCTATTGCGACTACGGCTCCTACATCCACATCGGAGCCAGGACGTTCGTCAGCTTCGGCCTCGTCGCGCTCGACGTTGCGGCGATCACCATCGGCGACGACGTGCAGATCGGCCCGCGCGTGCAGCTGCTCACGCCCACGCATCCGCTGGAGCCGGAGCCACGGCGCGCGAAGTGGGAGGCCGCCGAGCCGATTGCTATCGGCGACAATGCGTGGCTCGGCGGGGGCGTCATCGTCTGCCCCGGGGTGACGATCGGCGCGGACACGGTCGTCGGCGCGGGCGCCGTCGTGGCGCGCGACCTCCCGCCGGGAGTCCTTGCCGTGGGAACGCCGGCCCGCGTCGTTCGTTCGCTCGACTGATCTCTCACGATGACTCGTGAGGAGCCGCGCAAGATGCACGCGGACGAGGTCGAGACCGACGCGGGTCTCGTCCGGCGGCTGCTCGCAGGGCAGTTTCCGGACCGGGCGGGCCTTCCCATCGAACGCGTGCCCTCGTCCGGCACCGACAACGCGCTCTATCGCCTCGGCCAAGAGATGGTCGTCCGCCTCCCGCGCATCCACTGGGCGGTTGCGGGGATCGAGCAGGACTTCCGCTGGCTGCCCGTGCTCGCACCGCGCCTTCCGGTCGAGACGCCGGTGCCGCTTGCGAAGGGTGCACCGGCCGAGGACTACCCCTGGGAGTGGGGCGTCTACTCGTGGCTCGAGGGGGAGAACCCGACCCCCGGAAGCGGCGGCGACGGGGAGGGCCTGGCGGAGGATGCGGCACGCTTCATCGAGGCGCTGCACGCGATCGACCTTGCCGGCGGGCCGCCCGCCCGCCGCGGCGTGCCGCTCGAGGTCCAGGACGAGCGGGCGCGCGCCGCGCTCATCGCCTTGCGCGGGATCGACACCGACGCGGCGACCGCCGCCTGGGAGGAAGCACTCGAGGCGCCGCCCTGGTCGCGCGCGCCCGTCTGGGTCCACGGAGATCTCCTGCCGGGAAACCTGCTCCTGCGCGGCGGCCGCCTGACCGGCGTCATCGACTGGGCCGGCGCGGGCGTCGGCGACCCGGCCTGCGACCTGATCGTCGCGTGGGGCCTGCTCCCCTCCGAGGCAAGGCCGGTCTTCCGCGACAGGCTCGGCGTCGACGACGCGACGTGGGCTCGGGGCCGCGGCTGGGCGCTTTCACTCGCGCTGATCGCCGTCCCCTACTACAAGGACACTAACCCGGAATTCGCCGCTACCGCGCGGCGTCTCCTCGACGAAGTCCTTGCCGACTATTCGGGGCGGACGTAGATCTCCAGCTGGTTGCCGGCCGGATCGGCGAAGAAGACCGCGTAGTAGCCCGGCGAGTACGGCATCGGCTTCGGCCCGCTCAGATCGCGCGCCCCCGCCTGGCGCGCTACCTCCGCCAGCCGGTCGACCTCCGTTGCCGAATCGACCCAGAATGCGATGCGATTGCCGTTCACGACGTGCGCGGGCGCTTCGGTGACGGCGAAGTAGGCCGTCGACGGCAGCGGATCCGTTGTCGCCCAGACCTTCCACGCCTCGCTGTGGTAGCGCTCGGTGAAGCCCAGCTCCGGCAGCAGCGCTTCGTAGAAGTCATGTGCCGCATCGAGATCGGAGACGCGGAGGTCGATGTGGCCGAACGGATTCAAGCTCGCGATGCTACGCCATCGGTGACGGCTTGCTACCGTCGCTGTCGATGAGCCTGCGTCCGTAGCGCACCGGCT
>JBKPHO010000040.1:0-4457 GCA_046729915.1 Actinomycetota bacterium | reverse complement strand
TCTGCTCCTGGGCCTCGGCCGCGCCCTGTCCGCAGGCCGCGGCGGGAAGCCCCACCGCGAGGAGCGCGAGGGTGACCCCGAACCAGCGCATCAGGTCTTCAGCAGCACCTTCCGCAACTCGTCTTCCTTGCCCGGCTGGAGGATCGCCAGCACCTGGTCGCCGGGCTGGAGCTCGGTCGCTCCGACCGCGATCTCCGAGCGGCCGTTGCGCATGATCGAGATCAGGCGCGAGCCTTCGGGCAGGTCGAGCCGCTCCACGCGCTTGCCCGCCGCGGGCGCGCCCTCGTCGATCTGCACCTCGACGATCTCGAGGTTCTCCTTGCGCAGCTCGAGGAGGTGCACGAGGTCATGTTCGGGCACCTCGTGCTCGATCAAGGCCATCAGCCCGCGCGTGGCGGAGACCGTCGGCGAGATGCCGAGCAAGTCGAAGTGCGCCTGGTTGCGCGGATCGTTGACGCGGGCGATCACCTTTGGGGCTCCGTACTTCTCTTTCGCGAGCTGGGAGATGATCAGATTGTCCTCGTCGTCCCCGGTGAGGGCGGCGACCACGTCGGGCGGGCGGGCGATGCCGGCGCGCTCGAGCACGTAGATCTCGGTCGCGTCGCCGAGGATCACCTGATGCTCGAACTCGTTCTCGAGCCGCTCGAAACGGTCGCGCCGCTGCTCGATCAGCGTCACCTCGTGCTTGCCGTCGGCGAGGAGGATGCGCGCAAGGTTGGCCCCGATCTTGCCGCCTCCCGCGATGAGGATGTACATCAGGCGGTGGTTGGCTCCGCTGGTCGGACCTCACACGCGCGGACGGAGTCGAGGAGAACGTCGATCGCGACGGAGGTCGGGCAAACCGTGCGAAGGCCGCGCTGCCGGTAGAACTCGGCCCGCGCGGGGTCGAGCACGCGCACGACGACGCACTGGTTGTCGAAGCGCTGCTGGGCGACCTGCCCGATGACGATGTTGGTGTTGTCGCCGTCGGTCGCGACCACAACGGCGTCCGCATCCTCGATCCCGGCCTGACGGAGAACGTCGATGTCCATGCCGTGGCCGAGCACGAAGCCACCGGACCAGTGGTCGCCGAGGCGGCTCAGCGCCTCCTCCTTCTCGTCCACCGCGGTCACCTCCCAGCCCTCTCGATCGAGCTGAAGAGCGATATTCGAGCCCACTCGGCCACAGCCGATTACAAGTGCTTTCACAAATTCACCTTAGCTCACTGCCTCGGCCCCGTCGCTCTCCATTACGCCCTCCGGGAAGGCCACGACGAGCACCTCGCACGGTGCCTTGCGGAGCACGAACTCGACCGTCGGCGAGAAGAAACGGGACTGCCTCCGCCAGCGCGGTGCGGAGCCGACCACGATCAGGTCGGTCCCCCGCCGCTCGGCCTCGCCGATGATCGCCTCGCCGATCGAGCGGGCGCGAACGGTCTCGACGCGCACGTCGACGCCGTGGTCGGCGCCCAGCAACCGGGCCTCCGCGAGCGAGGCGGCTGCGGCCTCCTCCTGCCCCTCGAGCTCGGCCTCGAGCGGCCTGTCGAGCGGCACGCGGATCACGTAGAGCGCCTCGACGAGCGCGCTGCGGTCCTGCGCGAGCTTGACCGCGGTCGCGACCATCTCCTCGCCGATCGCGCCGAGCTTCATCGGCACGAGGATGCTCGAGAACGCGGTCTCGGGCAGCTCCTCCGGCGGCGCCTCGACGTGCTCGAGCAGGCCCTCGCCGCGGCCGTGGCGCACGACCGCATAGACGACGAGGCCGGCGGCGAGCCAGGCTGGGCCGCCGTAGCGTGCGCCCGAGTGGGTCCCGAGCGCCGCGATCCAGATGGCAAAGGTCGCGACCGCGCCAACGATCGCCGGCAGCGGCACCTCGACTCCGCGCAGGCGCACGTTGGCCGGCGTGCGATAGGGCCGCGGGAGCTCCGGCTCGCTGTACCGCAGCTTGATGACGGCGAGCTGGGCGGCCGTGAACGCGGCCAGCACCCCGAAGCTGAACAGGCTCGCGAGGAACGCGACGTCGTCGTGCACGAACGAGGTGCCGACCATGAGCGCCGTCGAGATCAGCGCGGCGGCGACGATCGCCTGCGGCGAGACGAGCGTCCGGCGGTTGAGCCGGCCGAAGGCGCGTGGCAGTTGCCCGTGCTCTCCGAGCGAGTACGCGAGTCGGGTGAAGCCGGAGATGGAGGTCGTCACCGCCACGAGCAGGATCACGGCGCCGGTGAGGCCGACGTAGACGCGCAGGGCGGTGGCGAGCGCGCCCGGTAATGGGTCACTAAGGGCGTCGACGATTCCCATCAGCGGCGCGCGCAGCCACTCGGTGCCGAGCAGGGTCGTGCCTCCGGTCGCCGGGAAGGCGCTGAGCGCAACGAGCGCGATCGCGACGTAGATCAGCACGACTAGGCCGATCCCGGAGAACAGGCTGCGGGGAAGGTCGCGGCCCGGCTCGCGTGTCTCCTCGGCGAGGTTGGCGACGGTCTCGAGGCCGGTGTAGGCGAGCATCGCCAGCGGCAGCGCGAAGACGATCTGGTGCCAGCTCGGATGGGTGCCGATCGAGACCCCGCGCGTGAGGGCGTCGCCCGAGAAGAGGAACGCGAAGCCGAGCACTACGAGCAGCAGCTGCGTAAGCAGGTCGAGCACCGCGACGAAGATCCCGTAGCGGTAGAAGGCGGAACGCCGAACCAGGCGCACGGCCGCGATCACGAACACCACGCCGACGCCGACCACGACGTCCCATGGGTTGTGCCCGAGCGACCCCCATTGGAACGCGGCGCCCAGATAGTGCGGCAGGAACAGCGCCGAAAGCGCGATCACGATCAGGTAGTCGAGGAAGAGCGCCCAGCCGGTCAGGAAGCCCGCGAGGTCGTTGAAGGCGCGGCGGACGAACGTGGCTGCTCCACCGGTCTCCGGGATCGACGTCGTGCCCTCCGCGTACGAGAGCGAGACGAGGAGGAAGAGGGCTCCGACGAGCGCGAGCACCTCGGGCGTGAGGCCCAGTGCGTGCAGGGCGATGATGCCGAGCGCGACGTAGATCGAGGATGCGATCTCGCCGTACGCGACCGAGAAGAGCGCGGGCGCGTCGAGGACCCGCTGGAGCCCTGTGATCTTCCGCGCCACGGCTGGAATCTACTCCGCGGCGCCGACCGTCACCTGCGTTTGCGCAGCAGGTACAGCCGGCCCGCGCCCAGCGCGGCGAAGAGCACGCCGATCGCGTAGCCGACGCCGCCTCCCACTCTCGCGGTCTGGACGACGATCGCAATGCCGAGGACGACCGCGAGGATGCCGAAGACGGCGGTGGCGGCTCTGTACGACCCTTTCATGCGAGGAGACACCGCAAGCGGCGTCTCATGCCGCGCGGGGTGCGGCGGCGACCATCACGCGGCAAGGCGCGTTTTTGAGCACGAAGTCGACGGTGCCGCCGAAGATCCGTCCGCGGCGGCGGTGGATGTCGCGCCGGGGGGCCCCCATCACGATGATCTCGCTGTTGCGGCGGTCGGCCTCGTCCACGATGGCGCGGCCGGCGCGCCGCGCGCGGACAAGCCGGCCGACGACGTCGACGCCGTACGCATCGCCGATCGCCCTCGCCTCGTCGAGCAGCTCGTGCGCCTTCCGCTCGGCGTTGCCAGGAAGGGTCGCGTCGAGCGGCAGCTCCAGGGGGACCTCGATCACCGTCAGCGCCACGATCGAGCCGCCGCGCTCGGCGGCGAGCCGGCAGGCCAAGTCCACAGCCGCCTCCGACTCGCGCCGCCAGACGACCGGCACGAGGACGTTTCGGTACTCGAGCGCGATCGCAGGCCCGATCACGATCGGTGCACGGATCGTCTCGGTGAGCGGCTCCCGCAGCCGACGGCGGTACAGCGTGTAGCCGATGAAGCCGGCCAGTAGCCAGCCCAGCCCGGCCCAGCGGGTCGCATCCTCCTGGACGACCACGACGAGCCAGGAGAGCCCCGTGGCGAGGCCGCCGAAGACGGCGAACAACGGCCAGTCGACGCCACGCCAGCGCAGGTTAGGGCGGGCGCGAAAGACGAGCTCCGCGTCGGGTTGCTTTCGGCGCAGCGCGACGACGGCCGCGTGCGCGACCGTGAACGAGAGCATCGCGCCGAAGGAGTACATCGTGCCGAGGAAGTCCGTCTTCCCGGGCAGGAGGACGATCACGGGGATGAAGCCGGCGAAGAAAAGCAGCGAGATGTACGGCGTCTTGAAGCGGCGATGCAGGCGCCTGAACATCTCTGGCAGCTGCCGGTAGCTCGCCATCGCGTAGGTGATTCGCGATGCGCCGATGACGCCCGCGTTGGTCGCGATGAACAGGATCGTGGCAGCGAGCACGCCGACGTAGACCTTCAGCACGCTCTCCAGGCCACTACCAACGCCGAGGTTCTCGACCAGACCGAGCACGGGATCGTTGGAGAACCCCTCCGGCGGCGGGAGGCCCAGAAGCGTCTGGTACTCGCCGTTCACCTTCGTCACCGGCAGCGCCGA
>JBKPHO010000039.1:0-3468 GCA_046729915.1 Actinomycetota bacterium | reverse complement strand
TCGGCGGCGTAGGCCGTGCGGGGCTCGCCGGCGGCGCCGAACGGGCGCTGCGCGATGCGGCCGTCCTCGGTGCGCGAGAAGACCGCTCCCCAGTTCTCGAGCTGGTAGACGTCGTCCGGCGCCTCGGCGCAGAGGATCTCGATCGCGTCCTGATCGCCGAGGTAGTCGGAGCCCTTGACGGTGTCGAAAGCGTGCTTCTCGGGGTCGTCGTCCGAGGCGTTCCCGAGCGCCGCGTTGATCCCGCCCTCGGCCGCGCCGGAGTGGCTTCGCACCGGATGAATCTTCGAGATGAGCGCCACGTCGGCGCCCGCATCATGCGCCTCGATGGCCGCGCGCATCCCCGCGCAACCGGCCCCGACCACGAGCACGTCGTGCTTCGCTTCCACCGGGGCGGACGCTATCGGAAGCGCACGCCCTCACAGGCTCGTAACGTTTGCGGCGACGGTTCCCCTGGCGCCGCCCGCTCAGGTCCGGATGATTAGTCCGATGCTCCGACTCGACCGCCATCCGCTCGGCCCGCGCCTGTACGTGCTCGGAGCCCGCCTGCACGAATGGCACCTCGGCGCCGCGCTCCTGCTTTGCCTCGCCGCAGGAGGACTTCTCGACCGGATCGAGCCGAGCCTCGCCTCTGCGGTCGCGCTGACGGCCGGGATCTGGCTGGTGGTCAAGGACTGGAGGGACATCCTCCCGGCTCGAAGGGACACCGCGGAGTGGCGGCTCGGCCTGCATGGGAGGGTGATTCCGCTTCGCGCTTGCCACCGTGCCGATCCGCTCCCGCGTCTGGCCGCCGTCGGGGCCGGGCTCGCCGGGCTCGTGAACCTCGCCTCGGCAGTGACGCCGAACATCGCCTGGCGCAACCACCTGCTCCTTCAGGTGGCGCCTCTGCAGGCGCTCCGGCTCTCGCATGCGGTCGCCGTCCCGGCCTCACTCCTGCTGCTCGCCACCGCGCCGTACCTCTGGCGGCGCCGGTGCGGGGCCCTGCGGCTCGGGCTCGTTCTGCTCGTCGCGCTCGCCGCCCTCGACCTGCTCAAGGGCCTTGACGCCGAGCCCGCCTTCGGCAGCCTCGGGCTAGCCGTGATCCTGTGGCTCGGCCGCGACTCGTTCTGCGTCCGCCACGACCCGGTCACTTTGCGGGCGGCACTACGTCTGACGCCGCTGCTGGCCGGAGCCGGCTTCCTGCTCTGTGGCCTCGCTGTCTGGATCGCCGCACCCGAAGGGGCGAGCTTCGGCGCTGTCGTGCGAGAGATGCTGGCGGCCGTGCTCTGGCAGCCGGGCCCGCTCGATTTTCACGAGGAGCTGGGCGGCGTCGACGAGGCCGTTGGTGTAGCCGGTCTGCTTACGGTTGCGGGCTGTCTCGCACTGCTCTTGCGCCCACTGGCGGCTCCGCGCACTCTGCCTGACCGCGACGTCCGCAGCGCCGCCCGCGCCCTAGTCCACCGCCACGGCAACGACACGTTGGCCTACTTCAAGCTCCGCCGCGACCAGCACTACCTCTTCAGCTCCGACGGCCGCGCCTTCCTCGGCTACCGGGTGGAGGCAGGAGTCTTGCTCGTGTCCGGCGACCCCGTCGGTGCGGAGGACGCCCTACCGGCGTTGTTCCGCCGGCTTGGTCAGTTCGCCGAGGCACGAGGGCTTCGGCTCGCGGCGGTCGGAGCCGGCGAACGGCTGCTGCCGCTCTGGAAGGAGCTCGGGCTGCGCTCTCTCTACCTTGGCGACGAGGCCGTCGTCGAGACGGCTTCGTTCTCGCTCGAGGGCCGGGCGATCCGCAAGGTCCGGCAATCGGTGACGCGGCTGGAGAAACAGGGCTACGTCGCGGAGCTGCGGCAGTTCGCAGACCTCTCGGGCAACGAGCTCGCGGAGCTCGAGGCGGTGAGCCGAAGCTGGCGCCGAGGCGAGGCCGAGCGTGGCTTTTCGATGTCGCTCGACGATCTCCGGCGGGAGGATCACGGGGACAGCCTCGTCGTCGTTGGGCGCGACGCGCAGAGACGCGTCCGCGGCTTTTTGCATTTCGCGCCCAGCTACGGCCGAGCGGCCGTCTCGCTCTCGCTAATGCGCCGCGACCGGAAGACCCCGAACGGCCTGATGGAGTTCCTCGTTGCCCGCGGGCTCGAGCTGCTGCGAGACCGCGGTGTGGAAGAGGCGTCCCTCAACTTCGCCGCCTTCGCCCGCTTCATCCACGCTCCGCGCCGGCGGCTCGAACGTGTCCTTGGGCGCGGGCTTCTGATCGCTGACAGGTTCTTCCAGATCGAGCGGCTGCACCACTTCAACGCGAAGTTCTTTCCGCGATGGGAGCCGCGTTACCTCATGTACGAGCGCGTTCTGAGCCTTCCGCGTGTCGGTCTGGCGGCGATGTGGGCCGAGGGTCAGCTGCCGAAGCCGGGTCTGCGCCGACGATAGCGCCCACCACCTCGCCGACCTCGAAGGCGATCCAGAAGCAGAGCGCGGCCAGCGGGAGCTCGCCGGCGAGCGCGAACACCAAGGCCCAGGCGAAGTCGCGTCCCGGCTCGGCCGTGACGAGGTCGAACCACGCGTCGCAAAGGAGTGCGGTTCCCGCGATCGACGCGAAGACCGTCACGAAAACCGACCGCTTGAGCATCGCCACCAACGTGCCGACGAGCGCCACAGCCTCGAAGAGGTCGAAACCGGCCCACGCCACCTGCCAGTGGTGAGTCACATGGTCGGAGGGCAGGGTCGCGCTCAGGTAGGCGGTCCACGGAAACAGCGCGAGCGCGACCGCGCCGAGGACGAGCAGCAGCCATAGACGGGCGCGGCGGAGGCGCTCGAGAACGTGGGTGGCACGCGGCGGCAGGGAAGTCGCCTGCATCGAGCCATTGTGCAGCAGGCCTTCGCCTCGCCGATGCCCGGGTAAGATCCCGCCGTGGCCAAGATGCTCTTCCGGCTGCCCGACGCGGCTGCCGTCATCGACAACCCGGACCCCGAGGAGCTTCAAGAGCTTGCCGGACGGATGCCGAACGCCCAAAAGACGCGCTACGGCAACCTCAACGTCCAGACCGAGGTCGTGAGCCGCTCGAAGGGCTCGACCTTCATCGTGACGGACGAGCCTGACGGCCAGAACCAGGCGATCAGCCGCGAAGAGGGCGAGCGCTGGGCCGAGCAACAGGACGAGTACATCGCCGAGCAGGAGATGGTCGTGATCGACGGTTACATCGGGAACGACCCGGACTTCCGAACCGCTGCCCGGCTGTACATCGAGGCCGCGAACGCCAACATCGCGGGGATGCAGCAGCAGCTCTACTTCTCGCCGACGGACGCCGAGGAGCTCGAGCCGGAGCTGACGGTCATCTACACGCCGAACCTGAAGGCCGAGGGCTACCCCGACGACCGGCTGATCGCCGTCGACCTCGAGCAGGGCGTGACGCGCGTCCTCAACTCCGACTACTTCGGCGAGTCGAAGAAGGGCGGGCTGCGGATGTGGAACAAGCTCGTCTACGACCGCGGCGGGATCCC
>JBKPHO010000038.1:0-1849 GCA_046729915.1 Actinomycetota bacterium | reverse complement strand
TCGGCGGCCTCGAAGGCCGTCAGGATCCGGCGCCGCACCTCGAGCGCGTTCTCGAGGGTCTTCACGTCCGGCGCGAGGGGGCGCCACTCTTCGTGGCCGAAGTAGGAGTAGTTCGAGCCGCCGGCGACGATCAGGCTGTCGTAGGGGATCTCGAAGGACCCGCCGCCGTTCGAGAGGCGGTCGATGAGGACGCGCCGGCGCTCGAGGTCGAAGCCGGTGACGTCGCCCAGGACGACGCGGACGTTTTCGTCGCGCTTGAAGATGCCGCGCAGCGGTGAGGCAATCTCCCCGGGCGACAGCGCGCCGGTCGCGACCTGGTACACGAGCGGCTCGAAGAGGGAGAAGTTGCGCCGATCGATCAGCGTGATGTCGACCGGGGCGCGGCGCAGCTTCCTCACGGCCTGGACGCCGCCGAACCCGCCGCCAACGACGACGACGCGGTGGCGGTTCGTGGGCTCGACGCTCATCGGTCAGGCAACAGTGTTGGAGGCGACGGTGTTGCCGTGGCGCTTCGAGAATTGCTCGGTGCTGATCGCGCTCATGCGCGCATGCTGGCGAAAGGCCGCCGGCCCTGTCGCGGTCAGCATCACGTTGCCTCGGCCTGATGGGCGGACGGAGGGGCGGCCTCGGCCTTGCGAGTGACCTGCTCGCGCCGCGGAGCCAGCAGCGCGACGAGCACGCTCGCGGCGAACAGCACGCACGCGCCGACGAGCAGCGAGCTCGAGAGCCCGCTCACGAACGCGTGCTCGGCCTGCTCCAGCAGCGCAGTCCCGCGCGGGCCGGCCTGCTGCGCGATCTGCGCGGCCGCGGCGACCGAGCCCGTTGCGGCGTCTGCGGCCGGCTTCGGCAGCCCGGCGGTCGCGGACGCCATTTCGCTGCGGTAGCCGCTGTTGAGGACGCTGCCGAGGACCGCGATCCCGAACGCGCCGCCGACCTCCCGAGAAAGGTCGTTGACCGCCGAGGCGATCCCCTGCCGGTGCGCCGGCAGCGACGAGACGATCGCGGTCGTCGCGGGAGAGGTCGCCAGTGCCAGGCCGACGCCGGTGATCAGCGCTCCCGTGCCGAAGCGCCAGTACGACGAGTCGACTCCCAGCGTCGTGAAGACGAGGAAGCTGGCGCCCATCAGGGCGAGGCCGATGCCGCCGACGATGCGGACGCCGAAGCGACTGGCTAGCGCGGGCGCGCGCGGCGAGATCGCCATCAGCATCAGCGCCATCGGCAGGATCGACGCCCCGGCCTCGAGCGGCGAGTAGCCGAGCACGAACTGCAGGTACTGCAGCGCGACGAACAGGAAGCCGAACTGGGCGAAGAACTGCAGCGTCAGCGAGAGCGAGCCGACGCCGAAGCTGCGGCCCGCGAACAGGCGCGGGTCGAGCATCGGCTCCTCGCGGGCGAGCTCGAAGAGGACGAACGCGACCAGCAGCAGCGCGCCGGCGACGAAGCCGGTTAGCGTCAGCGGGTCGAGCCAGCCGTGCTGGGGCGCCTCGATGATCGCGAACACGACCCCGAACAGGCCGAGCGAGGACAGCAGCGCGCCGACCGGGTCGAGCCGCACCCGCCTCGGGCTGCGCGAGGTCGGCACGATCGGGATCGTCGCTGCCAAGGCGAGCGCCGCAAGCGTCACGTTGACAGCGAAGACCGAGGGCCACGAGAACCACTCGAGCAGGGTCCCCGAGAGGAGCAGGCCGATGATCGCGCCCGCTCCCGCGATGCCTGCCCAGATGCCCACGGCGCGGCCGCGCTCCTCGGGCGGGAAGACGTTCGTAATGATCGAGAGCGTCGTCGGCATCACGAGCGCCGCGCCGACGCCGATCACGGCCCGCAGGCCGATCAGGGTCGACGGCTCGTC
>JBKPHO010000037.1:0-7292 GCA_046729915.1 Actinomycetota bacterium | reverse complement strand
TCCGAGGACGTCCAGCGGCGCAGGGCGCAGGCGAACCTGAAAACGACGTCGTGCCGGTTTCCGACCGTGACCTTGGCGTCAGGGTTCGCCCGCAGCCGTTGCTGCTCGGCCTGGCGTCCGTTCTGCCCGCGCATGACGCAGGCGCTGTAGAGCTCGAGCGGCAGCTCGGCGATCTCGACCTCGCCCGGGCCGAGCCCGGGCAGGAACGCGTAGACGGCGCCCGAGGGATGGAGCGCCGGCGGGCAGAGCAGGTAACGCTCGCCGTCCGCGTTCACCTGGCCGCTCTCGAAGCGGAAGGCGGCGTAGGGGACCGTCTCGAGCTCGGGCGGCGGCCGGAGCCAGAAGTGCCGCTTGTAGGGCGCCGACGAGCGAACGGTGATCGTGGCCGGCAGCCCGAGCTCCTCGATCGCGACGAGGTCCTGCTCGCTGTCGCACTCGAAGCCGATCAGGTTGCTGGGACGCAGGACAAGCGCCGGGTTGCAGCTCAGGCCGCGGCCGAAGACGGTCTCGCCGGCATCGCCGCTCGCGAGCGGGCGCGTATGCTGCCAGGCCTTCGTCGTCACCTGCTTGGCCCGCATGTCGCCCGGCCCCCTGGCCCTGTTCGTGCTCGTCCAGGCGATCGCGAGGCGCTGCTCGCCGTACCAGCGGCCGAGCCGGCGAAGCAGCGCCTTGCGCTCATCGACCGCCATCACCTAGAACGGGATCTCGCCGTCAGCGTCGGCCAGGGGCTCGTCGCAGGGCCGGACCCAGCCGTCCCAGGTCTGCATCGGGTTCGGCTTGCCGATGTCCTTGTCCTGGCCGCGGACGAGCCCGACGACGTCGCCGACGTTGGCGTTCTCGAGCACCTGCTCGAGCTGCGCCTTGTGCCGCAGGTAGAACGGCTCCGGCTCGCCCGGGTAGCTGACGAACCGGAAGACCGCGTCGTCGAAGGGCGGCAGCGTGTCGCGCCCGAGGTAGCGGGCGAGGATCCGCTCGCCCTCCTCGGTCTGGCGCAGGTAGCCCCACTCGTCGGGGATCTCCTGCTTCTTGAGCCGCGCGTCCGCCTCCGCGAACAGCTCCTCGTAGGTGTCGCTCACCTTGTCCCTCCTCTCTTGATTGCCACCCGCACGGGTGCGGGCACGGTGCGACGGGAGGCCTCGATCGCCTCCGCGTACTTCGGGTTCGAGGCCGCCACCGACTTGGCCACGCGGGCATCGACCTTGTAGGTCACGGTCTCGACGATCAGCTCGCTCAGCCTTTCCTCCGGCAGCCCGGCGGCGCGTAGGCGCCGGGCGAGCTCGAGCTCGTCGTAGACGACCTTGTCGCCGCCCGAGACGACCGCGTCGAGCTCGCCCAGGTGCAAGGTGCGCGAGCCGGCCTGCTCGGAGGCGAACCGCAAGGCGTCCTCGAGCACCCGCCGTGCGTCGTCGAGCTGGTACTTCGCCTGGCGAACACTCTCCAACGCCCGCGCCACTTCGGCGGGCTCGCCCAGGTGGACGAGCTCCCCCGTGAAAGGCACGACAAGCTTGTCGGAGATCCTCTCAGGGAGGACGAACTCGGCCTCGATCGGCTCGAGCTCCTGTCCGCTGGTGTCGCCGGAGGCGGGGCTACGATCTTCCATGCGAGGGGTACCTCCTCGTGTCGGGCGCCCCCGCGACCCAAGGGAGCCGCGGGGGGCTGGCTGTGTGAAGCCGGCGAAGCTAGGAAGAGCTCGGTTATCCGGTCTAGGGCCGGATAACTAGACAGCTCGAAAGTCGCCTAACCATGCGGGTTAGCGCCACACGAGGAAGCGGGTTATCCGGGGGTACGGCTCGTCCCGGCGGGGTCGATCCACTTCCAGCTGGCCTCGTCGAGGAAGCGCAGAGCGTACCTCTTGCCGACGCGGGCGACGTGCCAGCCAGGAGGGAGCAGCTTCCCCGCCTTTAACCGGAAGAAGCCGCGTTCGAGCATCCAGTGCAGCCGCGAGGCGTCGTGCAAGGTGAACACCGTCTCGTCGTGGACGCGGTTGATCGAGGCGCCGGCATCGAACTTGCGCACGCCCTTCTGAATCGACGAGAACAGGAAGAGGTTCACGTCGGCCGGCAGCGGCGGCAGCGGGCGTGTCAGGTTCGGCTGAGCCGCGGACAGGGCCGCTTCGTCATCTTCGAGCGGCGGAAACCGGGGAACCGTCCAGTCCGGCGTCCGGAACGAACCGCTCCAAAGCGTCCGGTTCGTCGGTTGAGGGTTGCCGAGATCCCCGAACCATTCGAGCGCGAGAAGCAGCCAGCCGGCAGGGCCGACCCGATCGAGCTCCGTTTGAAGCGTGCTGTTGTCACGGGCAGCGTCCCGCAGGTCGAGCACGAGAAACCGGGATGTCGTCCCGACCTTGTTCAGCTCGACCGCCAGCCGCCCCGGCCGATCGAAGAGATCCGACCAGAGGAGCTCCATCTACGACCTGCGGGTCGCAAGTTCACGCACACACGCAACCTAGACGCCGCCCCAGACGGAACGAGGGCGCCCGATGGGCGCCCTCGAGGAGTCGTTCGTGTGCGCGAACCGACCCGCCACGACCTTAGCCGCCCGGTCGGCCGGGCAAGCGCGACCCGGATCGTCCGAGCGCAGCACCCGGAAGCACTTGACTCCCGCTCTGCCGGAGGGCGACGACGCTCGGTGTAATCGTCGACCGCTCGCTAGACAGCACTCTCCTGCGCTCCATATCCCATCGGGTGCCCGCCATCTTGCTCGTTAGAGTCGCAGCCGAGGAGGGTCCTAGACGATGAGTCCTCAGATTGCGGAAGACAAGGAGTCAGGCCGCATGGCGGTTGCGGAACTGTGCGCCGCGTTCGATGGCGACCTCCGCTACTACAAGTCGGCCGAGTTCGATGAGACTTCGACGCGGCAGCGATTCATTGACCCCTTCTTTGCTGCCCTCGGCTGGGACGTGGCCGACGAGGAGCGCCGAGGGCCACACGCCGACGTGATCCTCGAGTACGCCCTGCAGCAAGCCCAGCGACGCCGCATGCCCGGTCAGCTGTCCTTGGAGGAGCAAGAGGAAGCGGAGGACGCCCGGGTTGAGGATGTCCTCACAGCAAGTGGAGACGCCGGCGTCGTCCCCGTGCGCCGCCCTGACTACTCGTTTCGGATCAACGGCGTGAGGCGGTTCTTCGTCGAGGCGAAGCGCCCATCCGTAAACGTTGCATCGCCGCGGCCGATCTTTCAGGTGAAGTCGTACGCCTGGTCAGCCGGCACCCCGATCGCGGTTCTGACCGACTTCGAGGACCTCCTCGTAATCGATTGTCGCTACAGGCCAGTTTTGGAAGAGCCAAACACGGGCCTGCTGGGCGAGTTCCGTCTGAACTTCCGCGAGTACCCGGCGAACTGGGACCTCTTGTGGGAAACCTTCTCCCGTGAGGCTGTGGCAGGCGGCTCGCTCGACCGCTACGTCGAGGAACAGGGCCGGCGGCGAGGACAGCTTCCTGTCGATCGAGCCTTCCTCGGAGACCTAGCGCGATGGCGCACCCGACTCGCGCAAAGCTTCGCTGCCAAGAACGAGGAGATCGATGTCTGGCAGCTAGGCGACGTCACGCAACTCATGATCGATCGCCTGGTCTTCGTTCGCGTCTGCGAGGACAGAGGACTCGAGCCTGACGCGATTCTCCGGCCGTTGCTCGATGTCGATGACGATCCGTACGCCGCCTTCATATCCGCGATCGCACCGCTCCGTGCGAGCTACAACGGCGGATTGCTCGATCCTGACCTCGCCGACGAGTTGTCTCTTGACGCAGGGGTATTCAAGAGGGTCGTCCGCGACCTCTATCCGCCGTGGTCGCCTTACCGCTTCGACGTTCTCGGTGTGGAGATTCTCGGGAGCATCTACGAGCGCGCTCTTGGCTCCGAGCTACGCCTTGATGAACGACGCTCCGTCTCGATCGAGCCGAAGCCTGAGGTACGCAAGGCCGGTGGCGTTTATTACACACCGCAGTGGGTCGTTGACGAGATCGTCCGACTGACCATCGACCCTCTCATCGAAGGTCACACGCCTCGCGATCTAGACAGCTTCCGCGTCCTCGATCCAGCTTGCGGTTCCGGCTCCTTTCTCCTGGCCGCGTTCGCGCGTCTGATCCGCCACTACGAGGAGTACTACACCGGGCACCCGACCGTTGACCGCAGTCTTCACCTGCGCGATGAGCAGGGATCGAGACGGCTGACCAGCGAGGGCAAAGCTCGAGTCCTCCATCGTCATCTACGGAGTGGATGTCGACCCAGCCGCAGTCGAAGTCACCATGCTGAGTCTCTACCTGAAGTCGCTGGAGTCGGATTCGCCGGCGTACGTGCGGGAGCAAATGCAGCTCGGCGGCGCCATCCTGCCTTCACTCGAGCGCAACATCCGCGTCGGCAACAGCCTTGTCTCGACCGACTTCTACGCCCAGGGCCGGCTCGAGGAGCTAACTGACTACGAGGAACACCGACTTCGTCCGTTCAAGTGGGACAGCGATCGCGAAGGGTTTGCCTCGATCCTCCGTGGAGGCGGTTTCGATGTCGTTCTCGGGAATCCGCCCTACTTCAACATCGACAGCACCTACGGCGCCCACCACCCCATCCCGGACTACCTGGGCGAGGCCTACCCGGAGGTCTATACCGACAAGACGGACATCTACTACTACTTCCTCGCCAAGGCTGTCTCGCTAGCCAAGGCGCGTGTCGGGTTCATCGTCTCCCGTGCCTTCCTCGAAGCAGAGAAAGCCAGCCGGGTCCGCTCGCACCTTCCAACTCAGGCACAGCTCACCGACCTCGTGGACTTCAACGCCTTCCAGGTGTTCGCCGATGCCGGCATAGCCACAGCGATCGTCGTCTTCGACACCAGCCAGACGGCACCCGCCTCGGTCAGCGTCCGGAAGCTCGAGACCGCTAAGGTCGCGCCGTCCGAGGTGAGGGCCGGCCTCGAACACTCCCGTCAGCCGTTCGAGGCTTTCCGGCGATCGGCACGACTCTCCGACGCGCCCTGGCGGTTCCCAAGCCCAGCAGAAGAACGCCTGTACGAACAGATCGACGCGGCAGGCGAGCCCCTGACGCACGTCTGCGTTCTCGGACAAGGAATGCAGACTGGCGCGAACTCGGTCTTCGCCGGGTTCACCGAAGAAGAGGTAACCGAGCACGGCTTTCCCGAAGCATTGACCAAGAGGCGAGCCCGCAACTCGGACATCGATGAGTTCTACGTGCGGCAGGAGGGACCCTTCGCCCTCTACCTGGAGGATGTTGCCCGCTACGCCGAACTGCCCGAATCGGTCCGGCGCTGGCTCGAGCTGCCAGCAAACGAGGCAAAGCTTCGATCTCGGGCTGCGTTTCGGCGAGGTGACTGTGAGTGGTGGCGATACACGTGGCCGCTCAATCGACCGCTGTACGCCGGGCCTAGGCTGATCAGCCCATACCGGACAGGACACAACCGCTACGCCCTCGACACCGACTTCTCCTATGTGACCCTCACCGACACGACCGTTGCCTTTCCCCGGACCCACATCGAGGAAGACCCGGCCTACCTTCTTGCTCTGCTCAATACGCGCCTACTGACGTTCCGCTTCAGGGGGCTCGGGAAGCTCACGAGCGCGAACATGTGGGAGAGCTTCGACAACAGCATCAGCGAGCTGCCGATTCGAAGGATCGACTTCGCCAATGCTTCCGAGCGAGAGACCCACGATCGGATTGTTCGAATCACCCGCGAAATCGAGCGGTCGATGGCCGCTCGGGAAACCGGTCTCTCCGCTCAGGACCGTTCGATCGCCGGTCGTCGTGCGGAAGGATTACGCGACGAACTCGACGTCATTGCCTTCGATCTGTACGGCATCACTAGACCCTCCGACCAGCAGGAGATACTCGAGCGCGGCGAGCGGCTCGACTAGACAAGACGCCCGTTGCCTCGTCGTCCTTTTCAAGACTTTTTCTCGCCACGAGTGACCCCGCCGGGGTAGCCGCGCCCGAGCGGGGAGAGGCTCCCCCGTCCTCAGACGGTCGCGCCGATCACGTATCCCCTTCGACCTCGGCGAGTGCCTGCTTCAAGGCCTCGAGTCTCTCGGCCTCTTCGTGCTCCCGCTCATAGACGACCGCGAGCAATTCGCCAAAAGTGATTTCCAGTTGGCGAAGCAGCGCGTTGTCGAGTGCTGCCTGCCGACTGACATCTCCGTCGCCGGGATGAATTGCCGCATCTCCCAGCTTCTTGATCACGGTCAAGTACTCGCTCTTCAAGTCTCGCGCCCATTGCTTAGCTGTCCCGGCGGCAATGTCTTGCTCAAGGGCGGCGATCTTCGGCCCGGCCATCCGAACGGTGTACCCCTGTTCGAACAGAAGGTGTTCCAGGGCGGCTCGATACATCGTCACTGCGGCACTGTTCGCCCCGACCGTCTGCGCCCGCTTAGCCTGATCGAGGTAGTAGGCGACCGGCTCAGGGGTGTGCGGCGTTGAGAGCCCACCGTGAGCTTTCGGAAAGACCGCCAGTTCATAACCGTTCGGACCCTCGAAAAGAAGGGCGGTTGACTCAGTGCGGCACTGGAGGCACGTGATGAGGGCGACCAGTGGGCCGTACCGCTCAGCGATTCCGCGTTCTGGCTGAGGCGGATCCTTCTCGGCGGCGACAATTTCCTCCATCTTCTCCTGATCGCTCGGCTTGTGCCAGTACAGAAGTTGGATGCCCGCCCTTCGCGGGCCTCCGCAGACGGGGCAGTACACGTCTTCCGGTTCCAAGAACGGCGCCCACTTGGATTCCCTTTCGAGGATCTCCTTCCTAGCCTCAAGTGCGGCGATGAAGTCAGCGGCGCTTTCGAGCACGGCGAGTCGATGATAAGGAGGCGGGGCCGGGCGGCGAGCCGAACGCCCGGGCGCTGCAACGCGACCCGGCCCGCGCTCAGGCTACGCCCCGCTCCCTCCGTCGCCTAGTCGCTCTTAGGGGCCATGGCCGGCAGCGTCTGCACCGCCTCCGGACAGCCGACGCCGGTGAGGGCGATCAGCGAAGAGGCGGCGAGCCTCGCCTCCTCGATCGTCGCCGGTGTCCCGCATACAGCGAGAAGGCCCACCGGAGCGGGCCTTCTCGGTCGTGGCGTACGGCGACTTGCGGATCAGTGGTTGCCCACAGGCTGGAAGTAGTTGGCGGCTGCGTAGCTCACGATGTTCGTTCCGAGCTGCACCGCCTGCACGTCCGCGGTGCGGAAGTGGAGCCCCGCCCAGATGCGGGCCTCGACGATCTCGTCGACCGCCTGCGAGAAGCTGGTGAACGAACGCGTCGCGGGCCCGCCGGGATTCACGAAGCCGCTCGTGATCTGGTAGCCCCCCGCGGGTGCGTTGCC
>JBKPHO010000036.1:0-2906 GCA_046729915.1 Actinomycetota bacterium | reverse complement strand
CGCGGGCGCCGGCCGCAGCGCCTCCAATCGCATCCGCCGGCTTCGTGAGCTGGGACACGAGCCACGCGGCGTTCGACGGCATTTCCCGTAGACCAGTTCGAGTTCGCTCAAACACAGACATCGACCCCCTGGGCGAGATGGCACAACACTCCTCGTGCGAGCCGCCTTCCCATCCGGAGCGAGCTGAAAACGCTCTGGTCTCAGCGACCCGGTTCGGTGCAGATCGCCCTCAGGCGGGCTTGAACTCCCCGGGTTGGACTGAACCAACAACCCTCCGGTTAACAGCCGGCCTGGGCGCGGTCGGCTCAGGTCCACCCCGCTCCGCTCCATGCTCTCAGGGCACCCCGGAGCAGGTGAGGTCGCCTCAGGTTGTTAGAAAGTCCGTTAGAAAGTTGCGCCTCGCGCCCTGTTGCTGACGAGGAGTCCGAGACGTAAGCGATCGCCTGGGCCAGTGTTGCTCCTATGTCAAGACTGGGCTCGCTTTGAGCGTGTTGAAGACGACGCGTGCGAGCTGGCGTTTAAGGCAACGGATCGCCTCACGGCGGCTCTTGCCTTCGGTCTGCTTGCGCTCCAGGTAGGCCCGAGCGGCCGGATGGACACGCGCTTGGGTGACGGCGATCCGGTGCAGCGCGCAGTTGAGCTGGCGGTTGCCGCCGCGGTCGAGCCGGTGGCGGCGAACGCGGCCTGAGCTCGCCTCGAGCGGGGCGACGCCGCCATGGCGGGCGAGCTGGGCGTCCGTTTGGAAGCGCTCGATCGGCCCGATCTCCGCGAGCAGCTTGGCTGCCGTGAGTGCGCCGCAGCCGGGCAGCTCGAGCAGCGCAGGCGCGATCTGCACGGTCATCGCCGCGAGCTCGCGTTCGAGCTTGAGGATCGCGCAGGTGAGCGAGCGGCAGCGGTCGACCAGGTCGCGCGCGATCCGCACCAGCACGGTCTGCTCGCGGCGTTTGAGCCAGCGGCTCACACGCTCAAGCTGTGCGGGACGGTCGAGCGCAGCGGGCGGAACCGCGAGCGTCGAGTCGAGCTCGTGCAGGTGCCAGCGCAGCCGCTGCTGAGCGCGGCGCCTCTCGTCGACGAGATCGTCGCGGTGCACGACGAGCAGCTTCAACTCGCGCAGGCGCTCTTCGCCGGCCCGAGGCCGGTCAAGACGCGGCTCGCGCAGCGACGCCCTGGCGGCGGCAAGCGCGTCGACCGAGTCGGACTTCCCACGCACCCTGCCCGCCCGCCGCTCGGGCGCGGTCAGCTTCGGCGGAACCCGCAGCAGCCGCTCACCGGCCGCCACGAGCTCGCGCTCGAGCGCGCGGGTCACGTGCCGGCAATCCTCCACCGCCCACATCCGTTCGCTGTCCAGCCCGGCCGCCCAGGCGAGGAGCCCGTCCTCGGCAGCCCGGAGCGTCCGCTCGGCGAGTAGCCGCCCCGTCTCGTCGACGGCCACCGCCGTCAGCGAGTGCTTGTGCACGTCCACACCGATCACGATCATTGACATCGCCTCCTCCAACGCTGGGGGCGACCGGCGAGCGGACAGGCCTCACTCGAGGCAGCTGCCACGCTCCTATCAGGTCACGCACGGCGGTCTCGGACGGCGGCGTCGACACAACACTGGCAAGTCGGCAACCGACCGACAGTCCAGAATGCAGTCAGCCGCCGCCGACCCGAGTCTGCGAACCATCCAAAACGTCACCACCGCGCGTCGAGGATGACAGTGAGTTCCGGAATGACGCCTGAGGAGCTATGTCTGCGCGTCTCCGTCAGCTGTAGCATCGCCGGATGCGCGAAGTTCGGCCTGGGCTGTGGCACTGGCAGGCGCCGCATCCGGAGTGGAGATCCGATCATTGGTGGCCGGAGGTGGTTTCGTCGTACGCACTCGACGACGGGGTGCGCCTGCTCAGAGCGGTAGTGCTGGTTCTGGTGGGGATGCTGGTTCTCGTCGGGGTGCTGTTCTTGGGCGCGTGCGGCGGTGGCGAGAAGGACGCAGCGGACACAAGCGCGGCCTCGGCCACTGCGCCACCCGGCGAGCCGATCGTGATCCGCTCGACGCTGATCATCGCCGCGGAGGAGGGTTCGGAGCCGATCGCCACCGGCACGATTCTTGAGGGGTCCACGCTCGGGGGCACGCCGTTCTGCGCCGGCGGGACGATCCTGGATTCCCACGCGAGCCTCGATCCCAAGATGAAGTCGTACCTGATCGACCGGAAGATCACCTGCCCGGACGGCACCGTGAGGATCGGCTTCACGCCGGAGGTCGGCGCTGAGCCGGCTCCGCAGGGTCAGACCCCGCAGAGGGGCGTGTGGACGATCGTCAGCGGCACCGGAGAATTTGAAGGGCTAGGCGGAAGCGGGAAAAGCGAGGCCGTGTACGGCCCAAACCCCAGTTCGCCGGTTCGCCAGACGTTCACCGGAACCGTCACGCGATAGAGACACGGTGACGGTGCCGACAGCCGAAGAACACCGGTGCCGATCAAGGATTCTCGAGCGCTCAGCGGGCCCCTCGCGAACCGCGGCGCCACTCGCGCGTGAGCCGAAGATCGTCACCTACGGGTAAGCGACAAGTCGGCTCGTGCCCGGTGGGCCATGCCTCGCCTGCGCCAGAGTCCTGTCGCCTGATTCGAAGGGTCGCGGCTCCCAACCTGTTGACAGCGGAGACGATCGCTCCGATGCGACATGCGAAGGGAGTGATCGGCGATGCAGCAGGGTCAAGTCTTCGAGCTCAAGAAGCGCGCGGTCGACGGCAGACCGGTGTGGGCATACCGGTACCGGACCGGCGGTCCGGGTCCGAGACGGTTACAGCGGGGAGGCTTCTCCTCCGAGCGTGACGCGCCGGAAGCACCCGAACGGGCGCTCGCACATCTCCGTCGACAGAAAGGCGTCGGCAGCACGCTGACGCTGAAGGAGCTGGTCGAGGAGTACCT
>JBKPHO010000035.1:0-9180 GCA_046729915.1 Actinomycetota bacterium | reverse complement strand
GCGGTCTCGTGGTGAGCGACTTCAGCACGGGCGCCGACTGGGTGGGCGGGCTGGCCGCGCAACGGAACGGGCGGATCCTCGCGGCGGGCTCGGTCGGCGAGAGCCAGGCGCTCGCGCGCTACCGCGCCGGCTGAGCGGCGGCACCGAGCAGTCGCCCAACGCCGGCATTTTGTCCGTGAATGGAAGATGGAGGCGTTTGCGCCCCACGGCGTGACGGGCCGCAAGCGTTCCCGCTCTAATCCCGCGAGCTTGAAGATCGCGTTGGCCGGGGTTAGCTTGCGCCGGTGAAGTTCGCCCACGCGCGTCAGTTCGTCGAGGCTGTCGCGGCGCATGATTTCGAAGCGGCGGAGGAGTTACTCGATCCCGATGTCGAAACCGTGACGCCGCGCGGCACCCTTCGTGGCATCGCAGCGTGCCGGCAAGTGCTTCAGAAGGCGAGCGGAGACGAGCAATTCGCCATGGAACAGGCGGACCCTGAGTTCGAGAATATTGAGGGCGACGTCATCGCCCGGACGCACGAGATCGCTCGCTGGCGTGAAACGGGCGAGGTGGCGTACGAGCGTGACTTTGCACTGCGCTTGACGCTCGACGACGAACGAATCGTCAGGATCGTGGTGATGCCGGGGGGCGTGCTGCCCTCGCAGGTCAAGAGCAGCTCACAGGCGGACTAAGGACTCGCCGGACTTCACCCCCGGTCGCTGGGAAGCTCCATACACGGCTCGCGCTACCACGACCTCGACCTCACCTACCGACGGGTTCACTAGCCAAGCCGCTATGCGCGAGCGGGATCTGTGCGGGATGACCGAGGAGACAGTGGCTCCCTGGCGCCCAAACCGGCGACAGAAGTGCCCGTTTGCAGCACTTTTGGCGTGCGGCTCGCAGCTGATCTCCCGTGCGGAATCAGTGCGGGAGGCCGGCGGGAACCCGGCGGTCGTCTGCGCCAAGACAGACAAAAAAAAGATCCCGATTTGCAGGATGTTTTCTACGGGAGCGAGGGACTCGAACCCGCGACCTCCGGCGTGACAGGCCGGTCTTGCTGTTTCCGGGGTTGGCGGGGATAGGCGGGGATTTCCTCTGCGAGCAGGAGTTTCTAGACCTCGTGTTGCCGGGATTCGCGGGTGCCGGCGGGAGCGTCCGGCGACCTCTTGCGGGATGCACGCGGGATCATACGTTGCCTCAATAGTGAACAGACGGGATGTAAGCGTGCGGGATGGCGATCGTTAGCTTCGCCACGAATCGGCGAGGAGAGCCGGGCAGTCGAGCTGTCCGGGCAGTCGAGCTGTCCGTAGATGGCATTTCGGCCAAGCATCTCAGACGTTCCGGCTCGATTGCCGCGCGGGCCGCGCGTCATGCGCTGTTTCGCGCGCGCGAGGCTCTGTGACCAAACCGGCGCCCAGATGATCTCGGTACCCGACAACGCTGACAATACGGAGAAAGCGCCGGGCTAGGTTACGCATGAGGCCATACGAACCTGATCCGCAGGCATCAAGTTCTTTGCACTAATCGGTCGATTGGTGATCGAGCACGTACTGCACTCAGGCGGCCGCCCGCTGGCCACCCGTCTAGAGAACGGCGGCCGCCCTGAGACGATGAGGTCGGCCTCTTAGAACCAGCCGCGGCGTCTGAAAGGTCCAGCACCCAGACGGCGCGGGTGCCGTCTGGGTCGACCTTGGCGCGCTATCGAAGCTAACGCTGGCCACGATGAGTGCTCTGCTCCCGCCTCATCCCGTGCCTCGGCCTAGTAGCCAAACCCGCCGCCGGAGCCGGTGGACGTGGTGATCTCATCGCCCGACGACGACAACACGTACCAAAGGCCGCCGAAGGCGTTCACGCCCTGTCCGTTTGTGTCGCCCGCCTTCTGGTCGGCGGAGAACAGGTAGAGCGGGTGCCCGTTGTAGGTGACCTGTGGCTTCCCGTCCGAGCGCTTGCTTGTCGCGACGATTGAAGCGTTGGCCCCACCGCCGACCGTCGGCTTGCCGGTCGCCCGCAGGGGCGGCCACTCGACGGCGCAGGCGCCGGTGCACGCGCTCTTGGTGCCCGAGTCCCGCTCGAACAGGTAGAGCGTGCGGCCTTGGGAGTCGACAAGGATCTTGCCGACGTTTTCATTCGCGACGCCGACCGTGGTCGACTGTCCGCTCGCGTTCTTCGGCGGAGCCGGGGACTTCGCGTTGCTGCCGCCGCTGCCGCCACAGCCGGTGGCGGCCAGGACGCCGACGACCAGTGCGGTCGCGCCGGCGAGAGTGGTGATGGACCTGCGTGTCATGCTCGCTCCCTTCGTTGGATGCGTGAACTTGGTCACACAGCGAGCATGCGGCCGCACGGCGCCGTTCGCCTCTAGGAGTCACGGGCGAGATCCCTAGTCGTACTCCCTGGTCCAACGGTCCCGCTAAAAGCAGGGGGTCTATGCTTGGTCGGGTCGTGGCTGGCTCGAAACTCGCGCGGGATTGATCCGTGCTGCAAGGCCGCCGCACCGAGTGCGCGGCCCTTGATCGGCTGCTCGAGGCAGCACGGGACGGGCACAGCGGCGTGCTCGTCGTACGCGGCGAGGCGGGGGTCGGCAAGTCCGCGCTGCTCGAATACGCGGTCGAGGCTGCGTCGGAGTTCCGGGTTACACAGGCTGCCGGGGTCGAGTCGGAAATGGAGCTTCCGTTCGCCGGTCTCCACCAGTTGTGTGCGACGCTGCTCGATCGTCTCGACCGGCTGCCGCCTCCTCAGCGTGATGCGCTCGGTACAGCGTTCGGCTTGACCTCGGGCACTCGGCCCGATCGCTTTCTCGTTGGGCTCGCGTTCCTGAATCTTCTTTCCGACGCGGCCGAGCAGGAGCCGCTTCTCGGCTTGATCGACGACGCGCAGTGGCTTGACCAGTCGTCGGCACAAGTGCTCGCCTTCGTGGCCAGGCGCCTCAAGGCGGAGTCGATCGCCCTCGTCTTCGCCGAGCGTGAGCCGGGCGAGCTCGACGCATTGGCCGGGTTGCCGGAGTTGCGGCTCCAAGGACTTTCGGACGTCCACGCGCGTGAGCTGCTCGGCTCGGTGGTGAGCGGGCCGCTCGACGAGCGCGTTGCCGAGCGAATCGTGGCCGAGACAGCCGGGAACCCGCTCGCGCTGCTCGAGCTGCCGCACGGGTCGTCGCCGGCAGAACTGGCAGGCGGCTTCACCGTGACGGCTGCGCTTCCGTTGCCGAGCCGAATCGAGGAGAACTTCCGGGAGAGGGTCGAACGCCTACCCGCCGAAAGCCAGCGCCTGCTGCTCGTCGCGGCGGCCGAGCCGATCGGCGATCCGGCGCTGTTGTGGCGCGCAGCCGAGCGCCTCGAGCTCGGCCCGGAGGCAGCGGCCCCTGCGGAAGCGGCGGGACTGCTGACCCTCGGCGCCCTGGTGACCTTTCGCCACCCCCTCCTGCGCTCGGCGATCTACCGCGCGGCGTCACCCGAAGAGCGGCGGAGTGCACATCAGGCTCTGGCGGCAGCGACCGATCCCGAGATCGATCCCGATCGTCGCGCGTGGCACCACGCCCAGGCCGCGCTCGCACCGGACGAAGAGGTCGCTTCTGAGCTCGAGCGCTCAGCCGCCCGCGCCCGAGAACGCGGCGGTCTCGCCGCCGCAGCCGCGTTTCTCGAGCGATCCGCCGAGCTGACTCCCGATCCTGCGCACCGCGTCCAGCGTGAGCTGACCGCCGCGCAGGCCAACCACGAGGCCGGTGCTCCCGAAGCGGCTCTGAACCTGCTGACGGCCGCCGAAGCCGGGCCGCTCGACGAGCTGCAGCATGCCCGCCTCGAGCGGCTACGCGCGCAACTCGCCTTCGCCCTGAGACGTGGGAGCGACGCTCCTCCGCTCTTGCTCGCTGCAGCGAAACGCCTCGAACCGTTGAACGCAGAGCTCGCGCGCGAGACTTACCTCGAAGCGCTCGCAGCCGCGATCTTCGCCGGCCGTCTCGGTGTCCACGGAGTATTAGAAGTGGCTCAGGCGGCCCGAGCCGCGCCTCCGGCTCCGCGGCCTGCACGAGCGATCGACCTCCTCCTGGACGGTCTGACGAGTCGCTTCACCGACGGCTACGCGGCAGGCGTGCCGCCACTGAGGCAAGCGCTCGACGCGGTGTCTCAACACGAAGGCCACATCGAGGACGACACCCGCTGGCTCTGGCTGGCATGCCGCATCGCGCCCGACCTCTGGGAGGACGAGGGGTGGCACGAGCTCGCGACCCGCCAGCTGCAGCTTGCCCGCGACGCAGGCGCGCTCAACGTGCTCCCCCTCGCTGCCACGTATCGCGCAGGCGTGCATGTGCATGCTGGAGAGTTCGCGGCGGCCGCGGGCCTGATCGAGGAGGCAGACGCGATCACGGAGGCAACCGGCAACGCGCACCTCGGATACACCTCGCTCGTGCTCGCCGCCTGGCGCGGCCAGGAGGCCCAGGCACTGGAGCTGATCGAGGCCAGCCGCGAAGACGCAGCCGAACGCGGTGAGGGAAGGGCGATCACCCTGGCCGAGTACGCAACCGCGGTGCTCTACAACGGTCTCGGCCGCTACCGCGAGGCGCTCGCTGCCGCCCAGTGCGCCTCCGAGCAAGACGACCTCGGTCTCTACGGCTGGGCGTTGATCGAGCTCGTCGAGGCGGCCGTGCGAAGCCGCGAACCGGAACTCGCAGCCGACGCGCTGGAGCGCCTCGCCGAGCGAACCGATCTGAGCGGCACCGACTGGGCGCTCGGCATCGAGGCCCGCTCGCGCGCGCTGCTGGACGAGGGCCAGGGCGCCGAAGACCTCTACCTGGAGGCGAGCGAGCGGCTCGGCCGCTGCCGCATCAAGGTGCATCTCGCCCGCGCCCACCTCCTGTACGGCGAGTGGCTGCGCCGCGAGAACCGGCGGATCGACGCCCGCGAGACGCTTCGCACGGCGTACGAGGTGTTCTCGACGATGGGCGCCGAGGCATTCGCGGAGCGCGCCGCCCGTGAACTTCTGGCTACCGGCGAGAAGGCGCGCAAACGCACCGCAGACACCCGCGGTCAGCTCACCGCACAGGAGACCCAGATCGCCGAGCTTGCGCGCGAAGGCAACTCGAACCCCGAGATTGGCGCGCAGCTGTTCATCAGCCCGCGGACTGTCGAGTACCACTTGCACAAGGTGTTCACGAAGCTCGAGATCAGTTCGCGTAATGAGCTCCAGCGCGTACTCCCGAGCGAAGCTCGAGAGGCGCAGCCGGTCTAGATGTTGATTGGGCGCCGCAGCGAGTGCGACGTGCTCGATCAGCTGATCGACGCCGTCAGCGCGGGCGAGGGTCGGGCGCTCGTGATCCACGGCGAGGCAGGAATCGGGAAGACGGCCCTGCTCGAGTACGCTGCCGAGAAGGCAAGGAACTTTCGCGTCGAGCGTGCGTCAGGTGTCGAATGGGAGATGGGCCTGGCGTTCGCGGGGCTCCACCAGCTCAGTACGCAGATGCTCGACCGCCTCGAACGGCTGCCGGGCCCGCAACGCACCGCCGTTGAGACCGCTTTTGGCCTGAGCGGCGGGAGCCCGCCTGACCGGTTCCTCGTGGGCCTCGCCACCCTGACGCTTCTGTCCGCCGTGGCGGACGAACGGCCGCTCCTCTGCCTCGTCGACGACACGCAATGGATCGATCGGCCGTCGGTCCAGGCGCTCACCTTCGCCGCGCGTCGGTTGGTAGCCGAGCCCGTCGGGCTGCTCTTCGCCGCACGTGAGACCGGCGAGGAGCACGGGCTCGGCGGGCTGCGCGATCTCGCCGTGTCCGGCCTCTACCGCGACGATGCGCAGGCGCTCTTGGCGTCCGTCATTACCGGGCCGATGGACGAGTCTGTACGCGAGCGAATCGTCGCCGAGACGCGCGGCAACCCGCTCGCGCTGCTGGAGCTGCCGCGCAGCCTGACGGCAGCGCAACTGGCGGGCGGATTCGGTCTTCCCGAGTCCGGTTCCTTGGCCGGCCCCATCGAGCAGAGCTACCGGAGGCGCATTGAAGCGCTACCGCCGCAGACGCGACGACTGATGCTCGTGGCGGCGGCCGAGCCTGTTGGCGATTCGGCGCTCGTCCAAGGGGCGGCGCAGCGGCTCGGCATCTCGTGGGACGCGGCAGAAGCTGCCGTGGAGGAGGGCTTGCTCGAACTCGGCGCGCTCGTCCGGTTCCGGCACCCCCTTGTGCGCTCGGCAAGCTATTGGTCGGCGACGAGCGACGAGCGGCGAGCCGTCCATCGGGCGCTCGCGGACGCGACGGACGCGGAAATCGATCCCGACCGCGAGGCGTGGCACCGCGGGCAGGCGGCACTCGAACCGGATGAGGAGGTCGCGGCCGAGCTCGCACGTACGGCCAAGCGTGCCCAGGGCCGTGGTGGATTCGCCGCAGGCGCCGCGTTCCTCGACCAAGCGGCACGTCTGACACCGGCGCCCGATCTCCGGACAGATCGCGCGCTCGCGGCGGCCGAGGCCAAGCTTGCAGCCGGCGCGCCGCATGATGCGCTCGAGCTTCTGGCGCTTGCCGGGACAGGTCAGGTCGACGAGCTCCAGCGCGCCCGGACGGAACGCCTGCGCGCTCGGCTTGCCTTCTTCCAACGGCGCAGTGGCGATGCGCCGCCACTCCTGCTCCGCGCCGCGCGACGTCTCGAACCTCTCGACCGCGAGCTCGCAGTTGCCACGTACCGCGAGGCACTTGCGGCGGCGCTCTCGACCGGGAACCGCGATGCGGTTGTGGAGGCAGCTGAGGCCTTTAGCGCGTTGCCTCGCTCCGAACCTCCGACGGCAGCAGAGCTCGTCATCACAGGCCACGCAGTACGGGTGACCAACGGCAATGCCGCAGGACTCAGCGTCCTGAAGCACGCGCTGGAAGCGTTTCGAACGGAGCAGATGGCAAGGGAGGATGAGTTGGCGGGCTCTCCGTTCGCTTGCGTTGTCGCTTTCTCCTTGTGGGACGAGGAGAGCTCGTACGCGCTCTCCGCTCGCTTCGTCCGGCTGACTCGCACTACGGGGGCGCTCACCGCCTTGCCCGTCGCGCTCGAGTTCTACGCAGCGATCCACATATACAAAGGCGCGTTCTCTGCCGCCGAGTCTCTTCTCGCGGAGGAGGACGCGCTGGCGCAGGCGACCGGGATCATCGCGGGAAGCGATGTCGCGCTTCTCCTCGCGGCGTGGAAAGAACCCCCGCCGCAGGCTCTCGATCGGATTCGCGCTGCGTTGGAAGACGCCAAGGCGCGTGGTGAGGAGAGCTCGATCGCCTACGGCGAGTTCGCCGCCGCCCTTCTCTACAACGGGACCCGTCGATCGGACCTCGCTCTCGCCGCCGCCGAGCGGTCGAACCAACATCACGCGCAGGGTGGTTACAACTTCGCCCAGCCGGAACTGATCGAGGCAGCGGCACGGACGGGCGATCGGGAAGGTGCAGAGGCGGCGCTCGAGAGACTCCGCGCGGGGACCCAGGCCGGGGCCACGGACTGGGGACTTGGGGTCGAAGCCCGCGCAAGTGCATTGCTCGCCGACGACGCACGCGCCGAGTCCCTGTACCGGACGGCGATCGAACACCTCGGGCGGACGTCGATCCGAACCGACCTCGCGCGCACGGAGCTCCTCTACGGTGAATGGCTCCGACGCCAAGGACGGAGGGTGGAAGCCCGCGAACACCTGCGTGCGGCCCATGCGACGTTCACCGAGATCGGGGCGAGGATTTTCGTGGATCGTGCCGCCGCCGAGCTCCTGGCGACCGGAGAACGAGCACGCCGACGCACGGCTGCTACGCGGAGCGAACTCACGCCGCAGGAGACACATGTCGCAGGCCTCGCGCGGGAGGGACTTTCGAATCCAGAGATCGGCGCACGGCTGTTCATCAGCCCAAAGACCGTCGAGTACCACCTACACAAGGTCTTCACGAAGCTCGCGATCAGCTCGCGCAACGAGCTCCAGCGGGTGCTCCCGCGCCAAGTCGGAGAAGCACAGCCGGTCTAGCGGACGAGCGCGGCTAGGGACTTGGCTCCGAGGACTAGGGAGTCGACTCGGGCGCCGCTCGATGCGAGCTCCTTCCTTCTGACGCAAGCTCGGTGCACAACGTCAGGAGGAATGAGATGAACAGCTCACACGATCACACCCACGCCGGTCCCGCCCGCGTCGTGCTCGCCCAGCGCAGAAATGGCGGCGTCCAGGTGACGCTCCTCTGGGCAGAGGACACAGACGCCGTCGCGGTTCTCGTCCGCGACGAGGGCCACGACGACCAGTTCGAGCTAAGCGTGGAACCAGGCGCCAACGCGCTTGACACCTACGAGCACCCGTACGCGTACGCCGCGTGGCGTGGGATCGACTATCGGTTGGCCGACTTGAAGCTCGCGGCGTGACGAGAGACTCAGCTCCTAGACGGACGCGTCGTCGCCTTGCTGCCGATGCGCGCAGCGCGCTCGCGTTGTGGCACAACGGTGTACTTCCGGTGTCACGTACTGGCCCGGCGGCACGCGCGTGGGATCCGCGTCGAGTCGGCGACCGCGGAACCCGCGCGAGATGATCGGCATCAGGGGGCTCCGGCCGGCAGCGATGCACGCATCATCCACTGTTGCTTCTCGAGCTCGCGAATCGTCTCGATCAAGACGTCCTGCGACGCGAGGTCGAGCTCGCCGAGGCGGTCCATCCGGCCCCGGATCCGCTCCGTGACGTCGGCGAGACGCTCGACGAGCTCGCGCGTCGCGGTGTCGGTGTCCAGAAATGCAGTGTCGACAGGGTCGATCTCGCTCGCTTCGTGGATGGCAGCCGCCTGGCCATCGGGCACGATGCCGAGGGCCACGGCCCGCTCCGCGACCGTGTCCGAGCGCTCGCGCCACGAGTCCACGAGCTCGTCGAGATGCTCGTGCAGCGGCTTGAACGGCCTCCCGAAGATGTTCCAGTGCAGCTGCTTGCCGATCAGCGAGAGATCGATCAGCTCGACGAGCGTCGCCTGCAGCTCTCGGCCGACCTCGTCGCGCTGGTGATGCCCGATTGCGGGCAAATGTGCTTCCTGCGTGGCGGATGCCATCGCGTCCTCCTTCTCCCGGGTGTCTCGTCGGAACGAGTGTTGCACTTAGAGGTCCGGCGGGAAGCGCGCTTCCTTCATGTCCACCCGCTCGCATCGGCACGCCTTCGCGGAGGAGGAGCTGTGGCTGTTTCGCGCCCTTCGGCAGGCTTCCGTCGGCGCGGACGACCCGCTGCCAGGGCAGGTCTTCGTCGGTCTCG
>JBKPHO010000034.1:0-4114 GCA_046729915.1 Actinomycetota bacterium | reverse complement strand
GGCAGCTCGGCCTGACCTCGATCTGACTAGGTTTCGTCAAGCCCTCCTCGGCTACACTGGCCGCCCCGGGGGCGTAGTTCAGCTGGTTAGAACGCCGGCCTGTCACGCCGGAGGTCGCGGGTTCGAGTCCCGTCGCTCCCGTCTACGAACTCCGTGCAAATCGGAAACTTTCCTCGCGAACAGTTGTCGCCGGTGACATCAAAACGGCGTCATGGAAACGTTTTTGGAAACGCTGGCCGTCGAAGTTCGAGTCAGGCCTGCCTAATGCCTGGCTTCTGACTCGCCGACATGAATGAATCGCCCAGGCGCCGGCCTCCATGGTAAGGAGGGGGTCGACGGTTCGAGTCCGTCAGAGGGCTCTGCAAAAGCCCCGCATGACGGAGGCTTTTTGTTTCGGATCGATTTGCAGATTGTCGAACGTGGTGCAGGTATGGAGCCCTTTATGGAGCCTTCAGCTCGAAAACCCCGAGCCGTTCGGCTAAAGGGCCCTGTGGGGGTGCCAAAACTCAGTGCGCCTCGAGAAATCAGCGATTGGGGCAGGACGCTAATTTTGGCACCCCACAGGGCATGAAGCCCGCTCCCGAGAGGGCAGCTTTCGCCGAGTCCGCGCTACTGCGCGACGAGGAGAGCCGCGGAACGGCGCTGTCCGGCTCGTGGGCCTAGGATCGGCGTCCCGTTCACCCGGGCGAGTAGCCGGTAGTGCTTACGAAGGATCCGGGACGTCGCGCCTGAGGGATCGATCTCCCCGGTCCGCTGAACCTCGAGCACGAGCGCCGGCTTCCGCTCGACGAGCGCCCGCCGCACGGCGGCTCGTGCTTGCGGGAGGGCCTGGAGGTTGCGGATCCAGAGGAACGGCTCCGCCGGCGGGCGGTCGGCCAGCTCGTAGATATCCGCGGCAGCCCAGATGACGAGGATTCTCTGTCCCGGCTCGGTGTGCCTGCGGACGTACGCCGCGAGCTCGCCGTCGTGGACGAGGTGCGGGTCGTGCGGCCAGATCATCCGCGCCTGCGCAGCTCCGCTCGCGAACCAGAGCGGGGCCGTCAGCCCGACCGTGGCCGCCGCTGCGGCGCAGCATGCTGCCGCAAGCGTGCGCTGGGGGCGGACAAGGAGCCGCCGGACCCCGATTCCGGCCAAGAGCGAGAGCGGCGGCGCAAGCTGGAGGTAGTAGTGCGGGTGGAAGTTGCCGCCGCCGAGGACGCCGAGCAGCGCAGCTCCAAGCCAGAGCCGCGCCAGCAGCGGCGCGCGGCGCCAGCCGGCCGCCGCCCGGAGAGCGAGCAGCCCGAGCGCCTTCGCCCCCGCCGGTAGAGACGAGAGCAGGAGGTGCAGTCGGTGTCCGGGCGAGCCTGTGACCAGTGAGTCCCCCTGACCGCGGTAGGCAACGACGGCGTTCCACCAGTCGGCGAAATGGGCGGCCGTCAGGGCGCCGAGCGCGACGGGCACCAGAGCGGACAGGACGAGAACTGTGGCCGGGCGGGCACCCGGTCGGCGCTCGCTGACGAGGAGGAAGAGGACGGTGGCAAGCCCGGCGTCGAACGCGGACTGCTTGATCATCACGGCGCAGCCCGTCAGGAGACCGGCCAGGATCAGCCATGGCAGCTGTCGGCCCCGGAGGTAGGCGACGAACGCAAGCAGCGAAAGCACCGCCGGCAGGGACGCGAGCAACTCGCCGGCGAGCGTGAAGGACTCGATGAACGGGGAGGCACCGAACGTCGCCAAGAGCAATCCGGTGGCCACCCCTTCTATGCTCCCGCAGAGCCGCGTCGCGAGGGCGATCGTGGCGAGCACGACAGCGATGGACACAAAGGCCGCAAGCACTCGCATCGATACCGTCGAGCCGCCGCCGGCAGCGAGCAGCGCCCGGAAGACAAGGATCAGCCCTTGCGGCCGATCGACCCAGGCGCCGCGGTAGAGGTGCGCGCCCCGCTCCCAGAGTCGAGCAACCTCGGTGTACCCTCCCTCGTCCGCGGTCAGCGGCGCGCGCCAGAACGGGATGCGCGCGGCGAACGCGAGCAGGGCCGCCGCGCCGACGGCGAGCGCTGGGGCCCACCGCGGCAGGCGCTGAATCGCCGCGACGCGCTGCTGGCCGGGTTGGTTCTGGCTCTCTCGCTCACGGTCGCAGTGCTCTTGGTCGGGCTCTCGCTTACGCCCGATCGCTATCTGTTCGTGCTGCTGGTGCCTGCCCTCGCGCTCCGCCGCGGGCGGCGCTACCTGTTGGACTTCGTCCCCTTCGCCGCGCTCGTCCTCGCCTACGCCGAGTCTCGGGGAATCGCGCATCTCTTGCACCCGCAGCCCCACTACCTGCCGCAACTCCACCTCGAGAAGCTCATCTTCGGCGGACGAGTGCCGACGGTCGGCTTGCAGGACTGGCTCTGGTCGGGGAGCAGGCGATGGTACGACACGCTACTCCTGTACGTCGCACATATTCACGCGATCGTCCCGACGACCTTCGCCTTCATCCTCTGGCTGAGGCGGGGCGCGCTCTTCTACCGGTTCGCGGCGACGATGCTCTCCCTCTCGTACGCAGCCGCGCTGACCTTCTGGTTGTACCCGGCCGCGCCGCCGTGGGCTGCGGCCCGGGACGGGCTGGTCTCGCTGACGAAGATCGGCGGCGAGCACCCGGCCACCTCGTCTGCCGGCACCAGCGGAAGGTCGCTGCACGGCCTGATCCAGGGCAATCCCTACGCGGCGATTCCGTCGCTGCATGCCGGCTACGCCTTCCTGATCTTCCTCTTTGCCACCACGCTCGCCTGGCGCACGCCTTGGCGCTGGTGGATCGTCCTCCCGGCCGCGCTCTACGCCGGAGTCCAGTCGTTCGCGGCCGTCTACACGGGGAACCACTACGTGGTCGATGTGCTGATCGGTTTCGGCTACGCCGCGGCGGCACTCTGGGCGGTCTCTTGGCTTTGGCGCCGGATGAGCTGGTCAAGCTAGAGCGCCTGACGACCCTCAAGGTCGCGTTCCCAGGTGAGCTGGGAAGGTTCGCCACCGCCTGGCAGGTTGGTTTGTCGCAGATAAGCCGATGCACCCCACCGACGGCAGGTTTTAGGGCCCCAGGGCGGCAGCGCTACCAGTCGCCAGCGTGCGGATTCCGCTAGCTGTCACGACCACGTTTGCGACGCTCTGCGGGAGCACGAGCCGGCGCCCGGCACGGCTCGCCTCGAGGTTCCAGGGCGCGCCGATGCGGATCCAGAGCTGCCCGTCGGCAAAGCGACGCGACTCACCCGGCTCGAGCGTCCCCTCGAAGAGGTATCTCCCGTGCTCGCTCCGCTGGCGGACCGAGAGCCAGCAAGGCCCTTGGGTGGCGCGGAGCACGAGGGCGGGGGCGGCCGGTTTCGTCGGTCGGCTGGCCCGGCGTGTGGTCGCTTGTGCGGTGCGCGGGGTGGCCGGTGCCGGAGCTCCGGCCGCTGCCGCCGAGGTTGCGGGCGAGCGGGCGGGTCGCGGTGATGACCTGCTCAGCTGCCAGGCAAGCAGCGCGCCGGCGAGCGCGAGAGGGAGGACTGTGGCGGCAATGCCGTAGCGCCGAAGAGGTCGAGGTGGCAGTTTGAGCTGGGGAGGTACCGGCGGAGTCGTGTCGGCGCTGAAGCGAGCGTTGTACTCGTCGACGAAGAGCTGGCTATCGATGCCGAGGTAGTCGGCGTAGGCGCGAAGGAAACCCTTGGCGTAGACCGAGCCGGGTAGGAGCTCGAAGCGCTCGTCCTCGAGGGCCTGCAAGTAGCGCGTCCGGATTTGCGTCTCTGCCGCCACCTGGGCGAGCTCGATCCCGCGGCGAACACGCGCCTCGCGAAGGCTGCTCCCGAGCTCGAACATGATCCTGCTTCGGACAGTCTGCCCGCCGGGATCGCCCGCCGAGAAGGCGACCGGCGGGAACTGCGAGGAGTGCTCTCCGACGCCTTCTGCTCCCGCTCACCCACGCCGGCATAGCCCTCCTGCCGCAAACGCTCATGCCGAACGACCTCGCACTTCGACCGCGCCGTGTCTCTGCAAGGAGGAGGTCTACGAAGTCGGGTAAGAACGGATCGCCGGAGGCTCCTGACCGGGTGATTCGGGACCTCTACCTGCAGGCACAATGGCTGGGATGGCGCAATATCCCCACGAATGGCGCGATTTCGAGCCG
>JBKPHO010000033.1:0-1476 GCA_046729915.1 Actinomycetota bacterium | reverse complement strand
GCGCGAGATCGCGGTGCCGGAGCGGCGCGACGAGGACCTCGGCTCGTTCTGGATCCGCGGCGCCTCGATGCACAACCTGAAGGACATCGACGTCGAGTTTCCGGTCGCGAAGTTCGTCTGCGTGACCGGCGTCTCGGGCTCCGGCAAGTCCACGCTGGTGAACGAGATCGTCTACAAGGCGCTCGCCAACCGGTTGCACCGGATGCGCGTGAAGCCCGGAGACCACCTGGGCTGCGAGGGGATCGAGTGCTTCGACAAGGTGATCGACATCGACCAGTCGCCGATCGGCCGCACCCCGCGCTCGAACCCGGCCACGTACACGGATATCTTCACGCCGATCCGAGAGCTCTACTCGCTCACGCCCGAGGCGAAGGTGCGGGGCTACAAGCCTGGGCGATTCTCGTTCAACGTCCGCGGCGGGCGATGCGAGACCTGCAAGGGCGACGGGACGATCAAGATCGAGATGCACTTCCTGCCCGACGTCTACGTGCCGTGCGAGACCTGCGGCGGGAAGCGCTACAACCGCGAGACGCTGGAGGTGCGCTTCAAGGGAAAGTCGATCGCGGACGTCCTCGAGATGTCGGTCGAGGAGGCGCTGCGCTTCTTCGCCAAGATCCCGAAGCTGCGGCGGCGGCTGCAGACGCTGCACGACGTGGGGCTCGACTACGTCAAGCTCGGCCAGCCGGCGACCACGCTTTCAGGCGGCGAGGCGCAGCGGGTCAAGCTCGCCAAGGAGCTCGGCAAGATCGCGACCGGCCGGACGCTGTACATCCTCGACGAGCCCACGACGGGCCTGCACTTCGCCGACATCGAGAAGCTCCTCGAGGTGCTCCAGCGGCTCGTCGACGCGGGCAATACCGTGCTGGTGATCGAGCACAACCTCGACGTGATCAAGCAGGCCGACTGGATCGTCGACCTCGGGCCGGAGGGCGGTGAGGCCGGGGGAGAGGTGATCGCGACCGGAACGCCGGAGGACGTCGCCGAGGTCGACGGTTCCGCGACGGGCCAGTACCTGCGGCGGATCATCCCGGCTCGCGAGCCCGCAGCGGCCTAGCTTCGCCCTTGCGGCCGAAGTAGGGTTGCCGGATCCGCCCCGACCGAAGTGGCCCTTGCGTCGGCGGGCCCGCCCCGGGCGCGGAGGGCAAAGACATCTCCGCGAACGGCACGAAGTTCGTCGTTCCGTGCTCGATCAGCGGAACCGCCACGGTCAGCTTCCCGAACAAGTCTCACTAGCACTAGCCTGAAGGCATGGCAGCTCCCGCAAGCTACGGGGCGCCTGCCGCCGACGAGCGGGTCTGGCTGCAGCGCGCGCTGTTCGTGCTGGTTCGGCCGCGTGAGGTGCTGGAAGGTCTGCGGGACGACTCGGATGCCTCAGCGCGCGCGCGCAGCGAGGCGGTGCTGGCGCTCGTCCTGCTGGCCGGGATCGGCTCCGTGCTCTGGACGCCTGTCGCCGGAACGTTGATGGACGTGAA
Organism: Actinomycetota bacterium; assembly: GCA_046729915.1. GTDB lineage: Bacteria > Actinomycetota > Thermoleophilia > Gaiellales > Gaiellaceae > AC-32. Next base: position 4 of record JBKPHO010000033.1, on the reverse strand, counting down.
GGGC
>JBKPHO010000032.1:0-1579 GCA_046729915.1 Actinomycetota bacterium | reverse complement strand
CCGCCGTCGCCGATGTGCATCTCGGCGTGGTTCACGTAGCCCTGCTCGCCGGTGTAGCGAAGGGCTTCGCGGAACCCGAACGCGCGCGAGAGGAAGTCCAGCGCGGCCTCGCAGTCCTGGTAGAGCAGATACGGAGTGACGACCTGCATCAGCCTGTCTCCTTTCTTCGTCTCCGGAGCTCGACGCCCAGAGCCTCGAGCCGGTTCGTCCAGAACGAGCGGTAGCGGGCGAGCCACTCGTCGAGCTCCTCGAGCGGTCCCGGGTCGAGCGAGTAGAGGCGGAGGCGACCCTCCTCGCGGGCGTGCACGAGCCCCTGCTCGCGCAGGACGCGCAGGTGCCGCGACACACCCGGGCGGCTCGTCTCGAATTGCGCCGCGATCTCACCCGCGCTCAGTTCTCCCTGCGCCAGCAACTCGACGATGGTGCGGCGAGTCGGGTCCGCAAGTGCCTCGAGCGCCTTCACCAGAGCGCCCTCAATTGCAGCCGGCCGAGCGCGCCGCCCCAGAACTGCATCGCTCCCATGCCGTAGCGCGCCTCGATGCGTGAGTGGTCGAGGACGAGGACCGTGCCCTCGCCGTCGACATCGAGCTCGATCCGGACAACCGACGGCTCCTCTCCCGGCGGCCGCCAGTCGAGCTCCAGGACGCGTCCCGGCTCGACCTCGGCGAGCCGGACTTCGAAGCCCGGCCGCAGCCACCGCTCCAGCGACCGGGGCTCGGTGAGCGCCTTCCACACCTCCGCCGGAGCGTCGGCGTAGCGGCGCGTGAGCCTCACCGAGCAGTGGCCCTCGGTCACGGGAAAAGTGTAACCGATGTGTTACACATTGTCCTCTGCGAAAGGACCGAGATTCGAGAGCGTGGTCGCTACGCCTCGACGCCGACGTTGAAGCTTGGGTAGCGCGCGGTGAGCAGCATCACGTAGCCGTACGTCTGCGACTCGATCCGAATCGCCAGGGCCGCGAAGTTCCGCAGGCCCTCGGGCACCCGGCCCATGACGAGCGCGACGAACCAGCTGAAGACCGCCAGTACCTGGTTCAGCTGCGAGAGGATGTACGAGACCACGAGCGCCGGGATTGCAAGGATGAACCGGAAGAAGACCGTCAGCCGGTTCTGCTGCTCGGGCGCGTCGACCTCGAGGTCGATCGGGTACGTCCCGAGCTTGCCGGTGAACTGCGGGAACGGGTCAGCGACGAGCAACGTGTAAGCACGCACGTGCGTGAGGTAGCGCAGGTACGCCGCGAGGAAGGTGTGGAGCCCCTCGGGCGAGCGCCCCATGAAGAGCGTCGCGAACCAGTTCACGATCCACGCGAGGACGGCGATGACGCCCCAGAGCGTCAGCCAGAGGAAGTGCGGGATCGCAAGGATGAGGCGGAAGAAGACGGTGAGGCGGTTCCGCTGCAGGTCGTCGTTGACGATCAGGCGGATCGGATGCTGAGCGATGGTGGTAGCGGCTGCCGTCTCGATGGTCCGATCCTAACGAGCGATCAGGATCCCTCAAAGCGTGGCTCGCGCTTCTCGAGGAAGGCGTCGACCCCCTCGCGGAAGTCGTTCGTTCGCGTGGCGGCGGCCTGCAGCTGAGC
>JBKPHO010000031.1:0-8628 GCA_046729915.1 Actinomycetota bacterium | reverse complement strand
GGGCATCCGGCCGAGGGCGCGGTGCTGCTTGTGGTCTACGCCCTGGGGCTCGGGATCCCGTTCTTGCTCTTCCGTCTTCTGTTCACGCGCAGCCTCGGCCTCGTGCAGGCGTTTCCGCGTCACTGGCGCATCGTCAGCCTTGCCTCCGGGTCGCTGCTCGTCGCCTTCGGCGCCTTGCTCGCCACCGGGGAGCTGGTGCGGCTGACCGCGGGACTGGCACGCTTCACCGGGTTCTCGATCTAGCCGATCGTTCGAGCTCTGGAATCCATCTCGGGTGCCGTCGGCGGGCGCAGTCGGCACGCACGTAGCCGGTCGTGATGCCCCGGAGGGAGTGGCGGGTCGCCGGGCGGACGAGGGCGAGGAAGAGGTGGCCGGCGAGCAGCACGAGCGAGACGTACATCAACCAGTCATGGAGCAGGATCGTCCCGGCAAAGCGGAATCGGGTATCGCGCTCGCCGTACCAGAGCAGGAAGCTGGAAACGGCGAAGAGCGCGACGAAGGCTGCGGTCACGGCTGCGTTGAGTTTCTGGCCCGCGTTGAACCGGCCCGGACGGCTGCGGCGGTGCAGAAGCCAGCGGCCGTCGTCTTCGTCGAAGCGGTCGAGCTCGCGCAGGGTGGCCAACACGCACCTGCGGTCGCCGACGGCGACGACGAGGGCGAGCGCGACCAGCCACGCGACGCCGGCGTAGAGGTGGAGCGTCTTGAGGAGCGGCCGGCGCGCGACCAGCATGCTCAGCTGAGGCAAGTAGAGGACGAGCCCCGAGGCGAGCAGGGCGAAGAAGCCGAGCGCGAGCACCCAGTGCAGCGCGCGCTCGGTCCGCGTGAAGCGGCGGACGAGGCCGGGCCTAGCCGCGGCCATTGGAGTGTCCGACCCAGGCGTCGCGGTCGTAGCCGAGCTTCTCCCAGAACCCCACGGCCGGCTTGGCGACGGCCTCGATTCGCTCGACCCACTTGACATTCTTGTAGCCGTACATCTCGGGAATCACCACCCGCACCGGCGCGCCGTGCTCCCGCTTCAGCGGCTGCCCGTCCATCTCGTACGCGAGCATCGCGTCGGCAAGTTTCGCCTGCTCGAGGGTCAGCGAGTCCTCGTACGGCCTCTCGGCGGAGACGAATCGCAAGGCGTGCGCCTTGTCGGTCGGCTTTGCGCTCGCGAGCAGGTGCTCGAAGCGGACGCCGCGCCAGTGAACGTCCTTGACCGTCCAGCCGGTGACGCAGTGGAAGTCGGAGACCTGTCCGGCGCTCGGCAGCGCGCGCAGGTCCTCGTAGCTCAGCACCTGCCGCCGTTCGACGAGACCGTCGATCGTCAGCCTCCAGCTGCGCCGGTCGAAGCTGGGCATGCTCGATCCGACGGTGTAGATCCGCCAGCCCCGCGTCGGCACGATCTCCTTCACTCCCTCGGGGAGCAGATCCGCCGCCGGGCTCAGCGCCGAGGAGAGAGCGCGCCACGCAGGTGGGCCCCAGGCGAGGGAGGAGAGACCGCCGGCGAGGACGGCAAGGAAGGCCCGCCGCCCGTACGGGCGGCCCGAGGGAGGATCAGGTTGAGGCAACAATCGCCGCGGGCTCCGTCGACGGCGTGATCCAAAGGCCGTCCGGCCGGCGGGTGCCGGGCAGGTTGAAGCGCGCTCGGCACTCTCCGGTGTGGCTGACCATGAACCGCCCGACGATCACCGGCTCGCCGTCATCGGGGCCGCGTGTCCAGAGGAGGTACATATCGGTGGGACGGGTCGGCAGCCCCCTGGCGACGAGCGCGATCGATTCGTTCTCCTCGTCGGCACGCTGAATCTGAGCGCGGGCGACGATTGCGCCGCCGTTGGTCTTGAGCGCGAAGCGAGCAGGTGAAGCGGCGTGCCGTTGCGGGAGCGCGACGGCGACGGCGATCACGGCGACAAGGACGCAGGCAGCCGCCAGGGGCGCACGCAAGCGTCGCCGTGGTCGCGCCTCTGGTCGCCGCAGACGGAGCAGACGGTCGACGCGGGAGAGCAGGAAGAGCTGCCGCTGGCAGCAATGGCACCCACCGACGTGCGCAAGCAGATCGGGATCGTCCCGGTCGACGAGCAGGTCTGGCAACCGCTCGAACGCGACATCGTGTGTCATCGCCCCGTCTCCTCTTCGAGCAACGTCGCGAGGCGATTGAGGCCGCGCCGCGTCCAACTCTTGACCGTGCCGAGCGGGACACCGAGACGGTCGGCGATCTGGGTCTGCGAGAGGTCGGCGAAGTAGGCGAGCTCGATCACCTGCCGCTCGTGGCGCTCCAGCCGTACCAGGCCGCCTTCGAGCCAGAAGCCGTCCACGGAGAAGACCGTGTCGTCGACTTGGGCGTCGCCCGGGGCGAGCTCACGTGGCTCAGGTTCCTTCCTCGAGCCGAGGTTGTAGGCGACGTTGCGCGTGAGCGTCAGCAGCCAGGCCGCCGCGCTGCCGCGCTGAGGGTCGAACAGGCGCGCCTTCTGCCAGATCCGGACGAACGCTTCCTGCGCGCAATCCTCGGCGCCTCCGCGGGTGATCGAGCGGCAGATGCGTTCCACCGCGCCGCGGTAGCGGTGCCGGAGCTCCTCGAAGGCAGCGTCGCTGCCGTCGGCGACGGCCCGGAGGAGCTCCGCGTCGCTCGCAGCATCGGGAACCGCTGACCCAGCCTCGGCTCGGGCCCTCAGCGACTGCAGGCTCACACGAGGAGGTACAGCGGACACCCGTTGGTTAGATGCGCGTCCTTGCCACCCGATTCCCCGTCGGTGGCGGCTGCACCGAGGCGCGGTCGCCACCCACGGAGAGGGAGGGATCTAGCGGACGTTGACCCTGACCGCGGCCTGGGCGCCGATCGACGGCGCGTGCAGGTTGTCCTCGAGGATGGCGAAGAAGCGGTGCTTGCCGGGCTTGATCCCGGCGAGGGAGACGTGGACCTTCTTGGCGCAGCTCATGCCGAGCATCGTCCCCATGCCCATCATCCCCTTGCTCGTCGTGTCGACGTTCGCATGCCAGTGTCCGTAGCCCTTGACCGGGGCCTTGCCGTAGAGGGCGCAGGAGAGGCGGAAGTTCCGCACGGCAACGGTGAGGTCGAAGCCGCCGTGGACGGTGGCGCCGTTCCGCGGCGAGACGATCCGGATCGACGGCTTGCCCGGGAAGCTGAGCGGCTTCGCGCGCGGAAGGGCGCGCGTCGGCTTGTAGGCGAAGCTGACCTTCTTCTCCGCCTTCTTGTCCTCGGCGTGGTCGTTCGCGGCCGGCACAAAGATGAGCGTGTGCTCGCCACGCGCGACGTTGAGCATGCTGATCGAGGTTCGCTTCGCGCAGAACATGTTGATCAGCGAGTGGTCGAGCTCGATGTGGTAATGGCCGACACCCTTGCGGTTGGCCGTCCCGGCGAGGGCGCAGTTGAGGCGAAACTTCGTGATCGAGACTGCGGTCGCAACCGCGTTTCGACGAACGGTCGCTTGCGACGTGGGCGCGAGGACTCGCACCTTCGCGCCGCTACGGAACCCCATCTGTTGCGGCGCCGCCAACGCAACTGCGACGGTCGTCAGCCCAACGGCCACTACCACGGCGACGGCGCGGCGGGAAGTCTTCAAGCGCACGTAGACCCTCCTTTACGTGTGACGGCAGGAATCGGGAGGCGCTTGCGCCTCACACGGGAGGTACAGGCCCGCCGGAACGAACGGATGCAGCCTCAGCGAATGATCTGCACGTTCGGCCGGAAGGCGGCGACGGCGAACCAGAACGGCTCGCTGAATGCCACCGGCCGGCCGCGCTCCAAGACCTGCGCTGCGCCGACGTCGCGACCGGCGGCGATCTCGCCGCTATCCAAGGCGGAGCTGACGCCGGCCTCCCAGCGCACCTCGAGGCGACGGCCCGCGAGCGTCAGCTCGACGCGCCGCTTCTTCGCCAGCGTCGAGAAAGGGATCGCGACGGCCGAGCCGTTCCGCTCCAGGAACACGACCCGCTCCTTCGACGGTAGCCGTTTGTCGTCGGCGTTGTGGGTGGGGAAGAACGCCGGGCTCGAGACGTCGTCGTAGCCGGCGTAGGGGTTCTCGCCGTACGGTCGGGAGTAGCCGGTTTCGCGCGAGAGGACACGCCCGTTGGGATGCTGCACACGGAAGCTGCCCCAGGCGACGATCCGCGCCGGCAGCTCGCGCAGCCGCGCCCCGGCGTAGCGACCGACGAGGCCCTCGCCGCCGAACTGCTGCCACCACGACTCCGTCTGGCGGTCGTACATCACGAGGTCGGAGTTGCGCAGGTTGCCGGTCGTGCCGAGCGTGAGCGTTCGCCCTCCGACGCGCCGGTCGAAGGCGATCGCCGTGTTGCAGAGCGGGCAGAACGTCACCGCGACCGGAACGCCACCGACGACGTCATTCACGATCTCGTGCCAGACCAGGATCTGGAGCGGGTAGGCGCGGGCGCGGCCCGCGAGCGTGAGCGCGATGACGGGCTCCTGCGGCTGCAGGAACGTCGTGTCGGCGACGCGGAGGAAGCGCGGCCGGTCGAGCGCTGGAATGCCGTCCTTGCCGGGACCGCCCGACCGGAACTCGCTCAGGGGGACCCTGTATCTGGTGAAGTCGGTCTTCCAGCCGGCCGAGAGGGCCTCGATGTCGTAGCGGGAGGCGGCAGGGGCTGTCTCTGCTCCGGTCTTCGGGACGGGGCTCGAGGCGTCTGAGGCGCAGCCGGCGAGAAAGCCCGCGGAGAGGAGGATGAGAAGCGCAGGCCTCATCAACCGTGAGATGCGCGCCGGACCGTCCCGATTCGGCCTGGCGAGGATCGGCCTATCCCTCCCGCTGCCGCGCCCACTGTTCCAGCTCCTCGCGCAGCTTCATCCGGGCGCGGTGGATCCGGCTCTTGGTCGCCGCCAGCGACAGCTCGAGGATGTCGGCGGCCTCCTGATTCGACCAGCCTTCGATGTCGCGCAGGACGATCGGCGCCCGCAGCTCGAACGGCAGCCGGCGCACCTGTTCCAAGAGGAACGCCTGCGCCTCGCGCTCCTCGAGCTCGAGATCCACGGGGCGCGGAGGCGAACCTGCAGGCCGACGCTCGTGCTCGAGCACGTCGAGCACCTCCCCCTCGATCGGCCGCGTCTCCGGCCGCTTCCGGCGCGTGCGCTGAAGGGCCTCGTTGACGGCGATCCGGTACAGCCACGTGAACGGCGCCGCGTTGCCGCGGAAGCGCGAGAGGTTCCGCCACGCCTGGACGAAGGTGTCCTGCGCCGCTTCCTCGACGTCCCGCTCGTCGCTCAGCAGCCGGCCTAGCAGACCCCGCACGCGCCGCTCGAACAGGCGGACGAAGCGCTCGAAGGCGGCGACGTCGCCGGCCTGCGCCTGCATGAGCAGGTCGCTCTCCTTGTCGGTCACCGGCTCGACGCTACATCGGACCGTGCCGATGGCGCATCTAAGCTGTTGATGACCGGGATGGAGTTGGCGCTGATGAACCGCTTCGTCGCCTCGTGCGCGGAGACACGCGAGCTGTTGTCCGACTACGTCGACGGGGAGCTGGAGCCCGGAACCCGCCGACGGATCGTCAGCCACCTGCTCATGTGCCGCCGCTGCCGGGCGGTTCTGCGCTCCTTGAGGGCCACGATCGAGCGCCTGCACGCGATCGGGCCGGCGAACCCGGAGCCCGATGCCACCGTCGCCGACTCGGTCATCACGCGCATCCGTGCCGACGACGAGGAAGGCCCTGCGCCGTAACGTCGGACGTTTAAGCGGGTCTTAAGAAACGCGAAACAGATGCGTAACTGGCGATCCCTAGCGTGGTCCGGACCGACGAAGGAGGTGTGCTCGAGATGCACTTGAAAATCGCGATCGCCAGCGCGGCAGCCGTGGCGGCACTCGTCGCGGCCCTGCCAGCCACGGCCACGACGGGCAAAGGCTTCCTCTTCCACGACGGCGCCGTCGTGGGCACCGTGGTCGTGCCGGCGAACGTCCCGGCCGGAAGCGGCACCGATCCGTTCTACAACGTCACGAACGGCGCCGCCGGCCAGCTCGGCATCGCCGGCGTGGCTCCCGGCGACGGGCCGTATCACGGCGGCGACTGGCAGGTCTGGCTCGTCACATTCAACGACGGCGTAACGCCGTACCTGCTGACCTCGGACGAGGCCGTTATCGCTGCGGAGGCGGCCGGCGATGTCACGGTCGCGCGCGCCGCGGACGCGGACTTTCGCTGTCCGATCACCTGAGTTAGGACGTTAGGGGCGGAGAAGGGCCTGTGTGGCGGACCCTTCTCCGCCGACCGCCTGGTCCGGGACGCGATAAGGAGTCGGCTATCGGACGAGCCGCCCATTCGGCCGTATGACCAGCCAGGTACCGCCGAACTCTTCGACGTTCTGGCACAGGATCCGGCCCGGGCTCTTGTCGCCGACGTAGTAGTAGAGCGGCCGCCCGTTGTACGTGACCTGCCGCCGCCCGTCGCGGCGCCGGGTCGTCCCGATCAGCGACTGCCGCACGCCCTTGCCGGCGGTCGCTCGTCCTTTCGCGAAGTAGACCGGCCACGCTTTCGCACAAGCGCCATAACACCGGCTGTGCCCGCCCCGCTTGTCTCGCGTGAAGGCGTAGAGGGCGCGACCGCGCCCGTCGAAGAGGACACGGCCGTACCGGCTGCTGCGGACAGTCAGGGTGGCAGACGCCTGAGCGTCGACCGCATGTTGTCCGGCGCCGGCAGCGGCGGAGGAGCTTGTGGCACCGGCCACAGCGAGGAGAGCGAGCATGCCGAGCGGGAGAAGACGAGCGGCCAGCCCTTTGAGGACATTCGAGAGCACGGCGACCTCCTAGGGTCGGGTGTCAGCCCGGCGCATCTTGCGGCAGGCTGTAGAAGCGAGGATCGGCGTCCTCGCGTCCATTCAACGTCGCGCGAGTTACGAAGAGATCACCGGGGCCTTACGAGATCGTGAAATGCGCGACCGACTGTTCAGCCTTTCGTAAGGAACCATCCAGCACAATTCTCGTGTGACCACCGTTCTGGTCGTCGACGACGAGCCCATCGTCCGCGAGGTCGTCGTCAAGTACCTGAAGCGCGAGGGATTCCGCACGCTCGAGGCGGGCGACGGCAACAGGGCACGCGAGCTGCTCGAGCGCGATCCGCCAGGCCTCGTCGTCCTCGACGTGATGCTGCCCGGAGCCGATGGGCTGGAACTCTGCCGCTGGATCCGCTCGCGTTCGGAGCTTCCCGTGATCATGCTGACCGCGCGGGGCGAGGAGGTAGACCGGATCGTCGGTCTCGAGCTCGGAGCCGACGACTACGTCACCAAGCCCTTCTCCCCCCGTGAGCTCGCAGCGCGGGTACGGACGGTGCTGCGGCGCTCCGGGCCGCAAGCCGCGAAGAGCGAGCACCTCTCGTTCGATGCGCTGGAGATCGATGCGGCGACTCGCGAGGTGTGCAAGGAAGGGGAGCGGGTGCGGCTGACGGCAAAGGAGTTCGACCTCCTCTACTTCCTCGCGCGCCACCCGCGCCGCGTCTTCTCGCGGCAGCAGCTGATGGACCGGGTCTGGGGCTACGAGGCGGTCCTCGACACCGGCACCGTCACCGTGCACATCCGCCGGCTGCGGGAGAAGATCGAGCCCGATCCCTCGCGGCCTCGGTTTCTGGAGACGATCTGGGGCGTCGGCTACCGCTTCGCGCCATGATCGCTCTTGCGCTCCTCGTCGCCTCGGCGGCACTCGCTGCGGGACTCGCCGCGACGTTCTTGCTCCACCTGCTGCCGACCGTTCGGCTCCAGCTCGCCGGGCTCGCTCTCCTTTCCGCAACCGTGCCACTGGCGGCGGTGCTGTTGTCCGGTTGGGTCATGTTCCACATGGGCGCCGACGTGAAGATCCTCACCGTGACGACGGCGGCCGCCTTCGCCTCAGTCGGTGCGGCTCTGCTGCTGGCCCGGTCGATCGCGCGCCGGATCGACCGCTTGCGCGCCGCATCGATCGAGCTCGCCTCGGGCGATCTGGCGGCGACGGCACCTGCAGAAGGACCGGCGGAGCTCGCCCAGCTCGCCACCTCTTTCAACGAGATGGCGTCGCGCTTGGCAGCGCTCTTCGACGCCCGCCGCGAACTCGTCGCCTGGGCGAGCCACGACCTTCGTACCCCGATAGCGTCCATGCAGGCGATGCTGGAGGCTCTCGAGGACGGGCTCGCCCAGCCGGACGATTACCTGCCCGTACTCCAACAGCAGGTGCGAACGCTCGCCCTCCTGGTCGACGACCTGTTCGAGCTCGCGCGAATCGATGCGGGCGCGTTGACGCTCGAGCTGCGCGACGCGGAGCTCGGTGGGCTCATAGACGCGTGCCTCCGCGGGCTCCAGGCGGAGGCCCGGTTACGGCGAGTCACGCTCGAGGCTCGAGTTGACGACGATGCAATTGCGTGGTGCGCGCCCGATCAGGTCCAACGAGTGCTCCTCAACCTGGTCACGAACGCGCTCCGACACACGCCTTCCGACGGCTCCGTCGCTGTGCTCGTCGAGCCCCATCCGCGCGGATTTCAGGTAACGGTCGAGGACACCGGCCGGGGACTCGCGCCGGAGGCCCAACGGAGAATGTTCGAGCGTTTCTGGCGCGCCGACGCCGCGCGGACGACGGGCACTGCCGGAGCCGGCCTCGGGCTCGCGATTGCGCGTGGACTTGTCGAAGCCCAGGGCGGCCAGATCTGGGCCGAGCCGCGCTTGGGGGG
>JBKPHO010000030.1:0-8186 GCA_046729915.1 Actinomycetota bacterium | reverse complement strand
CCGCCCTCGACCAGCCCCGCGACCCGCAGCGCCGCCCCCAGCGCCCGCGGCGCCCCCCAGACCCGGGCCAGCTCCAGCTCCTCGCGGGCAAGCGCCGCCGCCTCCTCGGGGCGGCCGAGCTGCAGCAGGGCGAGCGCGGCTTGGGAGCGCCAGGGCATGAAGGCCGGGTTGCGCCCGCCGACGGCCTCGAAGCGGCGGCCGGCCTCCAGCATCTGCTCCAGCCCGCCGGCCAGGTCGCCGGTGAGCAGGCGTAGGCGGGCGCGGCGGTCGTGGAAGACGTCTGCGCGCACCATCTCCGTCTCGCCTGTTTCGCCACGGCTCATGACGGCGGCTGCTTCGTCGAGCCGGCCCTGCTCCATCAGAGCCTCGCCGAGGAACGAGGCGAGCAGCCCAGGGAAGGCCGCGGACATGCCCCAGGTCTCGCAGGAGACGAATCCGCTGCGCGCTTCCGCCTCGGCCTCGTGCAGATCGCCCCGGAACAGGAACGTCTCCCCGCGATGCGCCTTGGCTGCGGCAAAGGCGATGATCGAGCCCCGGCGGTGCGCATCGGCGACGGCGGCGTCGAACATCGCCACTGCGTCGTCGTGATCGGCAGTCGCCAGGACAATCGAGGCGAGGATGTACGGCCCGGACGACACCTCCCCCGGAAGGAGCTCGCCGTCCGCCAACGCGCGGCGCGCGAGCGCGACTGCCTCGGCGGCAGGCATGTTGGCGCGCGCGTCGTGGAAGGCAAGCAGCGCCAGGAGCATCTTCTCGGCGACGCTTCCGTCACTCGGCTGGACGCGGATACGCTCGAGCCGCACACGCGCCTCCTCGTAGATCTTCGGCCAGAAGATCGCGTTGGTGATCAGCCCGGTCTCGAGGATGTCTTCCAGCTCCGGCTCCATACCGGCGATCTCGTCGAGCGCCTGGATGAAGACGGCTACTGACTCGTCGGGCCGAAGGAAGAACAACTGTCGGCCGAGCATCTGCGCGGTCTTCGCCCTCCGGATCGGATCGTCGAGTAGCGCATGGGCCTCGCGTAGGTGCGCGACTGCGGCGTTTCCGCTGACGAGCGCCTCGGCCATGCCGAGCTCGAGAAGCAGCTCTGCGCGTTCCGGGCCGGGAGACCGGTTCGGCGTTAGCACGGCGCAGATAGGCGACGGCGCTCTCCGAGGCGCTGCGGCAGCGGGCGCTCCTAGCGGCGTCCCGCAGGATCGCGACGCTCTTCGCGCTCGCCTCCCCCGGATCGGGCACCGGCGGCACCAACAACAGGTGTGCCGCGACACGCTCGGGATCGGCATCGGACTCGAGCAGCAGGTGCGCCGCTCGGGTGTGCCCGCCTGACCGCTCGAGCGCGGTCATCGTTTCGTAGACGGCTCCCCGCATCAGCGGGTGGACGAATCCGAGCGGTGCATGCCCACGAAGGACATCGGCGCGCGCGAGGTCGACTGCCGCGGCCGAGGCTTCCTCGCCGCTCAACTCGGCGAGCTCCGCCGCGTGGTGCGGATCGACGTCGTCGCCGAGGATCGCGACCGCCTGTGCAAGCCTCGTCGCCTCAGGAGGGAGTCGACTCAGACGAACCGAAACGGCACGCCACCCGGCCCGCGCCGCGAGCTCTCGTAGTGCGGGGACGCTGGCCGCGACCGGGAGAACATCCTCGGAGTCCGCCGCGCTCAGGAGCTCGTGCAAGAGCAGGGGGTTCCCGCCTGTGATCTCGTGGCAGGCCGCACCGAACGCGTCCTCCGCGTCCGTAGCTAGCGCCTCGCGTACGAGCTCCGTGACCGCGAATCTGCTGAGCGGGGCCGGCCGCACGACTGTGGCCAGTGGATCCGACAGGATCTGGGCGAGTAGCGCCGGATCCTCGCCCGGCTCGTTCTGCCTGACGCCCGCCACGACTACGATCTCGAGGCCCTCCATGCGCGGTAGCAGGTACGCCAGCCAGCGCAGCGAGGCGAGGTCGCACCAGTGCAGGTCGTCGATGACGAGCAAGACGGACTGCTTAGCGGCGACGTTGGCGACGAGCCAGTAGAGCCCGTGGAGCATCCCCAGGGAGACGTCCGGAGGCTGGCCGGCCAGCCGGGCCGGCTCGAAGAGCGGGGTCGCCAGCTCGGCCGCGCCGGCGAGCGCCTGTGCTCCCTCCTCTTCGGACAGCTGGACGAGGTACGGCTCGAACAGCTGGCGGACGACGCCGAAGGAGAACGTGCGCTCGAGCTCGGAGCCCCGGGCGCCGAACGGCCGCATCCCCGCCGCCTGCCCGCGGCGCCGCGCCTCGGCGAGCAGAGCCGTCTTGCCGATTCCGGGCGCCCCCTCGATCGCTAGGAACCTTCCGGGGCCGCGGATGAGCGCGTCGACGGCGGCGAGCTCGCCGTCCCGCTCGAACAGGACCGGTTGCCACCGGGCCGTCTCCTTCTGGAGTGGAGCGGCGCGCGTCTCATGGGTCGTGCTCACGTCCAGACGCCGGCGAAGCTCGAGTCCGACTCGATGACGATCAGGTCCAGGACCTTGAGTTCGAGCGCCATCGCCCTCCTTTCACAATCGGCGGGAGGCTCGACAACAGTCTAAGCGGGGAAGCGCTTTCACCGCCTGGGGGCGCGGCCCGAAAGGCTAGGGGAACGTTAGGGGACTTCCACGAGGCGGGGCGCACGCGGCCGCAGGCATGCTCGTTTCTAGTCATGAGTCTTCTCATCGACAACCGGAACCCCGAGACGGGCTCGCGCCAGCCCAGTGGCCCTGGCGCGAGCTCGCGTCTCGGCGATCGGCCGGCATCACGGTCGGCCTCTACTGGCGCCCGGACGGCGACGAGATCTCGGTGCAGGGCAGCGACGAGCTGACCGGTGAGAGCTTCGTCGTCGAGCCGCCAAAGAACGCTGCTCTCGCGGCCTTCTACCACCCATACGGCTTCCGCAGCCAGGAGGGAGGCACGTGATGCACACCTCGCAGAGCAGGAAGTGGTTCGCGAACGTGGACGCCGCGGCCGAGGGTCACCAGTCATGACGGGCTCGACTGTATGGCCCAGCTGCTAGGCGCGAGGGTTCGGCCCGGGACTATCCTCGGGTGATGCCGACCTTGGTTGTCGTTGGCGCGGGGCCGAAGGGAATAGCCATCGCTGCCAAGGCACGCGCGCTTTCGAACGTCGGCCTCAACCCGCCGCGGATCGTCCTAGTCGACCGGAGCGCCGTTGCTGGGAACTGGAGCGGACGACAGGGCTACACCAGCGGCCTGCTACCGCTCGGCACGCCGGCCGAGAAGGATGCGGGGTTTCCCTACGCCGCGAGCTGGGGGGCGGCGTCGTCCGCGGTGACCGCCGCCATGGCCACCTTCAGCTGGCAGCGGCACCTGGCCGACCACGGGGCCTACGCCGACTGGGTCGACCGCGGCCGCTTGCGCCCGACGCACCGCCAGTGGAGCGCCTACCTGCGCGAGGTCGCCGAGAGGGCGGAGGCAGAGATCGTCGCCGGCGAGGTCATCGGGCTGGACATCGGCGAGGACAACAGAGGGTGGACGGTGACGGTCGAGTCCGGGGAGGCGCTTTCTGCGGACGGCGTCGTCTTAACTGGAAGCGGGCCTTCAATCCAGGTCGCAGGCCAGCCGCACGACCACCCTCGGGTGCTCGACGGCCGCAGCTACTGGCTGCACGAGCGAATGGTCCACAAGAAGGTCGCCCAGAGCGCATGCGTGATCGGCAGCGGCGAGACCGCGGCCTCGGTCGTCATCGATCTCCTGAAGAAGTCGCACAGGCGCTCGACTATCGACGTGCTGACCAGTCGCGGGGTTCTTTACTCGCGCGGCGAGAGCTACGACGAGAATCGTTTCTACTCCGACCCGGGAGAGTGGCCTCGGCTGGCCGAGTCGCACCGGCGCGAGTTCCTTGAGCGCACCGACCGGGGCGTCTTCTCGCTCCAGGCCGAGGCAACCCTCAGGCAGTCCCGCGGCTTCCGAACGCTGGCCGGAAGAGCCGCGTCGATCGAGGCAGGCGACCAGCAGGTCGTCGTCACTATCGAGTACGGACAAGAGCGTGAGCGCGTTGCCTACGACCTCGTTGTGGTCGCGATCGGCTTCGACAATCGCTGGTTCGAGGGGCTGCTCGGCGACTGGGCACGGCGCGAGCTCGAGAGCGCTCTCGCCGGCGAGGTGCTTGAGCGGCGTATTGCTGTCGATCTCTCGATCGAGGGCTTGAGCCCGCCGCTGCACGTGCCAGTGCTTGCCGGCCTCGCACAGGGGCCGGGCTTTCCGAACCTGAGCTGTCTGGGGCTCTTGAGCGACCGCATCCTCCACCGCTACGTCCCCCTCGATACCACTATCCCCAGGATCGCGTCCGAGAGGAGGGAGCTTGTCTGAGACGCCCGACGAGGTCTGGGAACGCGACGATTGCGTCCGTCGGACCGTGGTTCTCCCGACCCAATTAGCCGAACGGCTCGCCGCAGAGGCCGAGCGTCGCGGCCTCTCGGTCAGCGACTTGCTGATCCAATACGCAGACGAGGGGCTGCAGCGGGAGAGCGAGGTGGGCTGACCGAGGGCGCAAGCGACCCGGTCGTGTCGCGGCTGCGTTCCATTGGACACTGTCATCCAGACCGTGCGGTCGGTGATCAGCCCGCACAAGCTGGCAGGACCTGCAGCAGTCCGTAGTTGAGGCCGTCCTCCCGGACAATCGCCGCCACGAGCAACCGCGCAGAGGCGGAGGCTTGCGGGCCGATTCTCCGACGCCGCGCCACGCGGGGTGCCTTCTCGACCTCAGAAACGCGACGATGCCGGTCGGCAGCTCGGTCACATCCGCAGGGTCGCGCGAATCACGCCGGCACGCGTAGCCGGGCCTCGGCGACCGCCTCCTCAAGCGTCAGCCCCAGGCCGGCACGGCGCTCGGCCTCGTACGCGCGGCCGAGGCGCTCGCGGGCGGCCGAGATCAAGTGCTCGTAGCGGTGCCGCTCGTTCAGGAGCATCCGGAAGCCGTGCCGGCGTTCCTGGTCCTCCGCGATTCCCCAAAGTCGCGCGGCGGCGCGCTCGTCGCCCTGCTGGAGCAGCGCGCACGCGATGCAGGCGACGCAGTAGATCTGCACGCGCCGGCTTCCAGTCGCGACGACGCACGCGAGCGCTTCGGCAAAGCGTTCCAGCGCCGTGCCGGGATCCCCCATATCCAGGGCGAGATCTCCGAGGCTATGCAGAGTGCTTGCCAGCTGCTTCTTGAGGCCGCGGCCTCGCGCGAGCGCCGCCGTCTCTTCAAGTATGCGCTCACCCTCGTCGTAGTCCCCATGGTCGCGGAACGCGTCGCCCAGAAAGTGGAGCTCGTTCAGGCGTGAGCCCTCATCGCCGGCTTGCTCGTACAACGGAAGCGCCTGCTTGTGTAGGCGATCGCACCGTCCATGTCGCCGCGGCGCCAGGCGACGCTCGCCAACCGGGTGAACGCGGCGGCCAGCTCGCGCGGATCGTCCTGCTCGCGGCGCAACTCCAGTCCTTCCCGCCAGAGCCTCTCCACGCGGTCGACGTCGTCGTGTACATAGAAGGCAGTAGCGCCCCCGGCCGCGAGGGCGGAAGCGCGGGCATCCAACGGCAGAGTGGTGTCGTCCAGCGGTGCGTGCTCGAGCCACTCGGCCGCGTCCCGATACTGCGCGCTGTTCAGCCAGAACCGCGAGAGTGCGGCCCCGAGGCGGAGCACGCCTTCGCGTCGACCGTCCTCGAGCAGCCCGAAGTGCAAGGGAACGCACGATCGGTGCAACGGGGGCACGGCCTTCGCCCACCAGTCGACCTCTCTTGTGCACCAGCATCCCAAAGTGCCTCTGCCACGGCGGCCGGAGCACCATGATCGGCGCCATGGAGCTGCTTAGGAGCCCTCGATGGTGCCCTCAAAGCCGCTCATCAGCAGGAAAAACAGCGTCGAGGCACCATAGTGCGCGCCGCCCTTTGGGTACCGAGATCAAGAGCTCTGCCTTCTTCGGGTTTGTGCACCTCGACTCCCCCACAGGGGTCAGCCCTCAGCGGACAGCGCGCGGGCGATCTCGACGAGAGCAGCGGCCGCTTGCGCGCGCTCGCGGTCACGATGCCAGGCGATCGCGATCAGGCGTGGCGGCAGTTTCGCCGCGATCTCGAGCTGCACGACATCCTCGCGCGCTGGATCGACGGCCAGCCGCGGCACGAGCGCGGCTCCCAGGCCGGCGGCCACCAGTCCGACAAGCGTCTCGTTGTCGTCGATTCGGAAGCGCACCCGAGCAGCGATCCCGTTGGCGCGGAGAAAGGCCTCCGGATAGGCCTGGCTGTGGCGAAACCCGATCAGCGGCAGTTCGCCGAGCTCGCGCGGGCCAAGCGGGCGCGTGCGCTCGGCCAACGGGGAGTTCGCGGGAATAAGTACGACGTAGGGATCGCGCAGCACCTCGACCGCCGTGAACGGACCCTCTTCGAGCGGCAGCATCGCAAAGGCGAGATCGAGTTCGGCCGCTTCGACCTGCTCGAGCAGCCGCCGGTCAGACGCTTCCTCGACCAGCAGAACGTCGACTTCCGGCCATTGCTCGGCAAGCCGCCGCAGGAGCGGTGGGACAATGCGCGCACCGACACTCGGGAATACACCCAAACGCAACGTCTTGACGGCGCCGCTCTGGAGCTCCCGCAGATCGGCATCGGCCGCTCGGGCCCGGGCGAGCAGCGCTGCCCCGTGCCTCAGCACGAGCCGCCCAGCCTCCGTCAGGCTTGCCTCGCGGGTACCCGGCCGCCGCTCGACAAGCCGCGACTCGAGGAGGCGCTCGAGCGCTGCCAGCTGCTGGCTCACGCCGGGCTGGCTGTAGCCGAGCCGGCGCGCCGCCGCAGCTACCGACCCCTCGTCGGCCACGGC
Organism: Actinomycetota bacterium; assembly: GCA_046729915.1. GTDB lineage: Bacteria > Actinomycetota > Thermoleophilia > Gaiellales > Gaiellaceae > AC-32. Next base: position 1,387 of record JBKPHO010000030.1, on the reverse strand, counting down.
TCGCAGCGCAACCAGGTGGCGCAGCTCGACACCGGCCCATCTAAAGGACTCTTTTATATTTGTCACAGTAAATAGAAGTTTGCATGTGTGGAGGTGCGGCCGCTATCTCTGTGGAGAGTGATGTTCTCGCGACTCTTCGGAAACCGCTCGAGCAAGAGGCCCAACGCACCCCGCGCCCCGGGGCCAAGCGCCCGCGTCACGCTGCGGCCCGCAACAGGCGAGGACGATGAAGAGCTTGCTCGGCTCGCCGCCCTCTACGATCGGCCGCTGCCAAGCGGTCCGCTCCTGCTCGCCGAAGTCGACGGGGAGCTACAAGCAGCGCTGACCCTCCCGGGCGCGCAGGAGCTCATGGAGCCTTACTTTCCCACGGCTGCGCTGGTCGAGTTGCTTGCCCTGCGTGCGAAACACCTCCGCGATCAGATGACGCCAGCCGAGCTTGCCGAAGCGGGCGCAGCTGTCCGCCGAGATCCGGGTGCGCGCCGAGTGACGGATCTGCCACGGATGACGACGACAGAGCGTTGCCTTCCCGCGGCGAGCCGGCCATATGACTGATGTGCCCTTTGAGGGCCGAGATCGGGTCGTCTGAGCCGCTCGTCGTTTCAGCGAGATCTCGGTCGCGAGTCCCCGGGTTGCAGGGCTTTACCAGGCACGCGGCTTTGACGTGTGCCAGCCTAGGCGAGGCGTGCGTGCCGTTCTCTATGACATTCACAGCAATCTGCCGGCGCTCGAGGAGGTGCTCAAAGACGCGGATGCGGCGGGTGCGGAGAGTTACCTGCTCGGCGGGGACTTCGCCCCCTGGTCACCGTGGCCGCGCGAAACGCTCGAGACGCTTCGAGCACTGCCGAACACGACGTGGATCCGTGGCAACCTCGAGCGCTGGTTACGCGAGCCGCCGATCGATCAACCCGACGTCGCGCAGGAGCTCGAGGAGGCAGACTCGGGCGTCGGCAACGATGAGGGCTGGCTCTATTCGTTGCAGACGCAGATCGAGCTCGATGGTGTGCTCTATGTGCACGGGTCGCCGCTCTCCAATGTTGAGAGTTTTCCGCCGAAGCCTGGCGGCGACGACGAGCGGATGCTGAAGGGCGTGCGCGGGAAGACCGTCGTGTTCGGCCACAGTCATCTGCAGTTCAAGCGCCAGGGACGGCAGGGGACGACGTTGGTCAATCCGGGCAGCGCGGGCATGCCACTCGACGGCGACGTGCGAGCCGCATATGCCCTGCCGCACGACGACGGCGCCTTCGAGTTTCGCCGAGTCGAATACGACATAGAGCGGGCCGCGCAGGCGTGGGACGCAGAGCCGGGCTTTGGCAAGTTCGCGGCGGCGCGAATCCGTAGGGGCTCTGACTAGATCACGACCCGCGCGGCGCCTGAGTGGGGCCGCTCA
>JBKPHO010000029.1:0-1841 GCA_046729915.1 Actinomycetota bacterium | reverse complement strand
TCGACCTCCCGGCCGATCAGCGGTGAGGACCGCGCCGCAAAGACCTGGCTGCCCGGCTCGGCCACCGACATCGCGCGCCAGACGGGGAAGGGCTGCGAAAAACCCCTGAGACGGCGAAGCCCATACGGCTCGAGCTCGGCGTCGCTCCCCGTCAAGCGCTGGGCCGTTGGGCCCACGAGGATCTCGCTCACCTCGGCGAGCTGCTGCAGGCGAGCTGCCGTGTTCACGGCCTGGCCTGTTGCAAACGTCGTGTCGGTCTCGTCGGACACAATCTCGCCCGCCTCGATCCCGATGCGGCATTCGAGGCCAACGTTGGCGACGCCTTCGCGGATCTCGATCGCCGCGCGCAGAGCCCTCCCAGCGTCGTCCTCGTGGGCGCGCGGCACGCCGAAAGCCGCCATCACCGCGTCACCGGCGAACCGCTCGACCGTCCCCCCATGTGCGTCGATGATTCGGGACGCCAGCTCGAAGAACTGTTTCACCCGCCGCCGCGCGACCTCCGGATCCGACCCCGCAACAAGCGCTGTCGAGCCGACCAGGTCGACGAAGAGCACCGTTGCAAGCTTCCGCTCGACGTCACCACTCTGGAAAACGACGAGGCCCCACCGGTTCGCGCCTAGTCGTGAACGCCCTGGGCGTTGCCGCGGGTCGTGCCTGCATACGGCGCGTCCTGCGCCGGCGCTCCCGCGTCCAGGTTGCGACTGGCCGTCAAGTACCTCGCGACGTTCACCGCGGTCGGCGCCTCGGAAAGGTCGAGCACCGCTTCCTTGAACCTGGAGTATTCGGCGCTCGCCTCGCGAATCTCGAGCGCGTGCTGGCTCATACCGCTCAGGTTGGCCGAGACACGGCCGGCTCGCATTGGGGAGCCTCCCTAGGGTTACCCCTAGGCTTTCGAGCGTCATTGACCGGCTCTGGTCCGCGGTTGTAACCGGCGGCAAACCGTCGCCTCTTCATTCGACGAAAGAGAGCCATAACAGGAGGCTGGTCGACGTGCTATCCACGGCACAGAGCCCTCTCGAGCCAGGCGCGCTCGCGGCGCAACAGCCGATACTCGGTGGCGTAGGCGGCAGGTGCGAGCGTCCGAGCACGAACGGCGACCTCGAGCGCGCTCGCGGCGGCGTCGAGCGCGCTGACCCAGTGGAGCCGAAGCTCCCCAGCGGAAGCGACGCGGGCCAGCGGCCGTACCATGCTCATTGATGAGCGGCTCGCAGAGCGGGTCCCTCGACCTGGAGCCGAGGCAGCCAGTCCAGCCAGCGCGGCAAGTACCAGTTCCAGCGTCCGAGTAGATGCATCACCGCAGGCAGCAGCACTGAGCGGATGATCGTCGCGTCGATCAGCAAGGCGACGGCAACGCCGAAGCCCATCTGCTGGAACATCACCAGCTCACCCGCGGCGAAGCCGGCGAAGACGGCGACGATGATCAGCGCGGCGCCGGTGATGATCCGCGCCGTCGAGGACACGCCGAAGGTGACGGCATCCGTCGTGTCGCGGGTCTGGTCGTAGCGCTCCCGGATCCGGCTGAGCAGGAAGACCTGATAGTCCATCGAGAGCCCGAAGAGGACCGAGAACAGGAACAGCGGTACCCAGGCCTCGATCGTGTCCACGTGGTTGAAGCCCAGCAGCCCGGAGGCGAAGCCGTCCTGGAAGACGAGCACGAGCAGCCCGTAGGCAGCTCCGACCGAGAGCAGGTTGAGAACGACGGCGGTGGCCGCGACGACCAAGGAGCGGAAGACGACAGTCAGGAAGACGAGCGTCAGCCCGAGCACGAAGGCGATCACCCACGGCGCAGGCCCGATGACCGAGTCGAAGTAGTCGATGTTCTCGGACGTCGTGCCGCCGAC
>JBKPHO010000028.1:0-1225 GCA_046729915.1 Actinomycetota bacterium | reverse complement strand
CCAGGAGGGCCTGCAGAGTGAGTGCCTGCACGGCGGCCGCTACGGCTGGGGCGACGTCGATGGCGGGCAGGGCGAGGCGGTACGCGTCCCGCAAGCAGACGGGACGCTCGTCGTACTGCCGGTCGGCGAGGACGACGCGCTCATGCCGTCGCTGCTCGCACTCACTGACGTGATGGGCACCGGCCACCACGCCGCCGTCGCGGCCAAGGCCGGGCCGGGAAAAACGGTCGCCGTCGTCGGCGACGGCGCCGTCGGTCTCTGCGGCGTGATCGCCTCGAAGCGCCGCGGCGCCGACCGGATCATCCTGCTCGGCAACAACCCCGAGCGGATTACGCTCGGGCAACAGTTCGGGGCCACCGATCTCGTTCGCGAGCGTGGCGAGGAGGCCGTCGAGCGCGTGCGCGAACTGACAGGCGGTCTCGGCGCGCACTCGGTGCTCGAGTGCGTCGGCCTCGAACAGGCCGTCGACACCGCCCTCCAGATCACACGCCCAGGCGGTGCCGTCGGTCGAGTCGGCGTGCCCGAACACGACACGACGGCCACCGGTGTCGCGTTCTGGAAGAACGCGAGCATCGCCGGCGGTCCGGCACCGGTGCGTGCGTACATCGAGGAGCTGCTGCCGGACGTGCTCGAGGGGCGGATCGATCCCGGCCGCGTCTTCGATCGCACCGGGTCGCTCGACGAGGTGCCGGACGGCTATCGCGCGATGAACGAGCGCGAGGTCCTCAAGTTCCAGATCGAGCTCTGAGGAGGACGGAGATGACGACAGCGACAACCCCGAGGATCGAGCTGAACAACGCCGTCGAGCTGCCCGCCCTCGGCCTGGGCGTCTTTCAGAGCCCGCCCGCGGAGACGGTCGGCGCAGTCGAGGCGGCGATCGCGGACGGCTACCGGCTGATCGACACCGCAGCGGCCTACGGCAACGAGCGCGAGGTCGGCGAGGGCATTCGCCGCTCGGGCCTCGACCGGGAGGAGATGTTCGTGTCGACCAAGCTCTGGATCAGCGACTACGGCTACAGACCGGCGCTGCGCGGGTTCGACGGCTGCCTGCGGCGGCTCGGCCTCGACTACGCCGACCTCTTCCTGCTGCATCACCCTGTTCCGAGCGACTTCGACGGGACGGTCGCCGCGTACAAGGCGGCCGAGCAGATGCTGGCGGACAGGCGCGCCCGTGCGATCGGCGTCTCCAACTTCAGCCCGCAGCACCTCGAGAACCTGATGAGCC
>JBKPHO010000027.1:0-6462 GCA_046729915.1 Actinomycetota bacterium | reverse complement strand
GTCGCTGCAGGCGGGCGCGCTCGAGCTCGAGGTGCCCGAGGTGGTCGAGCGCGTGCTCGAGCGCAGCGGCTACATGGAGGCGCTCCGCGCCGAGCGCACGATCGAGGCGCAGGGTCGGATGGAGAACCTGCAAGAGCTGGTCGGCGTCGCGCAGGAATACCAGCACACCGCGGAAGAGCCGTCGCTGTCCGGCTTCCTGCAGGAGATCTCGCTCTACTCCGACCAGGACGCGATCCGTGGGGAGCAGAGCCTCGTGACGCTGATGACACTGCACAACGCGAAGGGGCTCGAGTTCCGCGCCGTCTTCATGATCGGGCTGGAAGAGGGGATCTTCCCGCACGCGCGCTCGATCGAGGAGCAGGGGCTCGAGGAGGAGCGGCGTCTCGCGTACGTCGGCATGACCCGCGCGAAGGAGCAGCTCGTGCTGACGCATGCCAGCGCGCGCTCCCTCTGGGGGAGCCGCTCCTACAACCTGCCCTCGCGCTTCCTCGACGAGCTTCCGGACGACAGGGTGGAGCGGCACCGGCTGCAGCCGGCCTCGTGGTCGGGCTACGGCTCCCCGACCGGGATCGCGCCACGCCCCGACGTGCCGGCGCTCTCGACCGGCGACTCGGTGCGCCACGAGACCCTCGGGGAGGGCGTCGTCACGGCAATCGAGGGCGGCGGTGTCGTGACCGTGCGCTTCGCTGAGGACGGCAGCGAGCGGCGCCTGATGCTCGACTACGCGCCGCTGGAGCGCATTTGACGATCGACGTCAGGGTCTGCGCCCCCGACGAGGTCGCCAGGGCGCTCGATCCGATCTGGCACTACTTCGGCCGCCGTGCAGAGGCCGAGGAGGTCGAACGGCTGGGCTCCATCCTGCCCGCGGAGCGCGTCCACGCGGCGTTCGAGGACGGGCAGATCGTCGGCGGAGCCGGCGCGTACCTGTTCGAGACAACCGTCCCCGGCGGCGCGAAGGTCCCGACCGCGGGGGTGATGGCCGTCGGGGTGTTGCCGACGCACCGCCGGCGCGGCGTGCTGACCAAGCTGATGCGCCGCCAGCTCGCCGACGCGCACGAGCGCGGCGAGCCGCTCGCGATGCTGTTCGCGTCGGAGGGGGCGATCTACCCACGGTTCGGCTACGGGCTCGCCTCGCTCGCGGGCGACATCGAGCTGCCGAAGGAGCACGCCCTGCTGCGCGAGGACGAGCTGCTCGGCCAGGCCCGGCTCCTCGACGACGAGGAGGAGGCGCTCGCCGTGCTGCCAGGGATCTACGACCGCGTTCAGGCCGAGACCGTGGGGATGTTCACGCGCACGCAGGACTGGTGGCGCGTACGGCGCTTCCACCGGCCGCAGTGGCAGACGGGCGGCCAGCAGATGCGCGTCGTGATCGAGCTCGACGGCGCGCCTGAGGCCTACGCGCTCTACCGGCTCAACTTCGCGTCCAATCACATGGTCTCGGCGACCACGCTCGAGGTCTCCGAGGCGCTCGGGACCTCTCCGCGCGCCCTCGCCGCGATCTGGCGCTACCTGCTCGGGATCGACTGGGTCGCCAGGATCCAGGCGTTCTGGCTGCCGCTCGACCATCCTCTCTTCCTCTGGCTGCGCGAGCCGCGCCGGATGCGCTTCTCGGTCGGAGAGGCGCTCTGGGTGCGGCTGGTCGACGTCGGCGCAGCGCTGGCAGCCCGCCAACTGGGGGAGGAGGCGATCGTGCTGGACGTCCGCGACGAGTTCTGCCCGTGGAACCAAGCGCGCTGGCGGGTCGCCCAGGGAGCCGTCGAGCGGACGACGGCGGAGGCCGACGTGCGCCTCGACGTGAACGAGCTCGGCTCCGTCTTTCTCGGCGGCTTCACGTTCGACCAGCTGCGGCGCGCCGAGCGCCTCGAGGAGCTGAAGCCCGGAGCCGTGGCCCGCGCGGACGAGCTGTTCCACACCGAGCGCCAGCCCTGGTGCCCGGAGCTCTTCTAGCGGACCGCCTCGATCCAATCCCAAGGCCGGCCGCACAGCGTGCTTGCCCGGCTCGGCGGGACCCTGATCACCGCGTCGCGTGAATCGACGGGGCTCAACGCGACCGGGCCGAACGCGAATGGGGTGCCGCCGCTGCCGGGACGCCAGCCGCCGCGCTCGTACCGGATCGTGACCTCGTGCTGGCCCGCGGCCAGCGGCGTCGAGCCGAGGTCGGTGTAAAGGCCCGGCCAATTGAGCTCCTCGCGCAGGGAGCCGGCGGTGTGCCCGTCGATCGAGACCGAAGCCAGGCCGAACCAGTCACCGGCGATCCAGGCTGTGTAGACGCCGTCAGTGGGCACCGACACGGTCAGCGTTGTCGAGGCACTCGAGGGCGGGTTTCCGAGCGAGATCGCCTGCGGGCGCTGCGCCGTCACCAGGGAGGAGCCCCGCAACCGCTCGACCTCGCTGCACTTGGGCACGGCGGCCGCCTGGCTCACGTTGCCGAGCGCGAGGTGGCGCACGATCGTCTCCTTCGGGCGTTCAGGCCGCCGCCAGACCTCGTAGTAGCGCCCGCTCCAGACCAGGCGGTACACGGACGGCGGCCGGCTGGCCGCAGGGCCACGTCGCAGGACGAGCGTCCGGTAGACGAGGACGCCGTCGAGCCGGAAGCGGTCGATGTCGGCCGACTCGCCCTTCTCGAGCACTGTTCCGTTCGTGAGGTAGACGAAGCGCCGCCGCAGCTCCGAGGCGCCCTCGGGGTCGAGCCGGCGCAGGAAGTGGCGCACGCCGTAGGGCTCGTAGGTCGTCATTAGCGTCGGCCCCTCGCCGGCGAACTGGTGGCCGATCGCCTCGAGCTCGTGGAGCTGGCCGCGCGGCGCGAGCCAGACGTCGTGGTACTGGAGGACGTTCGACCAGAGCACGCCGCCGGTGAGCGCGAGTGCCGCGACCGCCGCCTCGACGCCGCGCCCGCGCGCCAGCAATGCCGCGCACCCCGCGAACGCCGCCGCCAGCACCGCCGGAGCCGCCATCGCCAGCGTCTTGCCGCCGACCCACGGGGAGCTGATCGCCACGTAGACGAAGCAGCCGACGACCGCCGTCCCCACGTAGAGGAGCAGCACCCAGGCCGCGCGTCGCCACGCCCACCAGAGCCCGACCAGCCCAGCTGCGATCGCCAGCCCGATCAGGACGTAGGTCGGCGCGGTGTCGTGCGGATGGATGCGGAAGTCGCCAACGGGCCAGATTCCGACGAGCTGGAGCGGGCTCAGCCCGTGGATCAGGTTGCCGAGGTTGGTCTCGTTGTTGAACGCGCCGATTCGAGGGAGCCAGTCCACGGCCGCGACGAACGCGGGCACCCCGAAGACCGCCAGCGCCGCGGTGAACGCGCCGGCCCTCAGCAGCAGCAGGCGCGACGGCCGGCGCGCCACGACTACCGCACCGACGAGCAGCGGGGGAACGAGCCACAGCGCCCCGGGGAGGCTCAGCACGCACACCAGCGCGGCTGCGGCCATCGCCAACGGCAGGACGGCCCGAGGCCCGCGCTCACGCTCCAGCGTCCACGGCAGCAGCGCGGCGATCAGCGCGAGCAACAGGGCGCCCGCGAGCTCCTTGATCCCGCCCCAGAGCGCGTAGCCGTAGAGGATCGCGGGCTGAGCGGCGACGAACGCTGCGACCGCTCGCAGCGGCCGCGAGGCGATCACGCGCCCCAGCAGGGCGTACAGCGCGAGTGCCAGCAGAGCCGCCAGGAAAGCCAGGTACGGCTGGTAGAGCCAGGCGCTGTCGTACGAGAGGAGTTGATGGCCGAGTCCCAGCGGCATGAGGCTCCCGGTCGGGTAGCCGATCGCGAGCGTCGTCGCCAGCGTCGCCTCGTAGGTCGAGGGCGCGAGCCCGGCGAGGCTGCGGCCGTGCTCCATCACCCGGTCCGTCATCGCGAGGTAGGTCGCGGTGTCGTCGAGCTTGATGTACCCGGCGAAGGTCGCCCGGCCGGAGAGCACGATCGGCGCGGCGAAGGCCGCGAAGACGCCGACGGCCCCGGCTATCGGCCACGTGTCCGGCCGCGCCCGCCAGGGAGGCGAGAGCAGCAGTCCGGCGAGGGCGAGAGCGACCACGAGCGGGCCGGCGAGCTCGGCGGTCGCGTCCGTGAGCGTCGCGAAATCCGCCGCGACGATCACGAGGGTCAGGCCCGCGGGCACCACGAGCGCGCGCGGCAGGCGAGCCCCCGCTGCCAGCTCGAGCAGGCTCCCGCAGCCGAGCGAAAGGCCCGCCAGCACGAGCGGGAACGCAACCCAGGAGACGAGCAGCGCGGTCAGCTAGTGACCGGAGTGACCTGCCCGGAGGTGATCAGCGACCGCGCCCGCTCGGCCGAAGGATCGAAGACCTCGATCTGCACGTCGGAGCCCGGGTAGGCGAGGTAGACGTTGGTCGGCCGCGAGGTGCCGTACACCGCGACGCCTCCGTGCGGAGCGGTGAACGAGACCTCCCCGCTCTTCTTCGCCAGTGACTTGAGCACGCCGTAGGCGTGGGCGACCGGGTAGGTGCCGACGATCGTGTACGAGGCCTCCTTCGTCCCGACCGGCACCCCGCTTGGCAGGTAGCGGACGTAGATCCGGTCCTGCGAGGTACGCGTGAGCTCGTAGGTGTCCTCCGCGCGAGGGCCCACCCAGTAGATCGGCCGGCCGACCTCGGACGACAGGTCGCGCAGCCGCTCCGGGCTGGCGGCGACCGGCGCGATCGCCTCGACGGTCTGGCTCTGGCTGCTGGAGGAGCTGTTCGAGTCGTCGTTGCGAACGAGCAGCCACACCACGAACGCAACCGCGACGGCGACCGCGACGACGGCGCCGATCCGAATGCCGGGCCTGCGCGCCCAGGCGGCTTGGGAGCGCTCGTTCACCGGCATGAGGATACGTTCCTTTCCGGAAGCCGCATTCCTCGATAGTCGGCAGGCCGGGCCTCCGGGTTTACCTCAACCCTGCCGACGGTTGCGCTACCCTAGGCGCCCCAAGGGCGGTTAGCTCAGTTGGGAGAGCACCAGCTCGACAAGCTGGGGGTCACTGGTTCGAGCCCAGTACCGCCCACTGAACTTGGTAGTGCGCAAACCGCGTCCGTGACGACGCGGTAGGTCGCCAGGATTTCCGACCTGGCGTTCACCTTCAGTTCCTTGATCAGCAGCCGCAGTAGCGCTTTCGCCTGCTTGGGGTCGGCCTCGGCGATCGTCCGCTCGAGCTCGTCGGCGACGGCGGCGAGAGCGGCCGCGTCCGGCGCTGTGTGGGCCTGTGTGGCGAGTGTTCGGCCGAGCTCGGCGTCCTGCTCGTTCAGGGCCGCGAGCCGCGCGTCGAGGGCGGACACGCGCTCGTTAAAGCGCGCCGACTCGAGGTCCCCAGTTTCGAACGCGGCGTAGTAGCGCTCGAGCGCCCGTTCGGTTCGCCGGATCTCGTGCGCGAGCTGGCGCCGCCGCTCTTCCAACGCTGGCCGGTCCTGCTGCCCTTGCCGCTCGGCCTCGGCGAGTGCGCGGCGCATGAGCGCGCCATCGCGGTAGAGGTCGGCGAGCTGGTGGAGGACCGCCTCTTCGAGCTTGTCGCGCGGGATGCGCTCGCCATCGCAGCCGCGCCGTCCGAGCTTCTGCCTTCCCGAGCAGGCGTAGTAGTGGTAGTGACCGCCGTTGCCTTTGGCGCTCATTCCGACGTAGGCGCGGCGGCAGCGGCCGCAGCGAAGCAGGCCGGAGAGGAGGTAGTCGCTCGGGTTGCTCCGTCGCTTGGCGCAGTCCTCGCCGCGCTCGTGCAACAACCGCTGCGCTCGCGCGAAGGTGAGCTCGTCGACGAGCGGCTCATGCAGACCGGGAAAGCTCTGGCCGCGCAAGTGCACCCTGCCGAGGTAGGCGTCGTTCTCGAGCAGCCACTGCACGACTGCCGGCTGCCAGCCGCGCGGCGGCGAGGGCGCCTGCTCGGCAGTGAGCGTGCGGGCGATCGCGGCGGTGCCGAGCCGACCGGAGGCGTAGAGCTCGAAGATGCGACGGACGACCGCAGCCTCGCGCTCGTCGGGGACGACCTGCTTCTCCTCGTTGCGGCGGTAGCCGAAGGGCAGCCGCCCGGTCGCCCAGCGGCCTTCCTTCGCGCGGCGCTCAATGCCGGCGGTGACGCGGTCGACGATGGTCGCGTGCTCGAACTCAGCGAACACGGCGAGCATCTGCAGCATCATCCGCCCGGCCGCCGAGCCGGTGTCGAACGGTTCCGTCGCCGAGCGCAGCACGACCTCGCAGCGGTCGAGGTCTTCGGCGAGCTGGGCGAGCTGGCGCACCTTGCGCGAGAGGCGGTCGACACGGTAGACGAGTAGCAGGTCGATCCGCTGCTCGCGCGCCAGCTCGACCGCCCGCTCCAGCCCCGGGCGGCTCAGGGTGGCGCCGCTCTGCCGGTCCTCGTGGTGCGCGACGATCCGCCAGCCCTCCTGCGCTTTGCAGAACGCCTCGAGCCGCTCCAGCTGCGAGTGAAGCGAGGTCGGCTGGTTCTCCTCGTCCGTGGAGATACGGGTGTAGAGACAGACGCG
>JBKPHO010000026.1:0-2439 GCA_046729915.1 Actinomycetota bacterium | reverse complement strand
GCGCGCGGGCTGGGACGTCGGCAGCCGGAGTGCGCATCCCGACCCAGATCTCCGCCAGCGGCTCGTGGAGCAGGCAGCGCTCGCTCCAGACGACCGGCATGGCGAGCTCCACCCGGCGACTCTACAGTCCTCCCGTGCCCGACGGCCCTCCTGACCCCCGAGGCCCGAGACCGCGCGAGCTCGGCGTGCACGTCGGCGAGCTCGGGCCCGGTCCGAGCGACTCGATCGCCGACGTCGCGGGGGTCCGCGTGGGCCACGTGACGATCTGGCGCGACGAGGCCGACCCGCCGGCCGGCCGCGGCGTCGCCCGCACGGGCGTCACGGCGATCGTCTCTCCCGCTCTACCGCTCCGGGCCGGAGTCGCGGTCCTCAATGGCGCCGGCGAGCTGACCGGGTCGCACGAGATCCGCGAGTGGGGCCTCCTCGAGACGCCCGTCTACCTGACCTCGACCCACGCGGTCGGGCGCGTGTACGACGGCGCGATCGAGGTCGCGGTGCGCGGCAACCCGCTCGTAGGCGTCGAGGAGTTCGTCATCCCGGTCGTCGGCGAGTGCGACGACGGCCACCTGAGCGACGCGCGGACGGTTCACGTGGAGCGCGACGACGTGGCGCGCGCCGTCGAAGGGGCAGCGGCGTGGCCGTTCGCCGAAGGGGCGGTCGGCGCGGGCACGGGCATGAGCTGCCTCGGCTGGAAGGGCGGCATCGGCACCGCCAGCCGCGCGGTCGCCGGGCATACCGTCGGGGTGCTCGTGCTGGCGAACTTCGGCTCGCCCCGGCAGCTGACGATCGCGGGCGTCCCTGTCGGCCGGCTCCTTCCCGGCCAGGAGCGCCCGAAGGCCGCGGGGAGTTGCATCGCCGTCGTCGCCACCGACGCACCGCTGAGCTCGGCTTCGCTGGAGCGGCTCGCCCGCCGCGCCGGGCTGGGGCTCGCGCGCACGGGCTCGGTCGCCCACCACGGCAGCGGCGAGATCTTCCTCGCCTTCTCCACCTCGTGCGACCGCTCGGCGCTCGAGGGGCGCGAGCTCGACCCGCTCTTCGCGGCAACCGTCGAGTCGACCGAGGAGGCGGTGCTGAACGCTCTCTGGGCGGCTCCGGACGTGACCGGCCGGGAAGGGCGGCTGGTGCGCGGGCTCCCGCACGAGGAAGTGCTCGAGCTGCTGCTGGCCCACGGGGCGCTCTGGTGCCCCTCCCAGCGATGAACGCCCGTCTCTCGCCCACTATCACGCGGCGCCAGAGCCCTCCTTCGACCTTGCGCAGGCTGCCAGCCTGCGCCCCGGTCGAGTGGGGACTCTGGCTTGGTGCTAGCGACCGAGAGCCAGACCGCCATCACTGGAAGGGGCACTCGTGAAGATCCTCGTCGTCGGCACCGGCGGAGTCGGCGCCGCGGTCGGAGCAGTGGCGCGGCGGCGCGACTTCTTCGAGCGGATCACGTTCGCCGACCTCGACCCGGCGCGGCCCGAGGCGCTCGTCGACCGGCTCGACGACCCGCGCTTCGCTGCAGCGCAAGTCGACGCCTCCGACGAGGCCTCGGTCGCGGCGCTCGCGCGCGAGGCCGACGCCGTGCTCAACGCCACCGACCCGCGCTTCAACCTGCCGATCTTCGAGGCGGCCTTCGAGACGCACTGCACCTATCTCGACATGGCGATGTCGCTTTCCGGCCCAGGCGTGATGCTCGGCCAGCTCCAGCTCGAGCAGGACGAGCGCTGGCGCGACGCGGGGCTGCTCGCGCTCGTCGGTATCGGCGTCGAGCCTGGCCTCTCGGACGTCTTGGCGCGCTATGCCGCCGACCACCTCTGCTCCGAGATCGACGAGGTCGCCGTGCGCGACGGCGCGAACCTCGCCGTCGACGGCTACGACTTCGCGCCGACCTTCTCGATCTGGACGACGATCGAGGAGTGCCTCAACCCCCCGCTCGTCTGGGAGCGCGGGCGCGGCCTCTACACGACCGAGCCGTTCTCGGAGCCGGAGGTGTTCGACTTCCCCGAGGGCATCGGCCCGCTCGAGTGCGTGAACGTCGAACACGAGGAGGTCGTGCTCGTGCCGCGCGAGATCGAGTGCAACCGCGTCACCTTCAAGTACGGCCTCGGCGAGGAGTTCATTGGGGTGCTGAAGACACTGCACAAGCTCGGGCTCGACTCCAAGGACCCCGTCTCGGTGCACGGTGTCGAGGTGGCGCCCCGCGATGTCGTGGCCGCCGCGTTGCCGGACCCTGCGACCCTCGGCGAGCGCATGCACGGCAAGACCTGCGCCGGGACGCTCGTCACGGGCACCGGCGTCGACGGGCAGCCCCGCTCGACCTACCTCTACCACGTCGCCGACAACGAACGGACGATGCGCGAGTACGGCTCGCAGGCGGTTGTGCTGCAGACGGCGCTGAACCCGGTCGCCGCGCTCGAGCTGCTGGCGGCCGGGACGTGGAGCGGCGCCGGCGTGCTCGGG
>JBKPHO010000025.1:0-2168 GCA_046729915.1 Actinomycetota bacterium | reverse complement strand
ACGAATCGAGCGCACAAAGGACGCAATGCGGCCGTCGTCGCCGCGCAGCTCCAGGATCTCTTCGACGACGGCGCGGTACTCGCGCTCGAGCTCGCGCGTCTTCACGCCCGGCGGCTCTTCGTCGGGGTGCTCTTGCACCTCGACGCGGAGGCGTCCCTGCGCATCGGTATGCGCGGCACCGGCGATTCCGCGGTGCAGGCCGACGAGCGTCACGGCCGTGCCGCCGCCGGGCAGGCGCACCTGCTCTGCGACCTCGGCGACGGTGCCGACCTTCGCGTACTCACCCTCGTGCCGCGGCACGAGCAAAACCCGCTCCTCGTCGCCGACTTCGACGGGGATGGTGACATTCATGTTCGGAAAGACGACGGCGTCGTCCAGCGGAACAAGCAGCAGTGTGCTCAAGACGTTCATCACCTTTCTGTCGTAGCTATGACATAAAGAGTAGCTTCAACTTATGAAGCCGCGTCGGGTCGTAGAAGCTACGTCACGCCTTGCTGGTAACTGCGTCCCGTGGGAGGTGGGAGTGATGGTCAAGATCACGGACAAGAGCAACTACAGCCGTTTTGCGCGGCCGGCGGCCGAGGACGAAGGCATGTGGCTCGACCACGTCGAGGTGCACCTCGTGACGCATCCCGTCGGCCAGGTGAAGGAGATGCACACGCACGACCCGCCGCAAGACCACGTGATCGTGATGCGATCCGGACACATGCGCTGGACTGTCGAGGACCAGAGCCTCGACGCCGGCCCCGGGGACGTGATCGTCACGCCCGCGGGGACGGCGCACGGCTACGAAGTCCTGGGCGACGAGCCGGCGCGCGTGGTCTGCATCGACTCGCCGAAGCGCCCGAAGCCCGAGTCGTAACGCATCCGGTCGGCTCCCTCGCGTGCCGTGCGGGCTACAGTCACGAGTGGCCATCGCGGAGGGAGGCTTCTCGAGATGACAAACGCGAGCGTCGAGGCCGGCGCAGCGCCGCTACCGCCTGGAACCGAGGCTCCGGAGTTCGAGCTTCCCTCGACGCCGGACCAGACCGTGTCCCTCGCCGACTTCCGCGGCCGGCCGCTGATCCTCGCCTTCTACCCGGAGGACTGGAGCCCGGTCTGCTCCGACCAGCTGGCCCTGTACCAGGAGCTGCTCCCCGAGTTTCAGCGGTTCGACGCGGAGCTCGTGGGCATCTCGGTGGACGGGATCTGGTCGCACCTTGCCTTCGCCAAGGACCGGAACCTCCACTTCCCGCTGCTCGCCGACTTCGAGCCCAAGGGCGAGGTCTCGCGGGCGTATCGTGTGTATCGGGCCGACGAGGGCACGAGCGAGCGAGCCCTGTACGTGATCGACCCCGACGGGATCGTCCGCTGGAGCTACGTCTCTCCCATCGGCGTGAACCCCGGCGCCGACGGAATCCTCCGCGCCCTCGAGAGCCTGGCGGCCGAGAGCGCATCGTGAGCAGGACCCAGTGGGAGGCCCGGCTCACCATGCCGGTCTCCGAGCGCGATCACAGCGAAGGGCCGGCGGACGCCGCGGTGACGCTCGTCGAGTACGGCGACTACGAGTGTCCCTACTGCGGCGCCGCGTATCCCATCGTCAAGCAGATCCAGGCACAGATGGGGGAGAGGCTCCGTTTCGTGTTTCGCAACTTCCCGATCATGACCTCGCACCCCCACGCCGAGCAGGCGGCGGAGGCCGCGGAAGGCGCCGCGGCGCAGGGCAGGTTCTGGCCGATGCACGACGTTCTCTACGAGAACCAGAAGCGTCTAGGCGACGACCATCTCCGCGCCTACGGCGAGCAGCTCGGGCTCGACGTCGAGCGCTTCAGCCGAGAGCTGGCCGAGCACGCCCACGCCGAGCGGGTCCACGAGGACTTCATGAGCGGGGTGCGGAGCGGCGTGAACGGCACCCCGACCTTCTACGTCAACGGTGTCAGGCACGACGACTCGTACGACCTCGAGACGCTGCTCGCCGCGCTCGAGAGTGCGGCTTCGACCGGCGTCGCCGGTCACTGATCATTGCCGAGCGCGGCCGCGAGCTGCGAGCGCGAGTTGATCCCGAGCTTGCGGTAGATGCTCGTCAGGTGGACCTCGACCGTTCTCTGGGTGACGAAGAGCGCCTGAGCGATCTCGCGGTTCGTCGGGCCCTCACTGGCCATCTCGGCAACGCGCCGCTCGCTCGGCGT
>JBKPHO010000024.1:0-2793 GCA_046729915.1 Actinomycetota bacterium | reverse complement strand
ATGCGCGCCGGCGCCATTGGTGCGACGCTCACCGGGTGCTCAGCTGCCTGATCGTCGACGACGACAGGTCCGTCCTCAGGGCCGCGCGCGTCCTCCTCGAACGAGAGGGCCTACACGTCGCAGGGGTCGCCTGGCGGAGCGCCGACGCGCTGCGTCAGGTCGAGGTCCTGCGTCCCGACGTCGTCCTCGTCGACATCTTCCTCGGCGACGAGAGCGGCCTGGAGCTCACGGAGCGCCTGGTCGAGGACGGCCTCAGCCACGAAGCGCCGGTGATCCTGATCTCGATGTACGCCGAGGCCGGCCTCGCGGACCTCGTTACCGCAAGCCGGGCGGCCGGGTTCCTCCCCAAGGCAGAGCTCTCGGCGAGCGCGATTCGCCGAATCATCGACGGCCGCCGGGGATGACGGTGTTAGGAGGGCTTGACGAAATACCGTCTGTGCCGACGGGCCGCGCAACCCTCCTAGCGAGCGTCGAGGTAGGTGATCACCGCAAGGACACGCCGCTGGTCGTCCTCGGTTGCCGGCAGGCGCAGCTTCATGAGGATGCTGCGGACGTGCTTCTCGACGGTTCCCTCCGTGATCCAGAGCTGATGCGCGATACCGGCGTTGGAGCGACCCTCGGCCATGAGGGAGAGCACCTCGCGCTCGCGGGGCGAGAGCACGTCCAGCGGGTCCTCGGCGCGACGGGCGGTGACGAGCTCCTGGACGAGCGCGGGATCGACCACCGCTGCGCCTTTGACGATGCGCCACAGCGTGTCGGTGAACTCCTCGACGTCGGCGACCCGCGTCTTGAGCAAGTAGCCGACGCGGTGTCCCCCGGAGATGAGCTCGGTCGCCCGCTCCACCTGGACGTGCGCGGTCAGCACGACGATCGCCGTGTCCGGGAACTCCTCGCGAATGGCCGACGCGGCATCGAGCCCTTCCGTCGTGTACGTGGGCGGCATCCGGATGTCAACGATCGCGAGCTCTGGATCGACCTCACGGACGAGCTCGATCAGCTCGGGCCCGGTCCCGGTCTGGCCGACGACTTCGAAGCCCGAGCTCTCGAGAAGCCCAGCCAACCCCTCGCGGAGAAGGACCTCGTCGTCCGCCAGCACCACGCGCGTGGGGCTCGTGCTCACACCGGCGATTATGGGGTACCTTGACGTGATGGGCACGTCCGCCCGGCTCGCGGGGCCCAATGCGAAGGATCGTGTCGAGCCTGAGCGGCTGGCGAAGGAACAGGCGGCGTTGAGGCGCGTAGCGACCCTCGTCGCGCGCGGGGCGTCGTCGACCGAGGTGTTCGCGGCCGTCGCCCGGGAGGTCGCCCAGGTCTTACAGCTCGCGAATGCTGCGGTCTGTCGCTACGACGACGAGGGCACGATCATGACGGTCATCGCGGTTTGGGGCGACCATCCGGAGGTCTTCAGCCCGGGCTCGCGCTGGCCGCTCGACGGCCCGTCGATGTCCGCCGAGGTTCTTCGCACGGGCCGTCCGGTGAGGGTCGAGGACTACACGGATCTCCCGGGCTCCCTCGCCGGCGCAGCCCGCGAGGCCGGGTTCAACAGGGTCGCCGGTGCCCCGATCATCGTCGACGGCCGGGTTTGGGGGGTGATCTCGAGCTCCTCCCCGGACGCTCCGCTCCCCCCCGATCTGGAGGATCGTCTCGCCGAGTTCACCGAGCTCGTGGCGACCGCGATCGCGAACAGCCAGGCGCACGACAAGCTCACGCGGCTCGCTGAGGAGCAGGCCGCACTGCGCAGAGTGGCGACGCTGGTGGCAGCGGGGGCGGCGCCGGCCGATTTGTTCGAAGCGGTGTGCGCCGAGGTCGCTCAGCTCGTCGGCGCCGAGGCCGCCGCTCTCTCTCGCTTCGAGACCGACGGCATGGTCACGGCGCTCGGGGGCTGGACGAGTACCGGCTTCGAATATGTGGGGAGGCGCTACGCCCCCGAGGGCACCGTTTCCGGACTGATCTTCGAGACACACAGGCCCCGGCGGATCGACTACGGGGAGGAACCGGGCTCAGCCGCCGCCGCCCGCGAGCTGGGCTGGCGCTCGCGGGTGGGGGCGCCGATCACCGTCGAGGGCCGACTCTGGGGTGCCCTGGTGGTCGTGAGGACGCGCGACCCAGCCCTGCCTCCCGACACGGAGCGGCGACTGGCGAAGTTCACCGACCTCGTGGCGACCGCGATCGCGAATGCCGAAAGTCGCAAGGAGCTCACCCTGCTCGCCGAGGAGCAGGCGGCGCTCCGGCGGGTGGCGACGCTCGTGGCCGAGGGCGCGCGGCCGGACGAGGTCTTTGCGGCCGTCGGGGACGAGGTCGCGCGAACGCTCGGCGTCCCCATCGCCGCGATGCTTCGATTCGATCCGGACGGGATGGCGACCGTGCTCGCATCCACCGGCGCGGAACTCGGTCGGGCCCCGGGCACGCGCAGGCGGATCGGTGGCTCGAGTCTCTCCGCCGAGGTGCTCAGAACGAGGCGCGCAGTCAGGGTCGACGATCGGACGGAGGTTCCCGGCGAGGCTGGCGAGTTCGCCCGCGAGAAGAGCATCCGCTCGACCGTCGGCGTGCCGATCGTCGTTGAGGGAACGCTGTGGGGGGTGATGAATGCCGGCTCGAGCGAGCTGCTACCGCAAGAGACCGAGGGCCGGCTCGCGAAGTTCACGGAGCTCATGGGCACCGCGATCGCGAACGCCGAGAGCCGTGCCGAGCTCGACGCCTCGCGCGCGCGGATCGTCGCCACGACCGATGCGACCCGGCGGCGGATCGAGCGCGACCTGCACGACGGCGCTCAGCAGCAGCTGCTCTCGCTCG
>JBKPHO010000023.1:0-2119 GCA_046729915.1 Actinomycetota bacterium | reverse complement strand
GTACCGGCACGGACCGTCGTCTGGGCCGCGGGCGTCGTCGCCTCGGAGCTCGCGGGCCTGCTCGCCGCCGAAGCGGGCGCTGCCGTCGACAAGGCGGGGCGCGTTGCCGTCGAGCCGGACCTCACCCTGCCGGGGCACTCGGAGGTGATCGCGCTCGGCGACATGGTGCAGGTGCACGACGCCGCTGGGAAGCCGGTTCCGCTGCCCGGTCTCGCCCCGGTGGCGATGCAGCAGGGGCGCTACGCCGGCCGCGCGATTCGCGAGCGCCTCGACGGCCGGCAGCCGAAGCCGTTCCACTACCGAGACAAGGGCAACCTCGCGACGATCGGCCGCGCCAAGGCCGTCGCCGACATCAAGGGCCTGCAGCTCAGCGGCTTCGTCGCCTGGCTCACCTGGCTGCTCGTCCACATCTTCTACCTGATCGGCTTCCAGAACCGGCTGCTGGTCTTCATCCGCTGGGTGATCAGCTTCGTCACCCGCGGGCGCGGCGAGCGGCTGATCACAACCGAGCACCTCGCCGGCGAGCCAGAAGTAGCATCACCGTCCGATGGCCTACGACGAACAGCTGGCGGAGCGGATCCGGGAGCTCGTCGCACCTGAGCCCGCGCTGACCGAGAAGACGATGTTCGGCGGGCTGGCCTTCCTCGTGAACGGCAACATGGCCGTGGCCGCGAGCGGGCAAGGCGGCTTGCTGGTTCGCGTCGACCCCGCGGAGTCGGACACGCTCATGAGCGAGACGCCGGCGCGGCCGATGGAGATGCGAGGACGCGAGATGCCCGGCTGGCTGCGGCTGGACTCAGACGACCTGCGGAGTGAGGAAGAGCTCTCGACGTGGGTCGAGCGCGGCCTGGCGTTCGCGCGGTCGCTCCCCGCCAAGGGCTGACAGGGTCGCTTGCAGCGCGGCGACCTCGTCGCGTTCCGCCACGATGACGCGCCGGTGCAGCTGGATCACGACGGCGCCGTCCGGCGCCAACCGCTCTTCCGCGGCACCGAGCAGCCGCCGGTACGGATCGAGACCGTCGCCGCCGGCGAAGGCGGCCTCGTCCGGCTCCCCGGCGAGCTCGGGATAGCACTCGCGATCCGCCGACGGCAGATACGGCAGGTTGGCGGCGATCAGGTCGAGCTCGCCTGGGACGCGTTCGAGCAGGTCGCCCCTGACGACGTGCACGCGCTCGCCGACGCCGAGGCGGCGGGCGTTGGCCCGCGCGAGCAGGACCGCTGCCGCGCTGAGGTCGGTCGCCCAGACCTCCGCCCGCTGTGCCGCGAGCGCGAGGCTCACGGCGATCGCGCCGGAGCCGGTGCCGACGTCAGCGACGCGGGCCGGGCGGTCGCCGATGCGCACGGCCGCCTTCGCGATGAGCCGCTCGGTCGCCGGGCGCGGCGTCATCACCCGCTCGCGCGCGCGGAGCAGCGGCAGTCCGTAGAAGCTCGCCTGCGACACATACCGTTCGTGTCGCCGGCGGGGCGTTTCTTACTGCTCGCCGCCGACGAGCGCGCGCAGGCTCTCGTACTCCTCGCGGCAGGCGGGGCAGCCGGTCAGGTGTGCGCGCAGGCCCGGCACGGCCGTGTCGGCGTTCTCGCCCGCAAGCTCGAGCTCGACGTATTCGTCCAGGCGGGCGAAGCACTCGTCGCAGCCGATCTCCGGCTCCGCGGGGCCCAGCAGCCGGCCGAGCGCCTGCTTCACGTCGGGCCTCTCGGTCATGTCGCCTCCTCGCCCAGCCACGCGTCGAGCGCGAGGCCTGAGCTCTCGAGCTGCCTCCGCAGCTTCCGTCGCGCGTCGTGCAGTGTCTTGTAGAGCGCGCCGCGGCTCGTGTTGAGGCGCTCGGCGAGCACGTCGATCGGGACCCCGTTCAGCGCCAGCGCCACCAGCACGCGCCGCTGGTGCGCGGTCAGGGTCTCTTCGATCGCGCGCTGCAGCGTCGAGAGCAGCTCGGACTGCTCGGCCCGCTCGTCCGGCTCGAGCCCTGTGCTCGAGAACGAGCTCCACGTCTCCGGCTCGAGCGGGATCTCGCGGCCCTGCCAGGCGCGCCGGCGCAGCTTGACCGCCGCTTCGAGCAGCGCGAACTTGTAGACCCAGGTCGTGAAGCGGCTCGCGCCGCGGAAGTCGTCGAGGCGCGCG
>JBKPHO010000022.1:0-3546 GCA_046729915.1 Actinomycetota bacterium | reverse complement strand
ATCTCGGTTCGAGAGGCCTTGCCGCAGGTCGGCGACCTGACGCGCGATTTCGACTTCCGCCAGAAGCCGCGGCCTCCGCTGCTGCTCCCGCTGCATCCGCCGTTCTCCTAGTCTGGGCGGCGTGGCCGCGCCCGTCGCCCGGGACCAGGAGCTCGAGCTCTCGATCGACTCGCTCGCCTACGGCGGGAACGGCGTCGCGCGGCTGAACGGATTCGTCGTCTTCGTCCGGCGCGGCTTGCCGGGCGACCGGGTTCGTGCGCGCGTGACGAAGGTGAAGCGAAACCACGCTGAGGCGCTGGCGGTGGAGGTGCTGGAACCGAGCTCCCAGCGCGTCGACGCGCCCTGCGAGCACTACCCCGCGTGCGGCGGCTGCCGCTTCCAGGATCTCGCGTACGACGCCCAGGCGGCCGCGAAGGAGGAGCAGGTTGCGGACGCGCTGCGTCGGATCGGCGGGGTCGCGGAGCCGCCGCTCGAGCCGATCGTGCCGGCCGAGGAGGTCTTCCACTACCGCAACAAGCTCGAGTACTCGTTCACGGAGACGCCGTCGGGGCCGGCGCTCGGCTTCCACAGGGCGGGTCGCTGGGACGAGGTGCTGGAGGTCACGCGCTGCTGGCTGACCACCGACCTCGGCAACGCCGTGCGCGATGCGGTGCGCGATTGGGCTCGGGCCGAGCGGCTCGAGCCCTACGACCAGGCCGAGCACACCGGGTACCTGCGCCACCTCGTGTTGAGGGAGGGCCGGAATACGGGGCAGCTGCTCGTGCAGCTCGTGACCGCCGCGGGCGAGCGGTTCGACCGCGACGAGCTCGTCGAGGTGCTGCGGCGGTTTCCGGAGGTGCGTTCGATCCACTGGTCGGTGAACGAGTCGCAGGCCGAGGTGACGAACCTCCCGACAACGCTGCTCTGGGGCGACGAGGCGATCGAGGAGGAGCTATGCGGGCTGCGCTTTCGGGTGCGGCCGAACGCCTTCCTGCAGACGAACACTGCGATGGCCGAGCGGCTCTACGCGCTCGCCGGCGAGTACGTGGGCCTGACGGGGAACGAGACTGTCTACGACCTCTACTGCGGGATCGGCACGATCGGCCTGACCATCGCTTCGCGGGCGCTCACGGTGTGGGGGGTTGAGGTCTCGGAGGAGTCGGTTGCGTGCGCCCTCGAGAACGCGGAGCTGAACGGGATCGCGAACGCGGCCTTCTTCGCCGGTGAAGTCGGCGAGTCGCTCGAGGAGCTCGCCGCGCGCGCGGGACCGCCGGACGTGGCGGTCGTCGATCCACCTCGTGCCGGGCTCTCGGGAAAGGCGCTTCGGCGCCTCGCGCGGCTCGAGGCCGGACGGATCGTCTACGTCTCGTGCAACCCGACCACGCTGGCCGGGAACGTGAAGGAGCTCGCGCGGGAGTGGGGGTACCGGCTCGAGCGGGTGCGACCGGTCGACATGTTCCCGCACACGCCGCACGTCGAGGCGGTCGCGCTGCTCACCCGCGGCGGCTGAATCCGACATGTCCCAGGGACAGTCCCTGGGACATGTCCCTCGATCGGGCTCGGATGTGAGGCAGGCCCGGCGACACGTGCAGTCATCGTCCGATCACGCTCTCTGTCGGCCATGGCCCAGGGACTGTCCCTAGGGCATGGCCGACCTAGCCAGGATCGAGACGCTTCAGGACTGACTCGACGAACGCGCTTGCGTCCCTCGCCGGCGGCTGAGTGTCGCTCTTGCCGCGCCGGTTCCTGACCGCGACGTCGATCAGCGCTGTGTCCTCGACGCGTTCGCGCGCCCACGACGCTCCGGCGAGCTTCGACGTCAGAACGTTCTCCTCCAGGAATCGCCACGCGCGGCACGCGTTCAGCACCTGGTAGGCCGGCGATGCGTGCTCCAGCGCCCAGCGCAGCTCGCCGGCGAATGCCTGCACCAGTCTCTGTCTGGAGACGGTCGGAAAGATCTCGGGCGCGGGCGGTCCGGCGAGGGTCGCCCCGCACTGGCGAACGACGGCGTAATGCATCACGAGGTCGGGATCGCCGCCGTGCCCGCGACCGGAGACGACCCGGCCGGGGTTGGTCGCGATGTGCAGCTCGAACCGCGGCGACTCGCCGAGTCCCTCGAGGGAACTGCGGTCGACGACGTGGAGCTCCAGTTCCCGCGCGGGACACGGGAGCGACTCGGAGGAGAGCTTCTCGCCAACCGCGTCCCTCTCGTCGTCGGTCAGCGGCCCGTCCGAGACCGCGACGACGTCGACATCGCTGCGTTCGGGGACGAAATCGCCGAGGACGGCCGACCCGTGCAGGTAGACGCCGACGAGCTTGTCGCCCAGCGCTGTCCGAAGCCGCTCGGTTACCTCGCGGACGTAGGCGACGCTCTTCGGATCGAGAAAGGCCTCTGGGGCCGGCTGCTCGGGCTGGATCACTTCGGAGCTGGACGGCGATCTCTGGCGCTTCGACCTCGGCTCCTGGCGCGCTGCGCCTCGCGCCAGAGGAGGTCGGCGTTCGGGAGCAGAAAGCCGACCGAGAGGAGCGGCAACGCGGGCAGCCCGCCGACGTCGAGCTCGGTAGCGAGCACCATCGTCCCGCCCAGCCCGGCGACGAGGCACACCCAGGTCAAGCCGGTCCGGAGCCGCCAGCGTGCGGCCCCGCCGAGGAAGAGCGCGAAGAAGAGCAGATCCGGTAGCCCGAGCATCGCGCCGCCCGGCGCCCCGGGCACCGGGAACGTGAACGACAGGGCCGAGAACACCTCGGGCTTCTCGTTGACGATCGTGTTCGTGGGCCCGCGCCAGACCGAGTACGAGTCGACGAACGGCACGATCACGGCGACGAGCACGACCCAGCTCAGCTCCTCGAAGAAGCGCAGGAAGCACCAGGCCGCGAACGTCATCGCGGCGAGCTTGGCGAACCCCGCCACGACGCCCGCGCCGGTCGCCTGCAGCACGACGGCGACCGCACCGCACGACACCGCCAGCGCGAGCAGCTGCCGAACCGGCGCACGCCACAACGGCAGCGCGAACCAGACCAACCCAAAGACTGCCGGGATTAGCAGCACGCACAGCCACGCCAGGTCCCACCAGAGCGGCAGCTCGAACCACCACTGGTGAGTGCCGTAGTAGACGCCGACTAGCGCGGCCAGCGCGACGAAGCCGACCGTCCGCCCGCTCAGTAGGGCGGCAGCTCGGCCCACCAGGGCCCTAGCGCCTTGAAAGCCTTCCAAAAGCGCGTCTTCGCCGGCGCCTCGTCGAGCGACTCGTCAATGTCCGGCACATAGAGGGCCTGGATCGTCGGCGTGAAGCGCTGCAACTCGCCCAGCTTCGACTCGACCGCGTCCGCGAGCGGGAACTCGAGCGAGTTGAGAAACGCAAGCGCCGCCTCGCCCATTACGACCACCAGCTTCGGCTGGACGATGTGCAGCTCGCGCGCGAGCCAGGGCCGCGCCTCCTCCTCGTCGGCGCCTGCGAACTTGAGGCAGTTCGTCCCGTACACGGCCAGCGGGTCGACGTGCAGCCTTTGCAGCGACTTGAGCAGCGCCTGGCCGGCGCGCCCGTAGAACGCCACGCCCTCCTGCAC
>JBKPHO010000021.1:0-5090 GCA_046729915.1 Actinomycetota bacterium | reverse complement strand
TTCCTGATGGACGAGCCGCTCTCGAACCTCGACGAGAAGCTGCGCGTCGGCATGCGCGCCTCGTTGGCGCAGCTCCACGCGCGCCTCGGCGTCACCACGATCTACGTCACGCACGACCAGACCGAGGCGATGACGCTGGGCCAGCGCGTGGCGGTGCTCAACGAGGGCCGCGTGCTCCAGTGCGACACGCCGCAGCGGCTCTACGACCGGCCCGACAACGTCTTCGTCGCCGCCTTCATCGGCACGCCGCCGATGAACCTCGTCGAGGCCTCGCTCGAGGGCGACGAGGTCGCGTTCGGGGAGTTCCGGCTGCGGCTCGACCCGCGCCGCCGGCCGAAGGGCTCGCCCTCGAAGCTGATCGTCGGCATCAGGCCCGAGGCGTTCGAGGAAGCCGAGCTCGCGCCCGGTTCGCCGACGATCCGGGTGACGCCCGCTGTCGTCGAGGAGCTCGGCTCCGACGCGCACGTGTTCTTCCCGGTTGCGGCCGCGCCGGTGACCGCCGAGATCCTCGAACAGAGCGAGGACGACGAGGCGACGCTCTTGCCCGATTCCAAGGCGCTGTTCGCCGCGCGGGTCGACCCCGCCACGAGCGCCCGCGTCGGCGCGCCGCTCGAGCTGGCGGTCAACCCGGCGCGGCTCCACTTTTTCGACGCGCAGACCGGGCTCAGCCTGGTCGCCGAGCCCGAGCCGGCGACGGCTCCGGCGGAGGAGCTGGCGGCGGCACCGTGACCAAGCAGCGCGAGACGAGGGACCGCGTCCTCGACCTGATCGAGGGGCTCGGCGTCGGCGAGGCGATCCCGTCGGAGCGCCAGCTGAGCGCGGAGCTCGGCGTCTCGCGGCTGACCCTCCGCGCCGCGCTCGACGAGCTGGCGCGCGAGGGCTACGTCGTCCGCCGGCGCGGCTCGGGCACGTTCGTGAGCGAGCCGAAGATCGCCCAGGAGCTGACGATGACGTCGTTCACCGAGGACATGCGCCGTCGCGGCATGGAGCCCGGCAGCCGGACGCTCACGCTCGAGGTCGTCCCGGCCGGTGCGCGGCTCGGGCGCTTCCTGCACGTCTCGCCGTCCGAGCCGATCGTGGTCGCGAAGCGGCTCCGGCTCGCCGACCGCGAGACGATGGCGATCGAGACGCTGCACGTCCGCGAGGCGCTCGTCCCGGGCCTAACCCGGCGCGACCTCGACGGGAAGTCGTTCTACGAGCTCCTCCGCGAGCGCTACAGGATCGTGATCGCGGGCGGAGCGCAGACGATCGAGCCGACCGTGACCAACGAGGAGGAGTCGGAGGCGCTGGGCGTTCCCCTCCACTCGCCGGCGTTCCTGTTCGAGCGCGTGACGCACTCCGAGCAGAACGAGATCGTCGAGTTCGTCCACTCGATCTACCGGGGCGACCGCTACCGGCTCGTCACCGACCTCACCGCGCTGCCGTCACCGCGCCGCCACGCGCTCTCGGGCCTGCCGCCGCAGGCCGGCGACGGTCAGGTCAAGACCACGGACCGGGGCGCAACGCGCACTGACGCGACCTGACCGCCAGTGGTCTTGACATTCAAACCAGAAATGTGCAAGTCTCCGCTCCGTGGCCAAGTGGTATGCACCAATTAATCGCGGCCGCCGCGACTCGCACGACCGGGCCACCGAGGGACAAGGGGCGAGCGCGGAGCGTCCGCTAGAGCCTGGGGGATACTCATGAAGGCACGCATCATCGCCGCCGTCGCTCTCGCGGCCGCGCTCGCTGTGGTGGCCTCGACAGCGTCCGCGCGCACGTCAGGAAGCAACCGCGCGGCGGCTAGCAAGATCACCGTCTGGCTGCAGGTCGACGCGCAGACGGGCTGGCCGGACCTCGTGGCCGCGGCCAGTCAGCAGTTCCGCGCCAAGCACCCCGGCGCGACCGTCGACGTGCAGTACCAGACGTGGGGTGACCACCTGAGCAAGTTCGACGCCACGCTCGCGGGCGGCAACACGCCCGACGTCATCGAGATGGGGAACACCGAGATGACGAAGTACATGGCAGCGGGCGCGTTCACGAACTTGACCTCGCAGAAGCGCTCGTTCGCGAACTCGAAGAACTGGCTCAAGGGCCTCGCCGCGTCGGGCGTCTACAACGGGAAGACGTACGGCGTCCCCTACTACGCGGGCTCGCGCGTCGTCACCTACCGGACCGACCTGTTCCGCAAGGCCCGCGCCAAGGTGCCGGCGACCCTCGCGCAGTTCGCGGCAACTGCGAAGCGGCTCAAGAAGCAGAACGCCAAGCGGGGCTTCTCTCCGGTGTACATCGCGGGAACCGACTGGTACTTCGCGATGAGCTTCGTCTACGACTACGGCGGCCAGATCGCCAAGCTGAAGAAGGGCAAGTGGGTCGGTCGGCTCGAGACCAAGAAGGCTCGGGCGGGCCTCGCGGCGTACAAGCGCTTCTTCAACGCCGCCTCCCGCGCCAGCAAGACGGGCACCGAGAACCGGCCGCAGCCGTACGACGTCTACGCACGTGGGCAGGCGGCCTCGATCGTCGGCCCGGCGTGGTTCACCTGCTGCGTCGGGAAGAAGTACACGAAGAAGACGAAGCAGTTCGTGATGCCGGGCCACGTGAAGGGCCAGAGCATGCCCGGCTTCCTCGGCGGCTCCGATCTCGCCGTGCCGAAGGGCTCGAGCGACAAGGCACTGGCGACCGATTGGATCCGGATCTTCACCAGCACGGCCAGCGAGCGCGGCCTGCAGGCGAAGGGCAACATCCCGAACGCCACCAACCTGCTCGGCAACAGCGTCAACGAGCGGGCGGCGAAGCGCAGCTGGTTCGTCCCGACCGCGAAGAACTGGGTCAACGTCGAGAACGGCAACATCCTCCGCACGATGCTGGCCCGGATCCTCACCGGGAGGGCGAGCATCGCCTCCGCGACCGCGTGGGCGGACGACAACATCGCGCTCACGCTCAACCAGTAAGGCACAGGTGACACGGGGACCCGCTTGACGAGCAGCGAGATCCCCGGCGGAACGGCGCTCGCCGCCGAGGCGGCCCTTCGGCCTCGGCGGCGGCGCCCGTTCACGCTCAGCCGCGTCGTCCGCGGCGCGGCGCCATACCTGCTGATCCTGCCGGTCGTCGCCGTGATCGTGGCGATCCTCGGCTATCCGCTCTACCGCGTCGCACGGCTCTCGTTCCAGAAGTACGGCCTGTTCGAGCTGATCGCGCACCACGGACCGAGCGTCGGCTGGGCGAACTACAGCTCCGTCCTGCACGATGCGGTCTTCTGGGACGTCCTGGTCCGGACGATCGTCTTCACCGTCGCCAACGTCGCCCTGACGATGGGGATCGGGACGCTGCTCGCGCTGCTCCTGACGAAGGTGAGCTCGATCGTGCGCGTGCTGCTGACCGCCGGACTCGTGCTCGCGTGGGCAATGCCACCGGTCGTCGCGGTGCAGGTGTGGCTCTGGATGACGAACTACGAGAACGGCGTCCTCAACTACACGCTCACGAAGCTCCACGTCGGCGATTACTTCCAGCACGACTGGTACGCGACGCCGTTCTCGCAGCTCTCGCTGACGACCTCGCTGATCGTGTGGGGGGCGATCCCGTTCGTCGTCGTGACGGTCTACGCGGGGCTCTCGCAGGTGCCGCACGAGCTCGTCGAGGCGGCGGAGATCGACGGCGCGCGTGCGTGGCGCGTGTTCAAGGACGTGACGGTGCCGATCGTGAAGCCGATCTTCCTGGTCCTGACCAGCCTCTCGATCATCTGGGACTTCGGCGTCTTCACCCAGCCGTACCTGCTCATCGACCAGACACGCATCAACCACTCGAACGAGCTGATGGGCATCTACCTGTTCGAGGAGGGCTACCTGAAGACGGACTTCGGCCGGGGCGCCGCCATTTCGATCCTGATGCTGCTGATCGTCGCGCTCCTCTCGGTCGTCTACGTGCGCAAGATGGTGCGGATGGGGGAGGAGGCGACGTGAGCGCGCGGCGGCGGCGCAGCCGCTTCCTCTGGGACGCGATCGGCATCCTGACCTTCCTGGTGCTGTCGTTCCCGGTCTACTGGATGATCGCGAGCGCGCTCAAGCCGCAAGAGCAGCTCGACGGGCTTACGCCGACCTGGATTCCGCTGCACCCGACGCTCGACCACTTCCGCCACGCGATGAACCGGCCGTTCTTCTGGGACGGCGTGAAGAACAGCCTCATCGTCGTCTCGGTGACGGTCGCGCTCTCGATGGTGATCGCCTTCCTGGCCGCGATCGCGCTGGCGAAGTTCCGCTTCACCGGGCGGAGCCTGTTCATCGTCCTCATCATCGGAATCCAGATGCTCCCGCAGGCGGGCCTGATCATTCCGTTGTACGTCGTGCTCGCGCGCTACCACCAGGTGAACGCGCTCTCAGGCGTGATCGTGACGTACCTGACCTTCGTGCTGCCCTTCTCGGTCTGGACGCTGCGGGGCTTCCTGCTCGGGATTCCGAAAGAGCTCGAGGAGGCGGCCATGGTCGACGGCTCGAGCCGCGTCGGCTCGTTCGTCCGCATCCTGCTCCCGCTCGTCGCGCCCGGCCTGGTGGCGACCTCGATCTTCGCCTTCATCACGACCTGGAACGAGTACATCTTCGCCCGCGTGCTTCTCAACGACCAGTCGAAGCAGACCGTGACGGTCTGGCTGTCCTACTTCACCGGCACGGGCCGCAACACCGACTGGGGCGGCCTGATGGCGGGCTCGACGCTGATCGCGGTGCCGGTGATCGTCTTCTTCCTGCTCGTGCAGCGGAAGATCACGTTCGGGCTCACCGCGGGCGCGGTCCGCGGATGACCGAGGGCGGGCTCGAGCCCGCCGCGGCCGCCTGCGTCTTTCCCGGCTTCGACGGTGTTGGTGTGCCGGATTGGCTGAAGCGGCTGCTAGCGGACGGGCTCGGCGGCGTCGTCCTCTTCGCGCGAAACGTGCGCGACCCGGAGCAGCTGGCGGAGCTGACGGCGTCGCTGCGCGCGGAGCGGCCGGACCTGCTGATCGCCGTCGACGAAGAAGGCGGCGACGTGACGCGCCTCGAGGCGGCGACCGGGAGCTCGTTCCCCGGCAACCTCGCGCTCGGCGCCGTCGACGACACGGAGCTGACCCGGCGGGTGGCGGCGGC
>JBKPHO010000020.1:0-11562 GCA_046729915.1 Actinomycetota bacterium | reverse complement strand
GATGGAGCCGACGGGACTCGAACCCGTGGCCTTCTGGCTGCCAGCCAGACGCTCTCCCAGCTGAGCTACGGCCCCTTGCAGGCCGGATTGTAGCTAGGCGGTTGCCGAGGCGAGCTCGACGCTCGGGACGTCTCCCCAGAGCTCTTCGAGCCGATAATAGTCGCGCGCCTCCGGCGTGAAGACGTGGAGGACCACGTCGAGGTAGTCGGCAACGATCCAGCGGCCCTCCGGCTCGCCGGCCACCGACTGCGGCAGAGCGCGCTCGTCGTGCTTCAGGCGCTCGTGCACCTCGTCCCAGATCGCCTTCGTCTGCCGCTGGTTCTGACCCGTGGCGAGCACGAAGAAATCCGTGTAGCTGCACACAGGTCGCATGTCGAGAATGAGGACGTCCTGCGCCAGCTTCTCCTGGGCGAGGCCGGCGATTCGGCGGGCGTGTTCGAGGGGCGTCAGTGGCTCGTCAAGTCCTCTCGGGTTCGGTCGTAGTGTAGCCGCGGTACAGGCCGGCCTCTGAGATCGCCGCGGCGACCGCCTCCGGGACGAGGCCGTCCACCTGCTCCCCCCGCGCGAGCCGTTCCCTGACCTCGCTCGACGACACCGGCGGCGAGTCGAGCTCGAACGCTAGTACGCGGTCGCCGTAGCGGGCGAGGTCGGGCGGCGGGTAGCCGCTGCGCGTTCCGACAGCGAGCCGTACCCAGCGCAGCACCTCCTCTGGCTCCTTCCACGTCGAGAAGGCGGCGCCCTCGTCGGCGCCGACGATGAAGATCGCATCGCCGAAGCGGCCCCCGCGAACGGCATCGACGGTGAACGCGTTCGGGTCCAGCACGACGTCAGCCGGCAGCTCGGCGAAGGCTGCCCGGGCCAGCCGCAGGCGCGCCTCGGCGCCGGCCATGACCTCGCGGTGGCCGGGGGCGGCCGCCACGAGCACGAGGAGCCGGTCGATCGGGAGTTGAGCCAGCGCAGCGCGTGCCAGAGCGAGGTGGCCGTTCTGCGGAGGGTCGAACGTCCCGCCGAGGATTCCGGTTACTGGAACTCGAGCACCTCGCCTTCGAGCTCGACCTCGTCCCCGGTCTTCGCGCCGGCCTCGCGCAGCGCCAGCTCGAGCTCCTCCTCGGAGGGCGCGCGACCCGCGACCCGGAAGCCGCGGTCGGTCCGCAGGATGCGGAAGCGGCGCCGGTCGGGCTTCGGCCGGTAGACGAGAAAGCGCGGGAGGCCCTCGTCGTCCACCTCTGGCGCCTCGGCCGGCGGGCACAGCTCGAACAAGGCTCGCCGGAAGCGCTCGACGCCCTCGCCGGTCGCGGCCGAGAGGGCGAACACGCGGGCGACCCTCGGGTCGGCCACGTCAAATCGCGGCGGCTCGGACAGGAGGTCGATTTTGTTCAGGACGACCACCTGCCGTCGCTCCGCGAGCCCGGCGCCGTACTCCTCGAGCTCGTGGTCGATGGCTGCGAACGCCTCGGCCGGATCGACGGCAGCCGCGTCGATCACGTGCACGAGCAGCCGCGCACGCTCGAGGTGCGCGAGGAACTCGTGGCCCAAGCCGACGCCCTCGCTGGCGCCTTCGATCAACCCGGGCACGTCGGCAACCACGAGCTGGCGCTCGTCCGAGTCGACGGTGCCGAGCACGGGCTGCAATGTCGTGAAGGGGTAGTCGGCGATCTTCGGCTTCGCGTTCGAGATTCGCGCGAGCAGCGACGACTTGCCCGCGTTCGGGAGACCGACCAGCGCTGCGTCCGCGAGCAGCTTCAGGCGCAGCTCGTAGTCCGCGTCCTCGCCCGGGAGGCCCGTCTCGGCGAACCGCGGCGCCTGCCGCGTCGGGGTTGCGAAGCGCCGGTTGCCGCGGCCTGCATCCCCTCCGCGCGCGAGGACCACACGTCCTCCGGGCGCAGCCAGGTCTGCAACGAGCTGCTCCTCGTTGTCGAGCACCTGCGTGCCCACCGGCACTCGCAGCTCGACGTCCTGGCCCGAGGCGCCGTGCCTGCCGCTGCCGCCGCCGGGGCCGCCCTTACCGGCCTTGAACCACTGACGGGTGCGAAACGCCGAGAGGTCGCGCAGGTCCGGGTCTGCGACGAGCACGACGTCGCCGCCGGGGCCGCCGTCGCCGCCGTCGGGGCCGCCCTTCGGCACGTGCTTCTCGCGGCGGAAGCTGAGCGCCCCGTCGCCGCCCCGCCCGGCCTGCACGTGGATGCGGGCCCGGTCGTGGAACACTGCGCGTTACTCGGTTACGGACACGAAGCGACGCTCGCCGCTTGTCCTGAACACAACTTTGCCGTGGCGCTTCGCGAAGATCGTGTCGTCGCGGCCGAGGCCGGCGCCGGGCCCGGGGCGGAAGCGCGTACCGCGCTGGCGCACGATGATCGTCCCGGCGCTCACGTCTTGGCCGTCGAAGACCTTGACGCCGAGCATCTTCGGGTTCGAGTCGCGCCCGTTCCGCGACGAGCCGAGTCCCTTCTTGTGAGCCATTCCTAGTTTCCCTTCTGCTGCTTCGCCTCGAGCGCGGCCATCGCGCCCTTGCGCTTCGCGTGCGCGCGCTCGTACTCCAGCGCCGCCTCGACCTGCTCGGCCGACCAGCGGCCGGACTTCTCGTTGATGTCCGCGACCGTCATGTCCGCGTAGCCTCGCGGCAGCTTCGCCGGTGCCGCCTCGGCCTCCTGCTTCGCAGGAGCCTCCTCCTTCGCGGGCGCGCTGCGCTTGGCTGCACCGCCGATCGACTCGATCTCGATCTGCGAGAGCTTGGCCCGGAAGCCCGTGTGGCGGCGGTAGCCGGTCTTCGGGCGGTACTTGCCGATCCGGACCTTCTCGCCGAGCTGCGAGCCGACCACGCGCGCCGTGACCTGCGTCTCCGGCGCGAGCTCGAACGCGCCGTCGCCGCCGAGCATCAGCACGTCGGGATGGAAGGTCTTGCCCTCGGCCGTCGGAACGCGGTCCACGACTAGCCGCTCGCCTTCGCGGACGCGGTACTGCTTGCCTCCCAGTGAGATGATCGCGTAGGTCATGGCGTCAAAACGCGGGCTTGGCGCCCGCGGATCCGCCAGTTTAGCCAAGATCGGAACGATGCGGCGAACGGCGACCAGGGTTCTCAGGATCGTCGCCGCACTGATCGTGGTCGTGCTCGGCGCGGGCGCGATCGTCGCGGTCGTCGACGAGCACTCGTGGCCTGCTGCGCAGCTTCGTACGGTGGCGGTGCTCGCGACGACCGAGCGGACGCCGGTACTGCGCTGGGCGGTTGCCGTGGTGACGCCCGAGCCCCGCGTCGAAGAGACCCTCGTCGGCGGGGCTCCGTCCACCGTTGTGCGGCCCGGCAGCGGCCAACGTTGGCCGGCGATCGTCTTCGTGAACGGCGCCACTCGGGACGGCCGACACCACCCACAGGTACAGCGGCTCGCTCGCGGCCTCGCCCGCGCCGGCTTCCTCGCCGTCGTGCCGGACCTTCCGGGCCTGCGAGCCGGCGAGATCACGCCTGCGACGATGGCCGCGACGGCCCGAGCGGCCGAAGCGACCGCCGAGCGGAGCGATGCACGTGGCGGCCGCGTGGGGCTCTACGGCGTCTCCGTGGGAGCGAGCCTGGCATTGCTGGCCGCGAATGACCCACGCCTCGCTTCGCGGGTCACGGTTGTCGGCGGCGAGGCTCCCTGGGTCGACCTGCGCCGGATCGTGCGGCTGACGACAACCGGCCATTACGGGAACGAGCCGTACGCCACCGACCCCTACGCCTCGCTGGCGATCGGCCGCTCCCTCGCCGCCGGGCTGCCGGCAGGACCCGAACGTTCGCGGCTCGTCCGCCGGCTTCGCACCATTCCCGACGACGCGGCGCAGCCACTCGCAAGGCTCGATCCAGGCTCATACGGGGGCAGCGCTCGCGCGCTCGTCGAGCTGCTCGTCAACCGCGACCCCGCCCGGTTCGCCTGGCTCTACGTGCGCTTGCACCGACGCGTGCGCGCGTCCGTTCGGGTTCTCTCGCCGCTTCGGACAACCAACCGGCTGAGCGCTCCGGTCGAGCTGGCGTCCTCACCGCGCGACAAGTACTTCCCGGCCGCCGAGTCGCGCTCGCTCGCCAAGGCTGTCCCGAACGTCCGAGTGACCGTGACGTCGACCCTGGATCACGCGGTGCCGGAGCCGTCGATCGGAGACTTCGCCGACCTCATCCGCTTCGACGGCTTCGTCGTCCGCTTCCTGCGAGCGGCTCGCGGCTAGCTTTCGCCGCCCGCCTTGGCCTGGGCGGCCGGCTTGCGGCGCTTCCGGCCGCCTCGCGACCCGCGTCGGGTCTTCTTCTTCGGCTTGGGCTGGGGCTCTTCGCCGTCGTCCTGCGCGCCGTCGACGACGGGCGCTTCGGCCGCCTCGGGCTCGGGCTGCTCGCGCCCGAGGTCGCGGTCGGGCAGGTGGATCCTGGGGCCCTCGTCGTTGCCATTCGCTTCCGCGGCCGGCTCCTGCCCGTC
Source organism: Actinomycetota bacterium (assembly GCA_046729915.1). Lineage (GTDB taxonomy): Bacteria > Actinomycetota > Thermoleophilia > Gaiellales > Gaiellaceae > AC-32. The sequence goes on along the minus strand of JBKPHO010000020.1, from coordinate 7,129 downwards.
GGCCTCCGCAGCAGCCGCCCCGGCGGCCGCGGTCGCCGGCTTCTTGCGTCGCCGCCGCCCGCCGCGCGAGCCGCGCCTCGTCTTCTTCTTCTTCGGAGCCTCGGCGCCGTCGGTCTCGGCCTCCGCGGCCTCGACCTCCGCCACCGCCTCGGCCTCGGCTTCCGGCTCGGGCTCGACCACCTCGGCCTCGGGCTCGGGCTCTGCCTGCTTCTTGGCCGGCGGCTTGCGCGTCGGCTTCTCGGCTGCGCTCTCGGCGGTGATCGGATCCTCCGGGGCCTTGGTCCTGCGCACGAGGGTCGCGTAGGCGGTGCCGTCGAGCACCCGCTCGATGCGAACCTTGGCCTTCTTGCCGACCAGATCGGCCGCTCCGCCGACGCAGACGGTCAGCCCGTCGAGCTTCCCGACGCCCGAGTTGACGTCGTGCAGCCCGACCTCGCCGAGCTTCAGTTCGATCTGCTTCCCTTCGGCAACCGGGCTCTCCCCGGCCAGGCTCTCGAGCGTGCCCTTGCCCAGCACCTCGAAGTGGCCGACCGGGACATCGTCCCGCGAGACCAGCAGGAAGCGGCGCTTCGTGTCCTCCTCGATCGCCATCAGCCGCGAGGCGCCCGGGCCGATCAAGATGTTCGCCACCTTGCCGTTCAGCTCGACCTTGAAGGCCTTCGTGCGTGGAGCGCTCTGAGCTAGCGCGCGCAGGTGGCGCTCTACGTCGACCGCGCCCGAGGCCTCCGAGAGGACGACCCCGTCGCCGCCGCAGACTGCGCACTTGCGCGTGAGGATCTCGCGCGGGCCGTCGGTCACGTTCTGCCGCGTCATCTCGACGAGCCCGAGTGGCGAGATCTCGACCACGTAGGTCTTCGTCCGGTCGCGCTCGAGCTCGGTCTTGAGCGCCCCCTCGACGGTCGCCCGGTTCTTCGGGTTTGCCATGTCGATGAAGTCGATGACGATGATCCCGCCGATGTCTCGCAGCCGCAGCTGGCGCACGACCTCTTTGACCGCCTCCAGGTTGTTCTTCGTGATCGTGTCCTCGAGCCGGCCGCCCGAGGACCGCCTGCGCGAGCCGACGAAGCGGCCGGTGTTCACGTCGATGACCGTGAACGCCTCGGCGTAGTCGAAGATCAGGTAGCCGCCGGAGGGAAGGTCGACGCGGCGCGAGAGCGTGGAGCGAATCTCGGCGTCGACGCCCGAGCTCTCCATCAGCGGCGTCTTCTCGCGGTAGCGCACCACGCGGTCGGCCATGTGCGGCGAGGTCTTCTTCAGGTAGCCGACGACGCGCTTGTAGGTGCGCTCGTGGTCGACGGTGGCGCGCTCGAAGTCGTCGGTGAACAGGTCGCGGATCACCCGCAGCGGGAGCTCCGCCTCCTGGTAGACGAGCGACGGCGGCTTCGCGCTTTTCGCACGCGCCTCGATCGTCTTCCAGAGGCGCTGCAGGAAGACGAGGTCGCGCTCGATGTCGTCGGCGGAGGCGCCCTCGGCGGCGGTGCGCACGATCACGCCCCCCTTCTTCACGTCGAGCTTCTTGACGATGTCGCGCAGCCGTGTGCGCTCGTCGTCCTCGAGCCGGCGCGAGACACCCAGGCCCTCGCCGTGGGGAACGAAAACGACGAAACGGCCCGGGAGCGAGATCTCGGTCGTGAGGCGCGCTCCCTTGGACTTCATCGGGTCCTTGACCGCCTGCACGAGCACTTCCTGCCCGCGGCTGAGCAGGTCCTGAATCTTGCGGCCGTGCGAGCGGCCCTCGAGCTCGGGTGCGATCACCTCGTCGACGAAGAGGAAGCCGTTCTTCTCGAGGCCGATCTCGATGAAGGCGGCCTCCATCCCCGGGAGCACGTTGTCGACGACGCCCTTGTAGATGTTCCCGGCGATCGAGCGGCGCTCGGGCCGCTCGAGGTAGGCCTCGGCGACCTTGTCGTCTTCCAAGACCGCGACGCGCTGCTCGCTGACGTCGACCGAGATGAGCAGCTCACGCTTCGCGGCCGGGAGCGGCGGGCGACGCTGCGGGGTGCGGCGACGCGGGGCTCGCTGCTTGCGCTGGGCTGCGGGCTTGCGCTCGGGGCGGGACTCGTTCTTCTTGGTCTCGGGCTTGGCCTCCGCCTCGGTCTTCGCCTGGGTCGCCCCGGCGCCGGAGCGCTTGCGCCCTCGCCCTCCGCGGCTCCCGCGGCGGCGCTTCTTCGGTGCTGGATCGGTTGTGCCCGCCTCGGCGGGCGGTGCGGTTACGGTCTCGGTAGGTGGTGCGGGTGGCGCGTCATCCTTGCGGGCGCGCTCGTCAGTAGACGGCTTCTGCCGTCTGAACCATCGAAGCAAGTGGAATCTCCTTTTTGGGCGCGCGCGCTGCTGTCGCCCAGGTCGGACGGGCGGAGCGCGCGCTGCAGTGTCATGAAACTCGTCGGCATAGCCGTCACAACAAGGCTAGCAGCGCCGAGCGTCGCCGCCGGTGCCGCTTATAGGGGGATCCTTGTCGCCGCAGGATCGACCGGTCGTCTCATACGGACGCGCGGGCAAGCCCACGCGTCCTGAGGACGGCGTCGCAAGCGTCGCCTCAGGCCGCTGCTGCCGGCCTGAGCTTCGCGCGCTTCGTGCGGACGGCGCGCAGCCGCTGGCTGAGTCGGGCCCACGCCCACGGCTCGACCTCTCGGTAGCGCGGCTCGGTCTGACCCCGCGTCGCCTCGAGATACTCGAACCAGGCGTCGGCCTCCTCGATCAGCAGCAGCTCCTCGGCTTCTCTTCGGGGGGCCATGGCGGCATGGTAGGACCCGCTGCGGACGGAGCGGCGAAGAGAAGGGTCCGCGATTCCCGCGGCGACCGCTCTTTGTTCACGCGCGCGCTTCCCCACCCGGGTGGGGAAGAAGCTTCCACCCGCCGCCCGCCGCGAGCGTATCGGCGAAACAGTGCCCTGTCCGTAACAGGAGAGTGCCGCCTTCGTGTCGGTTCTTCCATGCCGAAAGCGGAAGCCGGGCGGCAGCCGCCCGGGGAACCTAGCGGTATGCCTTAGGCCGGGACGCTCCGCGGATGTAGATCGCCTCCAGCACGCCCATCGCGAGCAGGTTCGCGATCAGCGCGGAGCCGCCGATGCTCACGAACGGGAGCGGAATCCCAGTCACCGGCGCGACGCCGATATTCATGCCGACGTTGACGAAGACCTGGAACAGGAACGCGAACACGATCCCGCCCGCGACGATCGCGGAGAAGGCGTCGCGCGCGATCGCGATCACCTTCAGGCCTCTCCAGACGACGAGCAGGTAGAGCAGCAGGAGCACCGAGACGCCGACGAAGCCGCGCTGCTCGGCGAGCGAGGCGAAGGCGAAGTCGGTCGCGTGCTCGGGCAGGAAGTTGAGATTCGTCTGCGTCGCGCCGGCCTCCCCGCGGCCCTTCACGCCCCCCGCGCCGACGGCGTTGATCGACTGAGCGACGTTGTAGGTGGCGCCGGAGGGATCTGAGTCGGGATGCGTGAAGCCGGTGATGCGCTTCGCCTGGTAGTCCTTCAGCACGTGGACGCCGCCCGCCGGGAGCAGCCACAGCACGGCCAGGCTGACCACCACCGCCCCGACGCCGAGCGCGGCCAGGTGCACCCAACGGACGCCGGCGACGAACAACACCGCCGCGAGCGCCGCGGTGTAGACCATCGCAGTGCCGATGTCTGGCTGGACGAAGACGAGCAGGATCGGCAGGCAGCCGAGGGCAATCGCCTCGACCACGGTCCGGCTCTCCCCCAGCCGCCTCGCCCGGTCGGCGAGGAACGCGGCGAGGAAGAGGACAAACAGCAGCTTCCCGAACTCGGACGGCTGGAAGCGGAAGAAGCCGATGTCGAGCCAGCGCTTCGAGTGGCGCGAGACGGTGCCGCCGAGCAGCACGAGCAGCATCACGCCCGCGGTGCCGAGGTAGATCGCGCGCTTGTGGCGGCGGTAGACCTGCGGCTCCACGAAGAGGAGCGCAACGAAGCCCGCGCAGCCGACCGCCGCGTAGATGCCCTGGCGGACCAGGTAGTAGTTGGCGTTGCCGGGAACGTCGTGCGCGGTGATGCCACCGATTGCCCACAGCCCGAATCCGAGCAGCGCCGCGACGGCGCCAAGCAGCACCCAGTCCAACCGGCGAACCGCGGAGGTCGCGCCCACCGCTTCCGCCCGGTGCGGCCGGAGGCTTCGTGCACGGGTGCCGACGGCCTCGATCATCCGCCCGTAGCCCCACTCGCCTGGAGGTTCTTGTGGAAGAACTGCTCGAAGACCTGTAGCGCGGCCGGCGCGGCCGCGTCGGCGCCGAAGCCACCGTTCTCGATCAGTGCGCAGACGACGAGCTCCGGCGACGTCCCGCCGACCGGGCCGTAGCCGCACCACCACGACTGGTCGAGCTGGCTCGTGTTCGGGTTCTTCTGCGCCGTCCCGGTCTTGCCGGCGATCTGGATCGGGAAGTTGCCGAAGACGCTTGTCGACGTTCCATCAGCCGAGTGCGTCGCCTGGTAGAGCCCGTCCTGGACGGCCTGCAGGTAGTAGGGGTCGAGCCCCACCGACTGCGGCGCGGGCGCGGTGAACGTGTGGACGATCCGTGGCGGCGAGTGCGGGTTGCCACCGCCCACTTCGACGTCCTGCACCACGTGCGGGCGGACGAGCTTGCCGCCGTTCGCGATCAGCGCGTAGAAGCGCGCCATCTGAAGCGGCGTCACGAGCAGGTCCTTCTGGCCGATCGCGAGCTGGATCGAGTCGCCGGGCTTCCACAGGCGGTCGATCTCCCAGTTGCCGGGGTCGGTCTTCGCGGTGAAGGCCCGCTGGCGCCATTCCGGCGTAGGCAGCAGGCCGGCCGACTCGGGGCCGACGTCAACGCCGGTCCTGCGGCCGAAGCCGAACTTCGCGGCCCACTGCTGGAGCGGGTGGCCCTCGCTCGGCGGCGCCTTGTAGAACTCGTAGCCGAGCCGGTAGAACCACGTGTCGCACGAGACGGCGAGCGCAGTGGGCAGCGTCATCGACGCGTCGATGTACGGGTCGACGTTGTGGAAGACCTGGCCGGGACTGCCGGCGAACTCGCTCGGGACGGTGAACGAGCCCGTGCAGGGGAGCGACTCGTACGTCGTCAGCTTGTGTGTCTCGAGCGCGGCGAGGGCAGTCACGGGCTTGAACGTCGAGCCGGCGGGGTAGACGCCGCTGGTCGCGCGGTCAAGCGCGGGGTAGTTGCGCTGCTCGGCGGTGCTGTACGTGAGACCCTCGGCCGCGAGGCGCTTCGTCGTCACGTGCCCGGCGTAGACGCGCGGGTTGTAGGTCGGGTACGAGGCCATGGCGCGGATGGCCCCGTTGCGCGGGTCGAGCGCGACGATCGCGCCGCCGTCGGCTTGCCACTGGTGGTTCAGGAGCGCCCGGTTGATCCCGTAGCGAATCGCATCCTCGGCCGCGCGCTGGAGGTCGGCGTCGATGGTGAGCTTGATCGACTCGCCCGACACTGGCTCGCGCTTCGTCACCAGTGGGCTGCGCGGGCGGCCGAGCGAGTCGACGCGCAGCTGCGCGAGGCCGGAGCGGCCTCGCAGGTACGAGTCGTAGGTCGCCTCGACCCCGGCCGCGCCGATCTTGTCGCCCGGCGCGTACCCCTTGCGCTGCAGCCGCTTGAGCTGCCCGGCTGAGATCTCGTTGACGTAGCCGAGCACGTGCGCAGCGGTCGAGCTGTGCGGATAGCCGCGGAGGAACGTGTCCGTGACGCGCACGCCCGGAAACTCCTGCATGTGCTCATAGAGGTAGTTGATCGGCGCACTGCGCTTGACGTCCTCGCGCACGACAACCGGCGTGATTGGGTCGGTGCCTCGACGCTTGATCGCGTGAAGCATCTCGAGCACGGGCACGTTGACGACCTTGGAGAGGCGCTTCAGCTCGGCTTTCCGCGCGGCCCAGGTATCGGGCAGGTCGGCGGGATAGAGCTGGACCGCGGTTCCGGGGATGTTGGTGACGAGAGGTGCGCCGTTGCGGTCGAGGATCTGCCCGCGCGGAGCCTCGATCCGGACCGAGCGCAGCTGGTTGTCGAGCGCGGCGCGCAGGTACTGCGGCCCCGAGAGCACCTGCAACGCCCAGAGGCGGAAGAAGAGCACCGCGAAGGCGGCCAGGGCCACCACGCCGAGGATCGCGATCCGCAGGGCGAGCTGTGGCGTGAAGCGGTACGGCCCCTCGACCCGCGGGTCGGGTGGCAGGAAGCGGTCGGAACGCGAGCGGTCGGCGCGCGAGCCGGTGCTAGCCAAGGAGCCGCACCTCGGTCGCGACGTCCGGCGGCTTCGCGATTGCGAGCACGCGCCGCGTGAGCGCGTACACCGGCAGCGTCAGGAGCAGGTTCAGCGCCACCTTCGGCGGCAGCGCCTCCAGTAGGACAGTCCGCGCCGAGACAGAATCGCCGAGCAGGTAGTGGAGGATCAGCGCGCCGAGCTGGACGAGGATCGTCGCCACCGCGACCGAGACGAACGGCGCGTGTGCGCGGTCGCGGCCGGTGGTCTCGCCATAGCGGCCGATCCAGTAGCCGGCGATGGTGAGGAGCAGCGAGGTCACGCCGAGCGTGGCGAGATTCGCAGTGTCGACGATCAGGCCGGCGAAGAACCCGCAGGCCGCGCCGTAGATCGAGCCCCGCAGGAAAGCGATTCCCATCAGGGTCAGGAGCACGACGTCGGGGTAGCCGCCGAGGATGTCGATCTGCGAGAAGATCGTCACCTGGAGGATCGCGGCCACGAAGACGAGCCCTGCGGCCTTCGCCGGCTCCAGCAGGAGATTCGGGCTCACTTCTGAGTCCGGCTCTTGGGGATGAGCACGAGCACGGAGCGAAGGGAATCGAAGTGCACGTGAGGCGAGACCTGCGCCTCCCAGTAGAGGTCGACCTCGCTATTCGAGGCGCCGCTCACGGTGCCGATCAGGATTCCGGCCGGATAGATCGAGCTGAGACCGGCGAGACGCCAGCCCTGGGTCACGATCGTGTCGCCGGGCCGCAGGGTCTGCGACTTTCGCACGCGGTCGAGGGTGAGCGTGCCGGGGCCCTGGCCGTGGCTGACCATCCCTGTGGCGCCCGTCTCGAGGTCGAGCGCGGAGACCTTCAGGTTCGGGTCGGTGAGCAGCGTCACCTGCGCCGAGTGGCCGGCGACGGCGCTCACCTTGCCGACGAGGCCGTCGGCGGTCACGAC
>JBKPHO010000019.1:0-4754 GCA_046729915.1 Actinomycetota bacterium | reverse complement strand
CCTCAGCGTCGGCGGCGCGCAGCTCGCCAATTGCACCCCCAAGGGGTGCGGCAGCGAGCCGGTCGCGAGCGCCGAGCTGTACACCCCGTAGCACACAAATCAGGCCCCGGGCCGTCAAGTCCTGGAGATCGCGCGGAAGCTCGGTTACGTCAAGGACAAGCCGGTCCGAAACGCGATCAAGCCGGCGGAGTGGAAGGCGAGCCATGCGCGGAAGCCCTCGCAACTTGCCGCCGGCATCGAACCTCTGCGCAGGGTCGACGATCTCCGCCACACCTTCGCCACCTTCGCGCTCCGTGCCGGCATCTCCACCTTCGACCTCTCCCGCTTCATGGGCGCCAGCCTGACCATGATCGACCGGCACTACGGCCACCTCGCGCGCGACGGACGCGGAAGTGCGATCCGCCTCCTCGACGAGCTGAGCGCGGGACAACGGCCACGGTGGACGCTGGTGGACGCTGCGTGGACGCCGAAGCCGACGACCGCCGCCAGCCGGGACAACGGAACCGCCCGCTGAGCAGGAGGAACCCGAAGCCCTCTGACGGACTCGAACCGTCGACCCCCTCCTTACCATCTTCGGCAGCAAGCGCTGGCAACCCACGGCAACGGTTTTCGCCTGTCTGGGCCGTTCTCGGCCGTGTCCCGTTTGCCACCGGTTGCCACCGGTTGCGCCCGCTGGGCTCCATAAACGCTCCATCCTCCGTTGCCTGCTCTGGCTACGGTAGAGCCACGGCGGTCGGATTCCCGTCGTAGTCATCAAGCGGCAGTAACCGGGACCCGGCTCCGTCACGCCCGCCGCCGGAGAGCCGGACTCGCCGACTACGGCGCCGGCTTGCGCTTTCAAGTGCTGCTCGACGCTCCGCATAACCCGTTCCTGGCGCCGCTGTTCAGAACGGCCACCCGCCACTTGACAAATACCTGACTACATGTCAGTATCCTGACATCATGCCGGAGACGATCGAGACCCGAACGTCCGAGGGGGCCGAGGCCACCGAGATGATCCTGTCGACCTTCCGCGCCAACGGGCTCCTGCTCGCGGCCGGCGACCGGCTCGCGGCCGAGCACGGGCTGACGTCGGCGCGGTGGCAGGTGTTGGGGGCGATCGCGCTCGCGCAGCGGCCGCTCACGGTGCCGCAGATCGCCCGCCGCATGGGCCTCACCCGCCAGAGCGTGCACACGACCGTCAACCGCCTGCTCGCAGACGGGCTCGTCGAACTCGTCCCGAACGCCGACCACCGCCGCTCGCAGCTCGTTCGCCTGACCGAACTCGGCGAGGCCAGGTACGGGGCGATCGACGAGAAGCAGGCGGTCTGGGTCAACGAGCTCGCGGCGGGTCTGCGGCGCTCCGAGCTGGAAACGGCCGCACGCGTGCTCGACGAGCTCTGCGGGCGGCTCGAGGCCGGCTCGCGCGCCCTGTCACAGCGCCCGAAGGGAGACAGCCGCCATGCAGCCTGAACCAGTCGTCCTGATCAACGCGTTCGAGGTGCCCGAAGGAGAGGACGAGGCCTTCCTCAAAGGCTGGGAGCGGACGCGCGCATTCCTCAGCGCCCAGGAGGGCTATCTCTCCACGAAGCTCCACCGGAGCCTCGCGCCAGACGCCGACTTCCGCTTCGTCAACGTCGCCCTCTGGGAATCGGAGCAGGCCTTTCGCGACGCGACCTCCCAGCCCGAGTTCAGGAACGCGCCCGTCCCGTTTCGCTTTCACGCCTCGCTGTACGAGGTCGTGCGCGAGGACGAGCGATGACCGCCGCCCAGCAACGCCGAGCCCAGCGGGCTGTCCATCTCATCGCCGCTCTCGTCCTGGTCGCCTACGTCTACGCGCCGCTCGAGGCGCGGCTCCAAGACGCCGTCCGCTTCGTCGTCCTCCCGCTGTTGGTCGTCACCGGGATCGCGATGTGGCAGGCGCCCCGCATCCGGCGGCTCCGAAAGAGCGTCACTCGAACGCGCGCGGTTACCGCGCCGGGCACGGAAAGGTGACGTCGACGTGAGAGAGACATGGTCAGTCCTGATGCTGATCGGCGGGGCGCTGTTCGTCGCCGGCGTCGTTCCGATCGCCTGGGAGCGGGCACCTGTCTGGCGCGCGGCCGACGACGCGACGTTCCGCGTCGAGTTCGCGCACACGCTCCGGCGGATGGACCGCCTGCAGCCGGCGCTGCTGCTCGCCTGCCTCGTCTCGAGCGTCGGCTTCGCCGTCAGCGCAGGCGGCACGGCGCGCACGCTCGCGGGCGTCGCCGCCTCCTGCTTCGTCGTCGTTCTCGTCGGCTCCGGGGCCGGTCTCGTTCCCGTCCAGCGCCGGCTCGTCGACGCCGGAAGGAACCTGTCAGCAGCGGACGTTGAGCGGCTCCGCAAGCGCTGGCTGCGCGGCCACCTGGTCCGCACGCTCGTCGCGCTCGTGGCGTTCGTTCTGCTCGCTGTCGCCGCGGTCGCGTGAGCGTCGAGAGGAGTCGTCGTGCCGGAAACCGCCCTGTGCACCCCGTTACATCCCGCCAAAAGAAGGAGTAGAGAATGGCCCCTAAGCGTGTCCTGATCATTGCCAACGAGGCCGTTGCGGATCGTCCCGCCGGCGTCCCCGACGTCGTCCAGAGGCAGGTCCTCGAGGCCGACGAGGTGCGCGTCGTTACCCCGATGCTGACCGGGAAGCTGCAGTCGTGGGTCTCCGACATCGACGCCGCCGCCCTCGAGGCGGACGAGCGTATGCAGGCAATCGTCGACAGCATCGGCGAAGCTGGGCAACCGGCTACGCGCGGCCAGATCGGCGACGAGGATCCGCTGCAGGCGGTGGCCGACGCGCTTGCCTTCTTCCCCGCCGACGCGCTGATCCTCGCCGTGCACGCGGCCGACGTCCCGAATTGGCGCGAACGACGCTTCAGCAAGAAGGTCCGCGACCGCTTCGACCTGCCCGTCACCGAGATGCTGCTCGACCGCGACGGCCGCGTCCTCTCCGTAACGACCGCGTAGTCGGTGCCGATCATGACCGACATGACCGGGAAGACCGTGGTCATCACCGGGGCGAGTTCGGGCATCGGGGCGGTGGCAGCCCGCCGGCTCGCCCTGCGCAGAGCCACCGTAGTGCCCGTGGGCCGCTCCCCGGCCGCGCGACCGCCGCCATCGCCGCGGAAGTCGGGACCGAACCGCTGACCGTCGACTTCGCGCGGCTGGCCGATGTCCGCTCCCTGGCCGAGCGGCTGCTGGAGCGCCACCCGAGGATCGACGTGCTCGCCCACAACGCGGGCGGCATGTTCGGCGAGCGGCGCCTCACCGAGGACGGCCATGAACTGACCATGCAGGTCAACTACTTCGCGCCGTTCCTGCTGCAGCACCTGCTGCACGACCGGCTCAGCACGAGCGGCGCCCACATCGTCGTCACCAGCAGCGTGGCCCACCGGGGCGGCCGGATCGACCTGGACGACCTGGACTTCACCAACGGCCGCCATTCGGGATCCTCCGCCTACAACGCGTCCAAGCTTGCCGACCTGCTCTTCGCCCGCGAGATCGCCCGACGCACTCCGCAGACCGGGATCACCGCCGTGGCCTTCCACCCGGGCAACGTGCGCTCGGGGGTGGGACGGGAGGCATCAGGGGTGATGAGCCTGATCTACAACACCCAGTCGGGCGGCCGATGCTTATCAACGAGGAAAAGGGGGCGCGGCGCCGCTGGTGCACCTGGCCTCCCTCGCCGACCCGCACAGCGTCAACGGCCAGTACTTCAACAAACTCAAGGCCAACGCCCCAACCTCCAAGCGCGCCCGCGACGCCGAACTCGGCAAGACGCTATGGAAGCGGACCGAAACCCTGCTCGGCCTGCACGCTGCTCAGTGATCAGGGCCGCCGCCGCAGGCGTAGCGGCAGATCCCCAGCGGGCAACGGTGGGCGAAAGCCAGGGGCAGAGGCGAAGGCTTCGACTTCTCAACGAGAGAGGTGGTCTGCGGCACGTCGCGTTGTCATTCCTCGATCCGGACAGTCGATCGAGGAGGTTTCGGTGATTCAGCAGGGTCAGGTGTTCAAGCTGAAGGCGCGCGGGGCGGACGGCCGGCCGCTGTGAGCGTATCGCTACCGGCTCGACGGCCGCGGTTCAGCGCGGCCGCAGTTTGGCGGCTTCGCGAGCCGCGCGGAGGCCGAGGAAGCATTGCGAAAGGCGCTCGCGCGCCTTCGACGGGACGGGTGCGCCGCAACCATGACGTTGGCGGACCTGATCGAGCAATACCTGAGGGTACATCAGGAAGAGCCGGTGACGATCGCCAAACTGCGCTGGCTGCTCAGCAAGGCGACGGCGGCGCTCGGCGAGGTCAAGCTGTGCGACCTGTCGCCGAACTCGGCCCGCCGACAGCGAACGAGCAGCCCGACCGGCGCGCAAGGTTCACATCCGGTGGAAGGACTAACCGGCCGCCGCGCGTCTCGTGGTTAGTGAGAGAGATACCTTCTACAGCGCCTGCGTACTGGGAGCAAGACGTGACGATCTGCCCGAGCTGTGGACAGCAGAATCCTGCTGCCGCCCGTTTCTGCCTAGCCTGCGGAACCCGCCTGGCGGAGGAAGAAGCGACCCGGCGCGAGGTGCGAAGGATGGTCACGGTCGTCTTCTCCGACGTCGCGAGCTCCACCGCACTGGGCGAGCGCCTCGATCCGGAATCGCTTCGCCGCGCCATGGGGCGCTACTTCGACGAGATGAGCGCCGTGATCGAGCGGCACGGCGGCACGGTGGAGAAGTTCATCGGCGACGCGATCATGGCCGTGTTCGGCATTCCGACGGTGCACGAAGA
>JBKPHO010000018.1:0-4058 GCA_046729915.1 Actinomycetota bacterium | reverse complement strand
GTCGAACCTCGGCGCCCCCGACCTCAGCGACGAGGGCTCCAAGGGTAAGGGCATCCAGTTCCAGATCGACCACCTCCAGAGCCCGAGCCGCGTCACTCCCGGCTCGCCGATGCCGCCCTTCGCCGCGCTCGGCGAAAAGAGACTGCGCCAGCTCGCCGTTTTCCTGGAAGCCTCCAAGGGCCCGAAGTAAGGGCGCCGTGCGCGTCTTCCTGGGGATAACGGGAGCCTCGGGAGCGCCGTACGCGTCCCGGCTGCTCGAGGCGCTGGCCGGAGCCGGCTGCGAGATCGGCGTCTGCGCCTCCCGGGCGGGGATCGAGGTGCTCGCGACCGAGCTCTACGGCGACGCGCGGCTCTCGTCCGACGAGACGCTCGCGCGGTTGACGGAGCCGGTGCGCGGCGCCGTGTCGCTGTACGACGAGCGCGACTGGCACGCGCCGTACGCGAGCGGCTCGGCGAAGGTGGACGCGTACGTGATCTGCCCCTGCTCGATGGGCACGCTGGGGACGATCGCCTCGGGCGCGATGTCGAACCTGATCCAGCGGGCGGCGAGCGTGGCCTTGAAGGAGGGGCGGAAGCTCGTGCTCTGCCCGCGCGAAACTCCGCTGTCGCTCATTCACCTCGAGAACATGATTCGCGTGCGGCAAGCGGGTGCGGTCGTGCTCTTCCTCGCGCCGGGGTTCTACGCGGGCGCAGCGTCCGTGGACGACCTCGTCGACTTTATCGTCGCGCGCTGCCTCGACCAGCTCGGGCTGGAGCACGAGCTCGTGCGCCGCTGGGGGCAGGACTGAGTTGACTGTCGAGACCGGCAGGCTCGCGCCCGACGCGGTGCGGACGATGTTCGACCGGATCTCGCCGGTCTACGACGCGATGAACCGGACGATGACGATGGGGCTCGACCAGCGGTGGCGCCGGGTCGCGGCGTTCGCGGTCGTGCGGCCGGGCGACCGCGTGCTGGACGCCTGCTGCGGCACCGGCGACCTCGCGCTTGCGGCAGTGAGGGCCGGCGGGCGCGTCACCGGGCTCGACTTCTCGGAGCGGATGCTCGAGCGGGCGCGGCAGAAGTCGGCGGGCGTGGAATGGGTGCAAGGCGACGCGCTCGCCCTGCCCTTCGAGGCCGGCGCGTTCGACGCGGCGACGGTCGGGTTCGGAGTCCGGAATCTCGACGACCTCGAGCGCGGGCTGGCGGAGCTGCGGCGCGTCCTGCGCGCCGGCGGTCGCGTGGCGATCCTCGAGATCACGCGTCCGCGCGGGGTGCTCGCGCCGTTCTACCGGCTCTGGTTCGACGGGCTGGTGCCGCTCCTCGGGAAGCTCCTCCCGGGCGGCTCGGCGTACACCTACCTCCCGGCGAGCGTGCGCCGCTTCCCCGGGCCGGAAGAGCTCGCCGAGCTGCTGCGGGGGGCCGGCTTCCAGGACGTCCGCTTGCGGACCTTCGCCGGCGGTATCGTCGCCTTGCACATCGGAGTCGCGAAATGAGCCTCGCGACGATCCGGGAGACGCCGGGCCTGGACGCCTACCTCGAGGACTTGGAGGTGCGGCTCGCGGAAGCGGTCGAGGCGTACCCGGGGCTCGTTGCCCACGTTGGCGGCGAGGCGCTGGCCGCCGGGGGCAAGCGGCTGCGGCCGCTGCTCGTGTTCCTCGCCGCGCAGCCGGGCAGGGCGCCACTCGCGGCCGGGGCGGCCGTGGAGCTCGTCCACATGGCGACGCTCGTGCACGACGACCTGATCGACCGCGCCCGCTACCGGCGCGGCCGGGCCTCCGCCTGGGCCAGCCACGGCCCGGAGGCCGCGCGCGCCGCAGGGGACTACCTCTACGCGCGCGCGTTCGCGGAGCTCGCAGCGACGGGCGACCACGGAGCGGTTCGCTGCCTCGCCGGCGCCACGCTGGCCCTCGCGCGCGGTGAGGCGCTCCAGCGGGCGCAGACCCACGACCCCGAGACGAGCGTCGAGAGCTACCTCGAGCGCTGCGCGCTGAAGACGGGGAAGCTGTTCGAGGCCGCCTGCCTGCTCGGCAGCGACGGTGACGAGGGCCTCGGCGAGTTCGGGCTCGCGCTCGGGATCGCCTTCCAGATCGCCGACGACATCCTCGACTGCTCGGGCGAGACGATCGAGACCGGCAAGATCGCCGGGACCGACCTGCGCGAGGGCACGCCCACGCTGCCGCTGATCCTGGCCGCGCGCAAGGACGCGTGCGTGCGCGCGGCGCTGGCGGGCGGGCCGCTCGACGGCGCGCTGGTCCGGGTGGCCGAGACCGGTGCGCTCGAGGGGGCCCGCGAGGTCGCGTTCGACTACGCCCGACGCGCCCGCGCCTGCCTCGACGGGCACGTCCGGCGCGAGGACCTGGAAGCGCTCACCGACGCCGTGGTCGACCGGGAGTGCTGATGGCAACGCTACGCGTTCTAGAGTCACTCACCGAGATCCGCGAGAAGGTCGAGGCCGGCGAGCGGCTCGACTTCGAGGACGGGCTCACGCTGATGGAGTCCGACGACCTGCTCGCGCTCGGCGAGCTGGCCGACCTCGCGCGCCGGCAGCGCGGCGGCGACGACGAGGTCTACTTCGTCCAGAACCTGTACCTCAACCAGACGAACGTCTGCCGCGTGAAGTGCAAGTTCTGCGCCTTCGCGATGACGCAGAAGCAGCCGGGCGCGTACACGATCTCCACCGAGGAGCTGGTGGAGGACGCGCTGCGCCAGCGCGAGCTCACCGGGTTCACCGAGATTCACATGGTCAACGGCGAGAGCCCCCACGTCGGCTTCGACTTCTACCTCGACACGACACGTGCGCTCCACGAGGCGATGCCCGACGTGCATCTGAAGCTCTACACCGCCTCGGAGATCCACCACATGACGACGCTTTCTGGGCTCTCGCACGAAGAGGTGCTGCGCGAGCTGCGCGACGCGGGCCTGGGCTCGCTCCCGGGCGGAGGCGCCGAGGTGTTCGCGGACCGCGTGCGGCGCCTGGTCGCGCCGGGAAAGGAGCCGCCCGAAACGTGGTTCCACGTGCACCGGACCGCGCACGCGCTCGGGATCCCCACCCACTGCACGATGCTCTACGGCCACGTCGAGACCTACGAGGAGCGGGTCGACCACCTGCTGCGGCTCCGTGAGCTTCAGGATGAGACCGGCGGCTTCCTCGCGTTCATCCCGCTCGCCTTCCACCCGGAGAACACCGTCTTCGAGCGGCGCGGCTGGACGCACACGGCCGGGTCGGACGACCTGAAGCTGATCGCGGTCTCGCGCCTATTGCTCGACAACATCGAGCACGTGAAGGCCTACTGGATCATGATGGGCCTGCCCCTGGCGCAGGTCGCCTTGCACTTCGGCGCCGACGACGTACAGGGCACGGTGGTGCGCGAGGAGATCTTCCACGCCGCGGGCGCGCGCACCGAGACGGAGCAGAAGATCGACGAGCTGGTGCGGTTCGTCCGGGCGGCCGGGCGGGTGCCCGTGCAGCGCGACACCCTCTACAACGAGCTGCGCCGATGGTGAGCCTGACGCAGACGATCCCGGCGCTGCCGGTGCGCGACGTGGCGGCGGCTGCCGCGTTCTACCGCGACCAGCTCGGCTTTCAGGTTCTGCACCAGGACGAGGGCTTCGCGGTGCTCGGGCGCGACGAGGCGCGCGTCCACCTCTGGCAGGCCGGCGACGAGAGCTGGCGGGAGCGCGAGTCGCTGGACGAGCCGGTCCGCTCGGGCGCGGAGTCGTTCATCGCCGGGACGGCGAGCTGCCGCATCCTGGTCGAAGGGGTCGACGACCTCTACGCCGAGCTGCGCGAGCGGAACGTGCTGCATCCGGTGTCACGCGACGGCGTCACCGGGACCGACTTCGGCTCGCGCGAGTTCGCGACGCTCGACCAGGACGGCAACCTGATCACGTTCTTCGAGTGGGTGTCGTCGTGATCCGGCTCGGGCGTATCTCGTACGTGAACATGGCGCCGGTCTTCTACCGGCTCGACGCCGAGGTGGCCGAGGTGCAGGGCGTCCCCACCGACCTGAACGCGCGCCTCCTCGCCGGCGAGCTCGACCTCGCGCCGATCTCCTCGATCGAATACGCGCGCCATGCC
>JBKPHO010000017.1:0-3261 GCA_046729915.1 Actinomycetota bacterium | reverse complement strand
GGCCAGTACATCTTGGTCGTCGACCCGGGGACGCTGAAGGAGGTGAATTTCCTCTGTTGCCCCGAAAGGTGGCTCAGCGCCACCGGCAACGGCTCGGTCTGGGTGGCCGACGAGCGGGCGGGCGAGGTCGTGCGCTTCGACGGTTTCTCAAAGCAAGTCGTGGCCACAATCCCACTAGGCTCCCCATTATGGGGTCCCTGTCTGTCGTCCATCGCAGCCGGCGCCGGCGCAGTCTGGGTCACTGTCGGCCCGTCGTTGTCCGAGCCGCACAACCGCGGAATGTCGTCGAGCTGTTGAGCTGGCTGATGTCCGCCTGACCTCTCGCTGTCTCGGCTGACGCAGGCCGTCCTCAGCACGACCTCAGCGCGCTCTCAGTCGGCGTCGCCAGGCTGGGCCTCACAGTCAGAGCCAAGGAGAGGATCTCCCATGAAGGTCAAACGCGGACGCTCCCTTGCGGCGCTCGCTGCAGCAACGACTGTCACCGCAGCTGCCTGCGTCCTCATCTCCTCGGCGGTGGGCGGCATCGAGAGAGGTCACAGCCACTCACCCGGTTACCGCGGCTTCTCCGCGTTCGTCGTCAATCCCGGCGACTCGGCCACGGTCTACGCCGCGACCGGGAGCGGGGTCTTCAGGAGCGCCGACGGTGGCGAGACCTGGCACGGGGCGAATGACGGCCTGACCGACACCTACGTCTTCGACCTCGCGCTCGACCCGCGGAACTCCTCGACGCTGTACGCCGGCACCGAAAGCGGCGTGTTCAAGAGCACGAACGGAGGCGCCAACTGGCGGCCGACGGGATTGGCGAATGAGAACGCGATCGCGCTCCTGGTCGATCCTCGCACGCCGGAGAGGGTCTACGCAGCGAACGACTACGGTGTCTACAAGAGCATCGACGGAGGCAAGCGCTGGATCAAGGTCTGGCGGGGGCCGCGCGTCTTCGCGCTGGCGGTCGACCCGCGTCGGCCGACGGCCATCTACGCGGGCTCGGGGAGCGGCGTCATGAAGAGCATCGACGCTGGAGCGACGTGGGCCCCGATGAACCGCAACCTCTTCCGTCACGAGACCACGGAGGAAGCTGGGTGGCGCCTGAGCGAGGGATTCGTGGCTGCGTTTGCGGTCAATCCGCGCCGCCCGCAAACCCTCTACCTGGCGAGTGTCTACGGCGTCTTCAGGAGCAGGAATGGAGCGCGCAGCTGGCAGCGGGTCAGCAGCGGGCTGCCCGGCCACAAGAAATACCGCCTCGTCGGCTCGCTCGCGCTCGACCCCCGCAAGCCGCGGACGCTGTACGCCGGAACCGGCGGTGTCTTCAAGAGCACGAACGGAGGGCGTAGCTGGCGATCTCTACGGCTGCCGCAGAGGCGGTATGTGATCGCGCTTGCGCTCGACCCAGGCAATTCGCGCACGATTTACGCGGGCACCACCCAAAGCGGGGGCAAGGCCTTCAAGAGCACGAACGGCGGCCGCACGTGGCACGCGCTCGTGGTCTCCGGCCTGTGAGGCGCACCCGCGTCAGGCGCCGCTGGCTCCCGCTCGTCGTCGTGACCGTCGCGGCGGCTTCCGGGTGCGGGAGCACGGGGACGACGCCGACGACGCTGGCGCTCGAGCGCCCTGGCTTGAAGCGGATGCTTTGCACGCTGGCGCACGAGCAACATGTCGGCGCGGTCGCGCTGGCGCAGAGCGACCAAGGAGTCTGGCGAGGCGCATGCGGCTTTCGCGAGGGGAAGCGTCCCGCCGAGCCGGACGACCGCTTCGGGATCGCAAGCACCACCAAGACATTCGTCGCGACCGTCGTGCTGCAGCTCGTCGGCGAAGGACGTCTCTCGCTGGAGGACAAGGTCGAGCACTGGCTCCCGGGGCGGATCCGTGGGGGCCGGGAAATCGCGGTCCGCCAGCTTCTCAACCACACGAGCGGGCTCTCGCCCGGCTTCCCGTCCGCCCTCCCGCCGCGGAGCGCTCAGCCGCCGCTTCTGTCACGCCCGGGGACCACTTACGAATACTCGAACACGAACTACGTCGCCCTTGGGTTGGTGGTCGAGAAGGTCACCGGCCACCAGCTCGCTCAGGTCGTCCGGGACCGCCTCCTTCGTCCGCTCAACCTCACCGACACGAGCTACGGGACGGCGGCTCCGCCGGCACGCACTGATCCGCCGCCCGCCTGGCTCGGAGGCTCGGTTGAGTCCATGGGGCGAGTCAGCGGGGACGGCGGGATCGTCTCGAGTGCGGCCGACTTGGCGAGGTTCTTCCGGGCGTTGGTCGGCGGCGACCTGCTCGGGAAGCATTTGCTGTCGGAGATGATGCGAAGCGTCGATACAGGCACGGAGTTCCGCGCAGGGCTTGGCCTCTTCCGCATCGAACTCCCCTGCGGATTGGCCTGGGGACACGGAGGTGACTCCAGCACGTATTCCAACCAGGTTCTTGCGGCACCCGATGCCTCCCATGTCGTCGTCGTGGCGCAGAACGAGCCCGACTGGGCCGGCCCAAGGGCTACAGCTGAAGAGATGTACTGCCGCCTAGGGGAAGGCCGCGGGGCTCGCTGAGAGGCGCCTGAGCGAACACTTGTTCGATCCGACCGGCCCGGCTAAAATAGCTCGGTTATGGCCCAGGAAGAGCTGGTCGTTCACGGCGCTCGCGAGCACAACCTCAAGGACATCACCGTCCGCCTGCCGCGGCATGCGCTGATCTGCGTCACCGGCCTCTCGGGCTCCGGAAAGTCCAGCCTCGCCTTCGACACGATCTACGCGGAGGGCCAGCGGCGCTACGTCGAGAGCCTGAGCGCGTACGCGCGGCAGTTCCTGCAGATGATGGAGAAGCCGGACGTCGACTCGATCGACGGCCTCTCGCCGGCGATCTCGATCGACCAGAAGACGACCAGCCGCAACCCGCGCTCGACCGTCGGCACGGTGACCGAGATCTACGACTACCTGCGCCTCCTCTACGCGCGCATCGGCAAGCCGCACTGCCCCGTCTGCGGCCGCCCGATCGCCGGCCAGAGCCAGGAGGCGATCGTCGACCAGATCCTGCAGCTGCCGGAGGGGACGAGGTTCACAGTCAACGCGCCGGTCGTCCGCGACCGCAAGGGCGAGTACAAGGACGTCTTCGAGGAGCTGCGCGCCGAAGGGTTCACGCGCGTGAAGGTGGACGGCGAGCAGCGCTTGCTCGAGGAGGAGATCGTCCTCGACAAGAAGTTCAAGCACACGATCGAGGTGGTCGTCGACCGGCTAGTGATGCGGCCGGACCTGCGGCAGCGGCTGGCGCAGTCGG
>JBKPHO010000016.1:0-10537 GCA_046729915.1 Actinomycetota bacterium | reverse complement strand
CCGGCGGCCTCGTTCCGGGCAGGCACGATGACCGAGATCCGCGGCGGCGTCATGCGGCCGCCCCCCGGTCCGGAGCGAGCGCGCCGGTCTCGCGCAGGAGGTCCGCCATCGTCGTCCAGCGGAAGTCGGCGAACAGCGACGCAAGGCGCCTCTCACACCTGTTCAGACCGACGTAGTGCCGGAACCTCGACAGTCGCGACAAGCCTGCCGGGCGCGGCTGGTCCGGATCGATCTCCCAGGGATGGATGTAGAAGACGTACGGCCGGCCCGAGCGGAGAATCCTCCGCACGCCCGCGCGGAAGACGCCGTAGGGAAGCACGCGGAAGTAGCCGCCGCCGCCCCACGGCAACGCCAGCGAGGCCACGGTCATGCTGGAGACGCTGATCTCGAAGAACCCGGGCAAGACCTCCACAACGGGCTCGTCGATGTCGGGCAGCCTCCCGTACCGGTCGTGGCCGACGGTCGGGAAGAAGGACGAGTCATACAGAAAGCCTGCGTCGCGAAGTATCGGGAGCGCCCACTCCGTGATGGAGAAGCTCGGCGCCCTGTAGCCGACGACGCGTGCCCCGGCGAGGTCCTCCAGCAGGCGCTTCGATCGCTCGATGTCGGCGCGAAAGGCCTCGGGGCAGAGCTGGTCGAGCAGGTCGTGGTGGTACCCGTGAGAGGCAACCTCGTGACCCGCGGCGGCAATCCGGCGCACCACCTGTGGGCACCGCTCCGCGACCCAGCCGAGGACGAACCACGTGCACCGAATGCCGCCGTTTCCACAGCCCATCAGCTCGAGGAGTCGGTCGACGTTCCGCTCGACGCGCAACTCCCGCCGACCCCACGAGTCGCGGTCGACGGCCGACCTGAGGTTCTCGACGTGGAACCAGTCCTCAACGTCGACCGACATGACGGCCGGAAGCGAATTCGAAACCGCGGCTGTCATATGAGACGGTGCCCGAGCTGCCGAAGCCGGAGCGCGTCCGCTCGAGTCGGAAACGAGAAGTACGAGGCCTCCGCCATGTCGAGCTGTTGCGGCTCGATCTCTCCGGCCGCGAGGCCGCGCAGGACGCCAAGCAGGAGCCGCGCCCCTTCGTGCTTGGCGGCAACCATCACCCGGTCGAGGTTGTCGTGCTCCTCGATCCGGCATTCCGCCGTCCCGAGGACTGCGCCGGCATCCAACTTCTCCGCCATCTCGTGGACCGTGACCGTCACATGCGGCTCGCCCGAGCGCATCTGCCAGAACGTCGGCATCATGCCGCGGTACTTCGGCAACCTCCCCGAATGGATGTTGATGCAGCCCAGCCGGGGCACTTCGAGAATCGCCTTCCCGAAGATCTCCGGGGCGGCTACAGACACGATGACATCCGGCTCGAGCAATCTCACGCGCTCGACGAAGCTCGCGTCGTTCACGGATCGAGTCGGAGTCAAGGCAATGCCTGCGGCGTGCGCGCGCCGCGCGATAGAACGGCCTTGCAGCTTCCGCTGCGCAACACGACCGAGTAGCTGCGCGAAGCCGACCGGGCCGTAGAGCGAGAGAACTCTCTTTGCAGTCGACAACCGGGATTCGTTAAACGGTTCTTGGATCGAGATGCCCACGATCTCGAACTCCTCGCGCGGGTACAGCGACAGGAACGCCTCGAAGAACTCCGCGACGTAAAGCGGATCGTCCTCGGTAATGAAATGAACTCTGAGTGGTGAAGTAGCCATGACGCCGCCGCCGCTAGCCGGCGCACCGCGCCGTAACCGCTCTTCTCATCGTACTGGCTGCGCAAGCGTTTACAACCGGGGCTCCTGAACCGGGTCGATGAAGCGAGCAACTCGCTCAGCCTCGTATTCCATCGTGCGCGTGCGGGCTACGCGAATAGCCTCACCGGCGAGCTGCCTACGCAGGGGTTCCTCGTCCATGAGCCGCCGGACAGCGGCGACAAGTGCGTCGCGATCCGCCGGCGGCACGAGTAAGCCCGCGCGGCCGCCGCGGAGTGCCGTTGCAACGCCACCGACATCGGTTGCGACGATCGGAAGACCGGCCGCCATTGCCTCGATCAGCACTTGCGGCAGTCCCTCGGTGAGGGACACGTGCACGAACGCATGCGCTTCTCGGTACACCTTCAACAGCGGCGGCCCAAACGGAATGTAGCCGCGGAGGTCGACCAGCCGTTCCGCGCCGAGTTCGCGAGCACGTCTGCGGACTTCGTTATCAAGCCTCCCGCGTCCTACCCAAACGAGCCTGAACCGTCCTGGAAAGTCGGACTCGAGTTGCGCGAGCGCGTCGATGAGAAGAAGCGGGTTCTTCTCCGGCTCCAGGCGTCCCACCGTCAGGAGCGAGATCTGTCCCGACCAGTCATGCTCCGGAGGAGCATTCACGATGTCCTCTCCTCGCATCAGCGAGATCGCGATGGGTAGCGCCGACGACCGGGCGCTCGAGTAGATCGCGGCAACCTCCGTGCCGACGGCGACGGTCGGGACTCTTCGAGCGAGCAGTCGAAATATCGAGACGACGCCCCACACGCCGCCGAGCACGGGCAACCACGACTTGTTCGGGAGACGCCTGCGATGGTATTCGACCGTGTCTTCGCGAACGCAGAGCGCCACCGGCTTGTGCCGAAGCAGCGCGCAAAGCGCGAAGACAATGGTGAACGGATGCGGCCCCCACGCCCAGACGATGTCGACGTGTGCCACGCCCTTCCACATGAGGGCGATCGTCCGGAGCGACCCGCGGGCGACCTGGAGGACCTGCCTCAGGCTTGCGTAGTCAGGAAGGGCCACGAGCTCTGCGCCTTCGGGAAGCAAGACCTCGTCCTTTGCTAGCTCCCCGGTGGCGGGGGCCTGCTTGCATCGCCCGAAGAAGACGGTTGAGCCGAAATGGCGGCCCACCTCCGAGGCAAAGAGGGGCGCGGCCCTATTGACGGCGATTCGCAACACGCCGTCCGATCCCTCGACGCGGTAGAAACGCACGTCAACATAAATGCCGAGCCGGCGGCTAAGTGATTGAGATGCCGCGCTCAGGTCAGTCTGACATCTGGCTGGAGACGCGGACCATTTGCCTGTTCAAGCTTCGAGCGCGCCAAGATCCGCACAGGTTCTATCCCTCAACTGCCCATTCATGTCGAAGGGCATTTGAGAATGCCGGAACTGCTCAGGTCATCCCGGTCCCCTCGCGAGGGAAACCGCGAGCCGCAGAGCGGTGCCGACAGTTCTGCGCGGATACTGAGGATGGTTCCTCTCGGCGCTTCGCTTACGGCCGGAGCTCGCGACCGGGCTCTTGGCGGCGGCGCACCTCGTCCGAAACCAGCTTCGGGAGGGCGAGAGAGATCCCTATGAGTATCCAGGGCGGGCGTGACGTCTCGGAGGTCAGGAAGATCGACGCGATGGCCCAACCTAGCATGCCTATCAGCACGGCGTTGGCGAGCCGCGCCGTCGACGCGGCCCCGGCTCGAGCGGCAGCAATGGCGGTGCGCCGAGTGGTCAGGGCAGCTGACCCGAATATGCCGAGGAACAACACGAGCCCGGGAATTCCGAGCTCTGCCAGCGTTCCGATATACGCGCTGTGCGCCTGGAGCCCTCTGGACCGCAGGCGGGCGTTGCTCAAATCGACCCCCGGGGTCTGGAGCATCAGCTGGTTCGCGTTGGGTTGGAACGCCCCGTAGCCGAGGCCCTGGAATGGCCGCCTGTCGATGGACGTATATGCGCCGCGCCAGGCGTTCAGCCTCCCCGACCCCGTGTGTCCTTCGGCTGTGAAGACAGATTGAAAGCGCTGCGCCAACGCTTGTCCGCTGAATTGGTAAGCGCCGACGGCGGCCCCTACGAGCACGAGAAGGACGACGAGCTTTTGCTTCGATGAGTGGAAGAACGTGCGTGCTGGCAAAGCAGTCACCGCGAGCACTGCGGCACCCAGGGCGATCAGCCCTCCCCGCGAGAGCGAGGAGAAGACGGCCGCGATGATGACGAGCACGACTCCGTAGAGCACGCCCCGGAACCAACGGACTCGCGTGTCGGCCGCGAGCGCAAGAACAAGTGGAAGGGCGATGATCTCGATGAGAGCGAAGAAGTTGGCGTCTCCCGTATCCGTTCCGGCCCGGCCGCTCGAGGAGGCCATGCCGTAAATCCCGACGGCAAAGGCGACTATCGCGAACGTATACAAAACCCGGGCCACGTCCCGTCGGTTGTTTAGCAACGTGGCAAACGCGAGCATGTAGGAAAGCCCGATCCCGAGCGCGGCCAACTGGGTCACGGTGCCCCCCAAATTCGTCGTCCAGAGGCCGCTCGCAATGGCCCACAACGTGTACGCGACTACCCAGGCAAGCGGCGCTGCCGGCTGGAGCGTCGCCGTGCCGCGAAGAAGTGTCACCGCCACGACTAGGACTGCGATCGGAGCGCAAATCCGACCGATCGTCACGCCGCCAACGGCGATCACCTGGACGAACACGCTTGCGATCAGGGTGGTCAGAAGAATTCCCGGACGTGCGATCACCCAGACCGCCAACGCAATCGCGGTTGCGAGCGCGAGCGCAGCAGTTGGCGAGATGGTCGAGGTAGCCCCGACCAAGGCCCCTGCGCCCGCGGCCATCGCAATCCAAAGAGACGAGGCTTCGAGAACCCCAGGCTGCGGGAGGCGTGCGAAAGGCTGAAGGCTCATTCCAAATCAGTCAAGCGGTTAGTCCACCTCGGCAAAGATCCCCGTTGAACTCATCGTACTCACGCAGCCGTAAGGCGACCGAGAGTCGACTGAGGAACTGTTCTCAATTTGGAAGTCGTGGACTACTGTGGAGCTGTGGAAAGGCTGGAGCGGGCTGCGGCGCACCACCACACTTCGGAGCTTGCCGCGATCATCCGAGGGATGTCCGTGGCGCTGCTGGGAAGCGTGGTCGGCGGCGGTCTCGGGTTCATCTTCGGCGTCGTCATGGCAAGGATGCTGCTCCAGCAGGACTTCGGGTTGCTGGTCCTGGCTGTCAACCTGCTTACCGTCGGGGCAACCGTGACGATCGCCGGCGCAGACTACGCGGCGATTCGCCATGTCGCGGCCGCCAGGACTCCGGGTGCCAAGCGAGGCGCGATGGTGGCCCCGATTCTGCTGGCGATAAGGCTGAACCTCGTTGTCGCCGCCGCGGTCGCGGTCTTCGCCGAGCCCATCTCTCGAGATCTCCTCGGCCAGCCTGACTTCACCAAGGTACTTCGTGCCGCCGCGCTGACCCTCCCGCTGACCGTGTTGGCGCAGATGTTCTCGGCCTGCCTCAGCGGGCTCGAGCACGCTCGCGGAGAGCTGGTGCGGAAGGTCGTCGAGCAGGGCGGGCGGATCGCGTTCGCCGTGCTCGTGCTCTGGCTCGGATTCGGCCTCGTCGGCGTGACCCTCAGCATGGCTGCGGCCGCAGCGGTGGCGGCCGTCGCCGTCGGCTACGCCCTGTATCGGTCCTTGCCACGCGGGGGGAAGACCGAGAAGTCGAGCCCACGGGCGGTGTTCGCCTTCGCGTGGCCGCGAGCGATCGGCAATTTCGCGAACCAGATATGGGCGGTCGCCATCCTCGTGATCCTCTCTCGTTCGACCGACGCGCGAACGGTCGCGCTCTTCGGCGCTGCGTTCGCGGTCTCGCAGCTTCCGCTGCTCGTCTACAACGCGTTCGTGTACCGCTTCTCGCCCGCGATCGCCCGGCTCTGGGATCGAGGCGAGAACGAGGCGCTCGATCAGCTCCTGAGAAGCGTGACACGGTGGGTCGCCATGTTCGCTCTCCCTCTCTACGCGGTGGCGATCGCGCTTCCGGGCCCGCTCTTGCAGATCTACGGCTCGAACTACCGGGCGGCGGCCCTCGCCGTGACGCTAATGACGATTGCCACACTGCTCAACGCCTTGGCGGGACCTGTTGAGCAGGGCTTGGTCATGACGGGGTTTGTGAAGCTCGAGATGGCGACGAACGTCGTCTCGACCGTACTCATCGTGGGCGTGGCCGCCGTGCTGACGCCCCGCTATGGGTTGACCGGGGCGGCAGTGAGCGTCCTCCTCTACACCATTGTCCGGAACGTAGCCAAGACGTACCTCCTCTATCGAAGAGTGCACATGACAGCACTGAGCGTCTCGCTCCTCCGTCCCGTGCTTGCGGCGACGGTTGCCTCGATCCTGGTCGCGGGGATCAACCAGTACACGTCGCTTGGATCATCGCTCCTCGGTACCGCGGCCCTGGGAGCGCTGCTGGTCGTCGCGTACGCCTTCATTCTCCTGCGCGTCGTAGGCATCTCGAGCGTCGATCGGCGCACGCTTCGTCTTGCGTTTCGGCCTTCGGGCCTGTCCGATTCGATCGTCAGCTGAGGCTGGCGCCTTGCTGGCGTCGGCGTCGCTCACGGACGACGACTTGAGTCTTGAGCCGTTTTCGAGCAAACTGACGTAAAGCGGCAAAAACCTGCGGTTAGCTACACGTTCCCGTTCGGGGAGAGAGGGATGGACCGGCGTTGGCGGAGCAGCGCGCCAGTCGCCGCGGCGGCGATCGCCGTGGCGCTCGACATACGTTCAGATGGCGTCTTCGAGGGGGGCGGGCGCTCCGGCGAGCGGTCGTTCCGCTCGCCCTCTTGGCGCTGTTCATAGGGCTTCTCTCAAGTTCCGCGGGGGCCGTGGGAGGTCTGGTCTTCAGCGACGGCTTCGAGAGCGGCAACCTGTCCCAGTGGACGGCCTCGAGCGGCATGACCGTCCAGCAGCAGGTCACCTACGCGGGCTCCTGGGCCGCGCGGGCAACGAGTAGCGGCTCTCCTGGCTACGCCTACAAGAACCTGAGCACGCCCCTGTCCGAGTTCTACTACGACGGCCGCGTCCAGATGGTCAGCCAGGGCGGCACGAACGTCTCGCTCGTCCGCTTCACGACGGGCACGGGCGGCTCGATCTTCTCGATCTTCCGGCTCAGCAACGGCAAGCTCTCGTACAGCAACGGCGTCACGGGCCTTTCCACCTCCGGTCCGCTGATCACGACCGGCACCTGGCACGAGCTCGAGGTGCACGCGCTGATCAACGGCAACTCCAGCCTGGTCGAGGTCTGGCTGGACGGAACGAAGGTGATCACCAAGACCGCGGAGGCGCTCGGCACGACCGGGGTCGGGCGCGTCTACATCGGCGCCAACGCGACCGGCAATACGTTCGACTCCGTGTTCGACAACCAGATCATCTCGACCTCCTCTGACGTCAGCCCGCCGACGGCGCCGACTAACCTGACCGCCAACGTGGTCGGCTCGCTGGCCGTCGACCTCTCGTGGACGGGCTCCACGGACGACGTCGGGGTCACCGGCTACACGGTCTATCGGAACGGCACGGTGCTCGCGACGGTCGGCGGCAGCACGACGACGTATCACGACGCCACCGTGGTCTCCGGAACGATGTACACCTATACGGTCGATGCCGTCGACGGGGCGGGCAACCACTCTGGTCCTTCGAACCCGGTCACCGTCACCCCCGTTTCGGACACTCAGCCTCCGAGCACGCCGACAGGGCTGACCGCGACCGCCGTCAGTCCGACCCGCGTCGATCTCTCCTGGAACGCGTCGTCGGACAACAACGGCGTGACCGGGTACACGATCTATCGAAACGGTTCTCAATTCGATGTCACCGGCGGCGCGACGACCAACTACTCCGACACGACCGTGTCGCCGGCAACCCAGTACTCGTACACGGTCGACGCGTTCGACGCCTCAGCTAACCACTCGTCGCAGTCCTCGCCGCCCCAGGTCGTGACCACGCCGAGCGCTCCGAGCAACACCTCGCCGCCGACGATCTCGGGCAACGCCGTAGCCGGACAGACGCTGACCGCCAATCCCGGCCAATGGTCGGGCTCGACGCCCATCAACTTCACGTACCAGTGGCGGAGTTGCGACCAGAACGGCAACGGCTGCAGCAACATCACCGGCGCGACCTCCCCGACGTACACGTTGACCCAGGGGGACATCGGGACGACGGTACGCGTCGTCGTGACGGGTGCGAATACGTGGGGTTCGGCCTTCGCCACCTCGAACCCGACCGCAGTCGTCGCCGACCCTGGTCCGATCCCGCCGTCGAACACGTCTCCACCGACGATCTCGGGCACTCCGCAGATGGGGCAGGCGCTGACCGCCGACCCGGGACAGTGGTCGGGCACCCAACCGATCTCCTTCGCCTACCAGTGGGAGAGTTGCGACCAGAACGGCGACAACTGCTCCGACATCCTGGGAGCCACCCAGCAGACGTACACCCTGACGATCCTCGATGTCGGCAACACGGTTCGCATGGAGGTGACGGCAACCAACACCGCCGGCTCGAGCACGGCCAGCTCGGACCACACGGCCGTGATCTCCGAACCCGCGCCGATCCCGCCGTCGAACACGTCGCCACCGACCATCTCGGGGAACGCAGTAGTTGGGCAGACCCTGACCGGAGACAACGGCACCTGGAGCGGCACGCAGCCCATCAACTACGCCGACCAGTGGCGGAGGTGCGATCAGTCCGGAGCGAACTGCGGCGACATCAACGGCGCGACCGCGCAGACGTACACGCCGGTCGCGGCCGACCTCGGCAAGACGATCCGCTTCCAGGTCACAGCGTCGAACGACGCCGGCTCCAGCACCGCGACCTCGAACCAGACTGCCATCGTCGTCGACTCCGCCCCGCCGAGCGCCCCGACAAACCTCTCAGCGACAGCGATCGGCCCGAACCGGGTCGACCTCAGCTGGACCGCCTCCAATGACAACGTCGGCGTAGCCGGCTACACGATCTACCGGGACGGCACGGCTATCGCGACCGTCTCTGCCCCTACGACGTCCTATTCCGACACGACGGTGAGCCCGTCGACTACGTACACCTACATTGTCGACGCTTTCGACGCCGCCCAGAACCACTCCGCGCAGTCGTCGCCGCCGGTGAGCGTGACGACCCCGGCGGCGGGTGATACGCAGCCGCCGACTGTGCCGACGGGCCTCGCCACGAGCGTGATCAGCCCGAGCCGTGTCGACCTGACATGGAACGCGTCGACGGACAACGTTGGCGTTGCCGGCTACACCGTCTACCGGAACGGCACCGTGCTCGCGAACGTCGGCTCGACCTCGTTCTCAGATCTCTCGGCGACCGCGAACTCGGCATATAGCTATCGGGTCGATGCCTTCGACGCAGCAGGCAACCACTCTGCCCAGTCGAGCGCGGCCAACGTGACGATGCCTGGGACGATCTTCAGCGACGACTTTGAGACCGGCAACCTCTCGAAGTGGACGGTCTCGAGCGGGATGACGGTGCAGCAGCAGGTCACCTACGCGGGCTCCTGGGCCGCGCGGGCAACGAGTAGCGGCTCTCCTGGCTACGCGTACAAGAACTTCGCCACGGCGTTTTCGGAGCTCTACTACGACGGCCGCGTTCAGGTGATCAGCCAGGGCAACGTGAACGTCTCGCTCGTCCGCTTCACGACGGCCACGGGCGGCTCGATCTTCTCGATCTTCCGGCTCAACAACGGCAAGCTCTCGTACAGCAACGGCGTCACCGGCGTTTCCACCTCCGGCCCCCAGATCTCGGCCGGGAGCTGGCACGAGCTCGAGGTGCACGCGCTGATCGACGGCAACTCCAGCCTGGTCGAGGTCTGGCTGGACGGAACGAAGGTGATCACCAAGACCGCGGAGGCGCTCGGCACGACCGGGGTCGGACGCGTCTACATCGGCTCCAACGCGACCGGCAATACGTTCGACTTCGCCTTCGACAATGAGGTCATCACGACGGCTGCCGACGTTTCGCCCCCGACTACGCCCACCGGGCTGGCGGCGACCCCGATCGGCTCGAACCGGCTCAATCTGACCTGGAACGCCGCCACCGACAACAACCAGGTCGCCGGCTACACGCTTTACCGGAACGGGAACGCGATTGCGACGGTTGGCCCGAACACGACGGGCTATGCCGACGTCGGCCTGTCGTCATCGACCAGCTACAGCTACACGGTCGAAGCCTTCGACGGTGCCGGTAACCGCTCCGCGCGGTCAACCGCGGCCTCCGGGACAACGGGCGCGCCGTCATCGGGCGACCCTGTTGTGGCGACGGCCGGCGACATCGCCTGCGATCCAACGGACGGCAGGTTCAACGGCGGCATCGGAACCGCGACGGCGTGCAAGCAGCGGGCAACCTCGAACATCCTCTTCAGCTCGGACGTCGCGGCGGTGCTCCCGCTCGGCGACAACCAGTACGAGCAGGCGACCCAGTGGCAGTTCATGCAGTCGTACGACGCCTCCTGGGGCCGGGTCTTCGGGCTGACCCGCCCGGTGCCGGGGAACCACGAGTACCTGACGCAGGGCGGCGCCGGGTACTACGGGTACTTCGGGACACGGGCGGGCGATCCGACCAAAGGCTACTACAGCTACGACGTCGGCTCGTGGCACATCATCGCCCTCAACTCCGAGTGCGCGGACGTCGGCGGTTGCGGTCGCAACTCTCCGCAGGAGGTGTGGCTGCGCAACGACCTAGCCACGCACTCCAATCTCTGCACGCTGGCGTACTGGCACAAGCCGAGGTTCACGTCGGGGCTGCACGGAAACGACGACACATTCGCGACATGGTGGTTCGACCTGTACA
>JBKPHO010000015.1:0-5655 GCA_046729915.1 Actinomycetota bacterium | reverse complement strand
CGCTGCGGCTCGCGCGCGAGCAGCTCTCGGAGCCGGACGGCGAGGGGCTCGAGCTGCTCGACCGCGCCGCGGAGGAGCTCGGCCTTGCGCTCGAGGAGCTGCGCGAGCTCGCACGTGGGATTCACCCCGCCGTTCTGACCGACCGAGGGCTCGGGGCTGCGCTCGACGGAGTCGTCGCGCGAACGCCGTTGCCGGTCGACGTGACGGCGCTTCTGGAAGAGCGGCTTCCGGAGGCGGTCGAGGCAGCGGCGTACTACGTCGTCTGCGAGGCGCTCGTCAATGTCGCGCGGTACGCGAACGCGTCGCGGGCCACCGTCTCGGTCGCGCCGGTCGACGGCCGCCTCGTGGTGGAGGTCAGCGACGACGGTGTCGGCGGAGCGGATGCGGCCAAAGGCACCGGCCTTCGCGGGCTTGCGGACCGCGTTGAGGCGCTCAACGGGCGGCTCGTGCTCGAGAGCGAACCAGAGAACGGTACGCGCGTGCGCGCGGAGATCCCGCTGACGTAGGGACAACCGAACCTCGGTACACAGGGTGGCCCCATTCCGGCCGGCGGCGAGTGCTGCGACCTTCCTTCGAAAAGGAGGAAGCGATGAACCTTGATCTCGACACCCTGGAAACGAGCTTCGACCTGATCGCCCCCCGCGGTGAGGAGCTCGTCGACATCTTCTACAGCCGCTTGTTCGAAGCGGCTCCCGCAGTCGAGCCGCTCTTCGCCCACACCGACCTGCGCAAGCAGAAGGCGATGCTCCTCGCGACGCTCGTCCTGCTCCGTAAGTCGCTGCGGGATCTCAACTCGATCGCTCCGAAGCTGCGCCTGCTCGGCGCGCGGCACGTCGCCTACGGCGCGCGGCCGGAGCATTACCCGGTCGTCGCCGAGGTGTTGCTCGCCTCGATGGCCGAGATCGCCGGCGAGGCGTGGACTCCCGAGATCGCCCGGGCGTGGACGGGCGCACTCGAGCTGGTCGCCACAGCGATGCTCGAAGGAGCGGAGGAAGCCGAAGTCCACGCCGAGGCGGCATAGGCTGCATCACAGGACCGCAGGAAGGGAGGGACCCAATGTTGTCATCCAAGAAGTCGATGCTCGGGCTCGCGCTGCTCGCGGCCCTCGCATCCACGCTCGTCTTAGCGGGCGGCGCGCTCGCGGCCGGCGGCGGGAACTCTGACAACGCCAAGCTGTGCCAGAAGGGCGGCTGGCAGGCGCTGATGGATTCGTCCGCGAACCAGTTCGCGAACGACGGCGCGTGCGTGAGCTACGGCGCCCAGGGCGGTGCGATCTACGCCCTGGCGCGGATCCACGTGGAGCCCTGCGACACGCAGCCGTTCGATGGCCTGTGCGTCAGCACGAGCGGCTTCGGCCTTGCGCCGACCACGTTCGTCACGACACCGCTGCTGAAGAACGGCGTTCCCGTAACGACGGAGTTCCTCATCGTCCAGGCCGACGGCACCGTGAACGGGTCGCCGTTCGCCCACTTCGAAGCCCCGTGCGTCGCGGGCAACGTCTACTCGGCGACGGCCACGGGCACCTCGGCCGACTCGCTGAGCGTCCCGACGGCGCCCGGAATCCCGATCACCTCGAACACCGTCACGCGGACCTCCAGCTGCCCGTAACGGAACGCAAATCCTGGCGTTAAGGGCCGCCTCCGGGCGGCCCTTTTCGTACGGGCAGCCGCACCGGGAGACGCCTGCTGGCCCCATTCGTCCCACAGGCGCTGGGTGCGCCCCGTGAGCTGAGACAAGCCACGCGTAAGGAGAAACTCGATGTTCCGCGTCGAGACACCCAGACCCTCGAATCCCATTCGAGAGCGTCGTACCGCCCACCCCGGGCGAGCTGGCCGCATCGGCGGCGCGCGTGGAGCGGCGCACCACGGCGCCCAATCGAAGCACCGGCTCAGAGACGAGAAGGGCCGCCTCGAGCGGCCCTTCTGCTTGGTGCGGCCAGCCGCACCGCGAGACACAGGCTGGCCGCATTCCCGCGAGATCCATCCGCTGCAAGCGTCACGCCATGAACTCCACCGAAGGGAGAAACGCAATGTCAGCTTCGCAGAACCCTTCCGAGAATCGTCGCCCGAGAGCCGGTCGTCGGCTCCTGCTTGTGGCAGGTGTCCTCGCCGTCCTGCTCATTCCCGCCGCCCAGGCGACGCCGGGCGCGCTCGACCCGAGCTTCGGGACCGGCGGGAAGGTCACGACCGCGATCGGCCCCGGCGAGGATTACGCGACTGGGCTGGTAGCCCAACCGGACGGCAAGCTCGTGGCCGCCGGCATCAACTCCAACGGCTCCGACTATGACATCGAGCTCGTCCGCTACAACCCGAACGGCTCGCTCGACACGAGCTTCAACGGGACGGGCAAGGTCTCGACGGCGATCGGCTCGGGTGACGACGAGGCCTGGGGGCTTGCGCGGCAGCCGGACGGCAAGCTGGTCGTCGCCGGCGACAGCTATGACGGCTCGAAGTACGACTTTGCGCTGGTCCGCTACAACCCGGACGGCTCGCTCGACACGAGCTTCAACGGGACGGGCAAGGTCACGACCCCCGTCGCCTCGGGCGGCGGCGCCAACGCGGTCGTCGTGCAGCCGGACGGCAAGCTCGTCGCGGCCGGCGCCAGCACCAACGGCTCCAACTACGACGTGACGCTCGTCCGCTACAACCCGGACGGCTCGCTCGACACGAGCTTCAACGGGACCGGGAAGGTCACCACGGCGATCGGCCCCGCGAACGACACTGCCACTGCGCTCGCGCTGCAGCCCGACGGAAAGCTCGTCACGGCCGGGTGGACCGACAACGGGTCGAACCACGACTTCGCGCTCGTCCGCTACAACCCGGACGGCTCGCTCGACACGAGCTTCAAGGGGACCGGGAAGGTCACCACGGCGATCGGCCCGGGCTACGACTTCGCCAACGGTCTCGTCCTGCAGCCGGACGGCAAGCTGGTCGCCGCCGGGGGCTCGAATGCCTCCAACAACGACGTCGCGCTCGTCCGCTACAACCCGAACGGCTCGCTCGACACGAGTTTCAACGGGACGGGCAAGGTGACGACGGGGATCGGCGCGAGCTCGGACGTCGCCAACGCGCTCGCGCGGCAGCCCGACGGCAGGCTTGTGGCCGCCGGTGCCACTTGGAACGGCTCCAAAGAGAACGTCGCGCTCGTCCGTTACAACCCGAACGGCTCGCTCGACACGAGCTTCAACGGGACCGGGAAGGTCACCACGGCGATCGGGTCGAGCCAGGACTCTGCGAGTGCGCTCGTCGTGCAGCCGGACGGGAAGCTGGCCATCGCAGGCAGCAGCATCAACGGCGACGACGACTTCGCGCTTGCCCGCTACCTGAACAGCAGCACCCTCGCGGTGACCAGGACCGGCAGCGGCTCCGGCACGGTCAGCTCGAGCCCGAACGGGATCAGCTGCGGCTCCTCGTGCTCCGCGTCATTCGGCGCCGTCCCGGTCACGCTCACGGCCGCCGCCTCGGCGGGATCGTCTTTTGCTGGCTGGTCGGGCGCCTGCTCGGGGACGGGAAAGTGCACCCTGGCCATGAGCGCCGATCGCACGGCGACTGCCAGGTTCGAGACGAACAAGACGCTCACATTGGCGAGGGCAGGAAGCGGATCCGGAACGGTGACCTCCAGCCCGGCGGGAATCAGCTGCGGCTCCACCTGCGCGCATGCCTTCAGGCACGGGACGACGGTGACGCTCGCGGCGACCACCTCGGCGGGATCATCCTTCAGCGGCTGGTCGGGCGCCTGCTCGGGCAGTGGCAGCTGCACCGTGACGATGGCCGCGGCTCGCTCTGTCACGGCTCGGTTCGAGAGCGACAAGGCGCTCACGCTCACGAAGGCAGGACGCGGAGCGGGGACGGTCAGCTCCAGCCCGGCCGGAATCACTTGCGGCTCCACCTGCGCACACGCCTTCCGGCACGGCAGCGCGGTGACGCTCAGCGCGGTCGCCTCCGCGCGCTCCAGGTTCGCGGGTTGGTCGGGCAGCTGCTCGGGCCCGGGGAGCTGCACCGTGACCATGAGCGCGGCTCGCTCCGTCACCGCGACCTTCAAGGCGCTCTGCATCGTTCCCAAGGTGACGGGCAAGACGCTCCGCGCCGCCAAGGGTGCGATCAGGAAGGCGCACTGCTCGCTCGGCAAGGTGACCAGGGCGTTCTCGTCCAAGGTGAAGAATGGCCGCGTGATCTCCCAGAAGCCGAAGCCGGGCACGAAGCTCGCCGCCGGCTCGAAGCTCAGCCTCAAGGTGAGCAAGGGCAAGAAGAGCTAGGGAGGGAATTACCGGGGAGAGAGGCGCGCGGCGCCTCTCTCCCGTGGTGAGCAAGAGTGTGGCTACCCGTACCGCCAACGGAACGGCCCTCTGCGACGATGCGGAAGTGGCCAGCATCCTGATCGTGGACGACGACGAGCGGTTTCGCGGGATTGCCCGGAAGCTGCTCGAGTGCGAAGGCTTCGACGTCGTCGGGGAGGCCGAGGACGGCCAGACGGCGCTCACAGCGGTGCGCGAGCTCGAGCCCGACGTCGTGCTGCTCGACATCCAGCTCCCGGACCTCGACGGGCTCGAGGTCGCCGAGCGGATCGCCGCCGATTGGGGGCCCGCGGTCGTGCTCACCTCGACCCGCGACGAGGCCGATTTCGGTCCGCAGCTCAAGGAGAGCGGCGCTCGCGGGTTCGTGCCGAAGGACGAGCTCTCGGCCGAGCGGATCGCCAAGCTCTGCACATGAACGACGGGCAGCCGCTCCGGGTCGTGATCGCCGACGACTCGGTGCTGCTGCGCGAGGGCATCGCCAGCCTGCTCGGCCAGGCGGGGTTCGAGATCGTCGGCCAGTCCTCGACGGCAGACGACCTGCTGCTGAAGGTGCGCAGCTACAAGCCCGACGTCGCGATCGTCGACATCCGGATGCCGCCGACGCACACGGACGAGGGTCTCGGTGCAGCAAAGGCGATCCGCGAGCAGCATCCGGCGGTCGGCGTGCTCGTGCTCTCCCAGTACGTCGAACCGGGCTATGCCATGGAGCTGATCGCAGACGATGCCGAGGGGGTGGGCTACCTGCTCAAGGACCGGGTCTCCGATGTCGGCGAGTTCACGAGCGCCGTCCGGCGCGTGGCCGAGGGCGGCTCGGCGCTCGATCCCGCGATCGTCACGCAGCTCGTCGGCAGGCGGCGCGGCGACGACCCCTTGACGACGCTGACGCCGCGAGAGCGCGAAGTTCTCGAGCTGATGGCGGAAGGACGCTCGAACCAGTCGATCGCGCAGAAGCTCGTGGTCACCGAGCGCGCGGTCGAGAAGCACGTGACCAGCATCTTCGGGAAGCTGCGGCTCCCGGCGACGGCCGAGGACCACCGCCGCGTGCTCGCGGTGCTCGTGTTCCTGCGCGCCTAGCGGCGCTAGAGGCTCTTCAGGTATTGGACGAGGTCCGCGCGCTGCCGCGCGGTGAGCCCTAGGCCGAAGCACGAGTCGTAATGCTCGACCACCGCGTCGAGGGTGGGGAACCGTCCGTCGTGCCAGAAGCCGCCCTTGGCGTGGGCGAAGAGGCCCTTCAGCGGGGTCGTGCGATACATGCCGGTCGGCGAGCGGTCGGCCTGGAAGGCGTCGGTACAGATCTCGGCGGGCATGTGCAGGTTCTGGCCCGGCTCCGTGAAGAGCGGCGGGACGTGGCAGTTCGCGCA
>JBKPHO010000014.1:0-2864 GCA_046729915.1 Actinomycetota bacterium | reverse complement strand
GGACCCGTGCTGGCTGCTCTCCCGCTCGCTGAAGACGCTGCGCGTGCGAATGGAGCGGCACACCGAGACGGCAACGGAGCTCGCCGACCGCCTCCGGTCGCACCCGTCGGTCGAGGTCGTGCGCTACCCGGGCTTCGGCGGCCTGCTCTCCTTCGACGTGGCCGACGGCGAGGCAGCCCGCCGCGTGGAGACCTCGCTGCGGCAGATCAAGAACGCCACAAGCCTCGGCGGGGTCGAGTCGGTGCTCGAGAGCCGCACGCGCTGGGAGGGCAACCGTGTCCCGCCGGGCCTGTTGCGCCTGAGCGTCGGGCTCGAGGACGTCGACGAGCTCTGGGCCGACCTCGAAGAAGCCCTCCCGTGAACAAGAAGACGGTGGTCTTCTTCCCCGAGGGGGCGTTCGGGCCGACGAACAACTGCGTCGGGATCGGCGGCGTCCTGCTCGAGCGCGGTGTGAGGGTCGTGTTCGTGGTCGAGGAGTCGTTCGCCGGCACGCTCGAGGCCCAGGGCTTCGAGGAGGCGCTGATGCGGTTGAAGCCGCCGCCCGAGGTCGAGGAAGCCCCCGGCCAGTTCTGGAAGGACTTCGTGCGCGACACCGCGCCCGAGTTCCGCAAGCCGACGATCGAGCAGCTTGAGACGTTCATCCTGCCGGTCTGGCAGGAGCTCGCCGACGGCGCACGGCACGTCGACGACCGTCTGCGCGAGATCTTCGGCGAGCTCGAGCCCGACGTGATCGTCGAGGACAACGTCGTCGCCTTCCCGGCGGTTCCGGCCTCGGGGAGGCCGTGGGTGCGGATCGTGTCCTGCAACCCGCTCGAGCTGAAGGACCCCGAGCTGCCGCCGCCGTTCTCCGGCTACCCGACCGGCGATCGCTCCGCCTGGGAGGAGTTCCGGGCGCGTTACCGCGAGCTGCACGAGCCGCTGCAGGCCGAGTTCTCCGCGTTCTGCGAAGAGCGCGGGGCGCCGCCGCTGCCCGAGCTCGAGTTCATCCACGAGTCGCCGTTCCTGAACCTCTACCTCTATCCGGTCGAGCTCGACTACCCGCGTACGCGGGGGCTCGCGCCGAGCTGGCAGCGGCTCGAGTCGTGCGTACGCGCGGTGCACGAGAACTTCGAGCCGCCGCCCGGCGACGGCGCGCTCGTCTACGTCAGCCTCGGCAGCCTCGGCTCGGCCGACGTCGAGCTGATGAACCGCCTCGTGGCCGCGCTCGCGGAGACGCCTCACCGGTACATGATCAGCAAAGGTCCGCAGCACAAGCTGATCGAGCTCGCGCCCAACATGACAGGCGCGGAGTTCCTGCCTCAGCCGGCGATCCTGCCCGAGGTCGACCTCGTGATCACGCACGGCGGCAACAACACCGTCACGGAGTCGATCCACTTCGGCAAGCCGATGATCGTCCTGCCGCTCTTCTGGGACCAGCACGACAACGCCCAGCGTATGGCCGAGTGCGGGCTCGGTGTGCGCTTGCCCAGCTACGAGTTCGAGGAAGCGCAGCTCCGCGACGCGATCGACCGGCTGCTCGCGAGCCCCGACCCCCGTCTCAACGAGGCGTCGGCCCGCCTGCAGCGGCAGCCTGGCACGGTCCGGGCCGCCGACCTGATCGAGCGATTGACGTAGGGGCGACGCGGCCGCTAACGCCGCCCCCACGACTCGAGAAGCTGCTTATCCGGGCGTGATCGAGCCGAAGAGCCCGTGGCTCTCCTCGTCGGGCCCGGCCGTGAAGAAGAGCGTTCCGGGAGTCCCGTTGTTCCCACCCTGCGCGAACTCGAGGGCCCACAGGCCGTCGATCGAGATCTTGTTGCCATCCGCGTCGCGCAGCGTGCCGCGGTGCTCGAAGTGACCGTTCCCGAGCTCCTCGTACGCGTTGATCTGCCCGTCACCGAAGTTGCCGACAAGCAGGTCGCCCGCGAACCGGCCGAAGGTGTCGGGCGCAAGCGCGAGGCCCCACGGTGCATTCAGCGGGCCGTGCTGTGCGACGCGCGCGAGCAGGTTCCCGGCAAGGTCGTAGGCGTCGACGAAGCCGAGGCCCTGGCCGGCGACCTCGTCCTCGGCGTCCTCGTCCTGCTTCGCGTAGGCCACGAACACCCGGTCACCGATTGTCTGGACGTTGAACGGCGCGTAGCCGGCCGGCAGCGTCGGGTCCTCGAAGCCGCTGTCGGGAACCGCGTCGAAGCTGCCGTCGAACACGTCGATGCGCGCGTTGTGGAAGTCGGCCGCGTAGAGGCGTGGCCCGTCCGCAGTGTTCGCTATGGCGAGGCCCTTGTAGATCGCGCCCGCCGACGGGACGACCACGATCGCCGTCGTCCCCTGGGCTCCGTTCCAGGCCCTGATGGCACCGTCCTCGCTGTCGAAGATGAACAGCGCCTTCCCGCCGGTGGGCAGCAGGAAGCCGGCCGTCGAGTTGAAGACAACACCGGTCGGACCGCCGGCGACCGTTACCTCGAGACCGAGCTTGACTCCGGCGCCGGTGTAGAGCGTCGACAGGTCGGTGCCGTTGTCGGAAACCCACCACGGCGACGTCGCGCTAGAGGCAAGCCCCCAGGCGTTGACAAGGGCATCGTCGGTGGTCGGAGCCACTCCCGGCTGGTCGGAGACCAGCGGGGTGACCGTGTACGAGTTGCGCTCTGCGGCCGTCAGCGGCGAAGCCGCCACGAGAGCCGCCCCGAGCACGAACGCCAGCGCGAGCAACAGCCGCGGCCGGCGTCTGAACAGATGCTCTCCCATCTCTCCCACGCTCCTTTCGGGCGTCTCGAGACCCCTCGTGTGGGCTACGGGCAGAGAGGCGAGGCGGATTGGCGGCGCTGCTATTCGTACGGGTCGTACGTGTAGAAGCGCCTCCGCGTGCGGCGGATCGGATTCGTGAAGAC
>JBKPHO010000013.1:0-4457 GCA_046729915.1 Actinomycetota bacterium | reverse complement strand
GCCTAAACGGCGACTCGCGCCTTCAAGCCGGGCGATCGTGCGCGGCTCGCTTGGCATTGTCGCGCAGACCGCGGGGCTGCCGCATCCGCCGGCCGGAACGCCAGCGAGCGGGTTCGCGACGAACGACAGCGGCTGCCTGGGCGGCCTGCGCAGCGCCATCGCCCGCGGCGAGCTCCGCGGGATCACGCTCAACGGCTTCACGATCCCGGCCGGCTTCAGCGGCAGCTTCAATCCTGGCGATCACTTCGGCACCGTGGCCGAGGCGGCATTCCTCGAGCAGGTGCTGGGGATCGGTCCTGCCGCGCTGAGCGGCTTCTGCGCCGAGTTCGAGTAGGAGCTCTCGAAGCGCATGGCGGAGCTGAGCGTGGGACGACAGCCGCCTCCCGCCGCCGAGCAACCATCGACTCGGCTGGAACCGGCGTCGACCGATGCAAGCGGGACTGCCACGGCACAAAACGGGGCGTTCGTGCCACCCACCGCGACGGTCGCGCGAGCGCGGCGTCTGGTGCCGCGCACGGTCACGCGAGGCTCCCGGCCCAGCGCACCGGGATCGAACGCCACCCTCGGGCTGGCGCACTTCACCGCTTCGACCGCGCTCCACTGCGCGCGCCTCGACCTCCTTGGCGGTGATCCGGCGGCGGCCGAGGAGGAGCTCAGCCGTGCCTACGATGCGCTGGCGAGCGCCGGGGTGGCATGCCTGCTCCCGCCGATCGCGGGCTGCTCGCCGAGCTGCTCCGCGGCGTCGAAACCGGCGAGATCCCTCGGGCAGCCGGGGGGCTCCCGGTCGGCGACGCTGTGCAGCCGCAGGCCCGCACGCCGGCCATCGGTCGACCGGCTCGCGACTGGCGCGAGCAGGCCGACGCGGCCGAGTGGCGCGCGCGCGATGCCCTCGACCTCGTTCGGCTTCGGGCAGGGTTCGCGCGCCTGAACAACTGGCGCGCGCGAAGCGCGAGCGGGGGTGGCGAGCGGCGGGCGTCAGCACGACGCGCCTGGGCGCCGCGCCGGGCCGTTCCCGCGTCGGGGCTCGCCTGCGACGGTCTCCTGCGCGAGATCTTGGCGAACGAGAACCTGCCGGACCGCTACGCCCGTGAGCTGGCGCTCGAAGTGCTCGACGTCCGCGAACGGCCGTGGGGGGCGAAAACCACGATCGACCCCGTGCACGACATCTGCCTGTGGAACCCGATTCTGGCATCGCACGGGCTGGCTGCGATTGGACGCTCGCGCAAGCGAGGGATCGGCCCGCGGCGAGCTGCGATCGGTCATACTCGGCCCGTGGCCAACGACGAGGCTCCTCAGGAGGGTCAGGAAGAAAACAAGCGCGTGCCTCCCTCGGGGGAAAGCTCCTTCGCCGAACCTGCGGCGCGCGTGCCGGCGGAGCTCCGCGACGTCTCGTTCCCGGGCGCGGCTCGTGGCTACGAGCGGCGGGCCGTCGATTCCTACGTCAGCCAGGTCAATCGCCTGATTGCCGAGCTCGAAGTGGGGCGGTCGCCGCAGGCGGCGGTGAGGCACGCGCTCGAGCGGGTCGGGGACCAGACGAAGGACCTCCTCGAGCAGGCGCGAGAGACCGCGGAGGAGATCACGGCGAGCGCTCGCGAGGAGGCGGAAGAGCATCTCGCGCGCACCAGGGCCGAGGCCGAGGAGATCACCGCCGGCGCGCGCACCGCAGAGGCCGAAGCGGCAGAGATCGTCGCCAAGGCGAAGGCCGATGCGAATGACACTCTCGCGGGCGCGAGATCCGAGGCGGACGACGTCATCGCCCGCGCACACAGGGAGGTGGAGGAAGTCCTGGCCCGCTCGCGCACCGAGGCGGCGGAGCGGCTGCAGCGGCTCGAGGAAGAGATCGCGGCCTCGCGGGAACAGGCCGAGGCACGGATGCAGGAACTACACGCCGAGACCGAGGCGGTCTGGAAGGAGCGTCACGAGCTGCTCGACGAGATCCACGCGATGGGGACCCGGCTCTTGGAGGTGGCAAGCACGGCGAAGGCCCGAGTGTCACCCGCCGAGGTGTCGGAGGAAGCGACGGCAGAGGCCGCGCCAGCACCTGAAGCCGAGTCGGCCCAGGCCTAGCAACGTCCGCAGCCGAAACCGATGTGGCCGAGGTGGAGCGATCCGATTCGTCGCCGTCACGACCACTTGTCGCGCCATGTGGGGTCAAAACTCGATTCGCTCCCGCCGACGAGCGTGATTTGCAGGCGGAACCGAGTTTGGCATCCCACACGCTCGTGCTGTCGACCCGGCACTGAGGCCTCGACTCGAATCAGAGTGCCTCGTGCTCTTGGGTGCCCTCGGGCTCCTTGAGGCAGGCGAAGCTCACCGCCTCCGCTGTGACCCGTGTCCAGTCGACCCGATTCTGGTGGTCGGAGACGTCGATGCCTCTGATCATTGGAACCTCCTGGCGCCGGGCCGACGGCTTCCCGCTTGGAGACGGGATCTCTCGCACTCAGCCGGTCCGCGCCTGTGGGGATCGCTGCGAATGGCGCACATCGGGTAGACACGGCCGAGCTTGCGCCTACGCGGGTCGAGCGAAGCCCTAAAGCGCCAAACGTGATTTCCTTTGCGTGCGCCAGTGGAGCCGCCGGAGTTCGAGGTGCTGGCGGGCAACGCGGCCGCTCGGCGCAGCTCCGAACCACGAAAATCGTCGAGCCGGTGGTGCTTTCGTCCGCTTCCCCGAGGAGCTTTCGTTTCCTACAACTTCTCGGAGGAGTTTCGTCCTAGTTGCACTCCGTACTCGACGCTGACGGAATGATGCCCTGCGAACAGCGCGGCCGCCATCGGGGAATTCCCCGATCTGCAGGCCCTGTTTGGCCGCTCGTTGGTGTCCTCGACCTCTACTTCAGCCAGGGACAGCAAGCTCCAGCTGCCTGACGCCGTCGCGGGGAGAAGCCCGGTCGAGGAGCGGCTCAGGCCCTGACCGGCTCGGCTCCGCCCTGCTCGAGCCGGAAGGGTGGGTACTCGTCCCGCATGAGCGCCGCGTAGGCGACGACCCGCAGCGACCAGCGGTTCATCCCCATGACGAAGTCGAAGATGTCGCCTGGGTACCGCTCCCTGAAGAGGAGCACGACGCCGGCGAAGAAGACGAGCAAGCCGACCAGGCCCGGACCCCAGAAGGGAGGTCGCCAACCGCCCGTGAAGATGGCGACCACGAGGTAGTGCGGGATCGCCAGCAACCACCACTTGACGAGCACGAGACCACGTGACAGGCGCTCCGGGTAGTCGATCTCGAGCCTGGCCGGGTAGTCGGGAAACCGCGGCAAGCGTGAAGGGCGGGTAGCGGTCGGTCCCGAGGGCGCTGTAGGAGTAGAAGGCGACCCGCCAGGTCCAGCGCAGCACGCCGAGGTTGAAATCGAAGATGCCGCGTGGATAGCGCTCGGTGAAGAGGATGGCGAAGAAGGCGATCAGGCTCAGGACGATGAAGGCGAGCCAGAGGAAGACGAGGAAGATGAAGTGCGGGATCGCGAGCAGCCACTTGACGAGCCAGAGCCAGCGGCTGAGGGGCAGGTCGAGCTCGCCCGTGACCCGGACCGGGTAGGGACTGGCGATGGTGGGCGGGGCTTCGCCAGGCGAGGCCCGAGGGGGCGGAGCCCCGGCTGCCGGTGGCAGCTCGCCCTCGGAACCTCCTCTGCCGGACTCGCTCATGCGCGCACCCGAAGCCTATGCTGTCTGACAAGACTAAAGCGGCTGCGTCTGTCCAAGGGTCAGGCCTCGCGTCATGCCCGGATGGTGTGGCCGCTACCGATCAGTCGGCGAAGGTCATGCCCCCGTTGGGGCGGTACTTCTCGGCGCGGCTCCGAACTGAGCGCATCGCTGCCCGTGGGGTGCACAAACTCGATCGCCTTCGCGGAATGTCCTGATTTCCAAGCTAGATCTTGTGTGCGGACGCACAGGAGTGACCGAGCATGGTTGAAAGGCGCCTCGCGAAGGTGGGAGACTCCGCAAGACCTCAGCCCGAGTCGGGTCGGAATAGGGTTCAAACCCGGGCGCTTCCCATCGGGACGGTCCGGGCTCTCCGGGGAGCAAAGGAGGAAGACCATGCGAAAGTTGCTGGCGGCGATCGTTCTCGCCTCCGGGCTCGCTCTCGCAAGCGGCGCCCTTGCGGAATCTGGGAGCGCGGCGACCGCGATTCCGAACCAGTACATCGTCGTCCTCAAGGACGACGCGGACGTCCAGGCGGAAGCGCTGTCCGCATCGTGGCTCGGCGCTGACGTCTTCAAACAGTACGACCACGGGCTGAACGGCTTCGCCGTTGGCGCATCACCGGCGGCGCTCGCGGTTATCAGAACAGATCCGGCGGTGCGCTTCATTACGCCGAACCTGAGGGCGAGCCTGACGAGTCAGACTCTCCCAACCGGCGTGGACCGGATCGACGGTGACCTCTCGAGCACCGTCTCCGGCGATGGCGGCGGTTCGGTTCCGATCAACGTTGCCGTCGTCGATACCGGCATCGACCTGACCCACCC
>JBKPHO010000012.1:0-1709 GCA_046729915.1 Actinomycetota bacterium | reverse complement strand
GGTCGAGGAGCGGACGGGCGAGGCGCCGCTCGTCGAGATCATGCACCCGCTCGTCGGCTTCGCGGAGGAGCTGCACCGGCTGCGCGCGATCACGGTCGCGACCGCGCAGGAGGAGAACGAATCGGTCGAGTACCTCGTCGGCACGATGATCGAGCTCCCGCGCGCGTGCATCCGCGCGGACGAGATCGCCGAGCACGCCGACTTCTTCTCCTTCGGCACGAACGACCTGACGCAGACGGCTCTCGGCTTCTCGCGCGACGACGCCGAGGGCAACTTCCTCACGCGCTACCTCGAGGACGGCGTGCTGCAGCGAAACCCGTTCGAGACCCTCGACCAGAGCGGCGTCGGCGACCTCATGCGAATCGGAGTCGAGCGCGGGCGCGGCACCAAGCCCGACCTGAAGATCGGCATCTGCGGAGAGCACGGCGGCGAGCCGGAATCCGTCGCTTTCTGCCACAGCCTGGGGCTCGACTACGTGAGCTGCTCGCCGTACCGCGTCCCGCTGGCCCGCCTCGCGGCCGCGCAGGCCGCTCTGAAGGAGTCGGGTGTCGAGGCCGCAATGGCAGGCGGCTGAGTGGGTTAGGGTCCGCGCGGGGATCCTGGAAAGGAACGTCATGAGGCAGGCCGCATCGTGTGTGGTGCTGGCTGCGGTGGCCGTCGTCCTGGCCGGGTGTGGCGGGGGCGGCGGCGAGAAGGAGGCGGAGAATCCCCAGGCGCTGGCCGCGTGCAACGGCTCCGCCATGTCCGGAACGCCGAACCTGCCCGCGAGCTTCCCGCAGGTGGAGAACGTCACCTACACGAAGCAGAGGACGCAGGGGCCGAGCGAGGTCGTCGAGGGGTACTTCGAGGGCAGCGTCAAGGAGGCGCACGACGAGTACCTGAAGGAGTTGAAGGCCGCCGGCTTCCAGATCCTCTTCGAGGAGCTCGAGGAGCACGACTCCGAGGTCTCCTGGAAGGGCGAGGGCCGCACCGGCCAGGTCGCGCTCCGCGAGGACTGCGGGAGCGGCGACAAGATCTACGTGCACATCACGAACCGCCCGGCGTAGGGACGGGCTCGGCCGAGAGGCGCCTACCTGCGGCGCGCCGCTCGGCTTCTCACCCTGAGCCGAGGGATCGCGGCTCGTGCGGATTGTTCCGATCTTGTCGAGGAACGATCGTGATTGCTCGGAAGCAACGTGTCAGGGCGGCAGCGGCGCTGTTCGCAACGGCAGCGCTGTTCCTCGTTCGCGGCGTCCACGCTGCGGTTCAGGCGCCGCCCGCGTGCACAATCACGGGCACGCCCGGGCCCGACCTGCTTTTGGGAACGCACGGCCGCGATGTCATCTGCGGTCTCGGCGGCAACGACGTGCTCGGCGGGAGCGACGGCGACGACGTGCTCGAGGGCGGCCCGGGCCGCGACACCCTGGGCGGCGGGAACGGCGGCGACCG
Source organism: Actinomycetota bacterium (assembly GCA_046729915.1). Classification (GTDB taxonomy): domain Bacteria; phylum Actinomycetota; class Thermoleophilia; order Gaiellales; family Gaiellaceae; genus AC-32. Next base: position 281 of record JBKPHO010000012.1, on the reverse strand, counting down.
GCTCTACGGAGGCCCCGGCAGCGACAAGCTGCAGCGCGACCACGGCCGCGACGCGGTCTACGGCGGTCCCGGGAACGACACGATCTTCGCCTGGGACGGGTTCGCCGATCGGCTCGACGGCGGTCTCGGAACGGACCGCGCCTGGCGGGACAAGCTCGACCGCGTGGTGCGCGTCGAGCGCTTCGGCTGAGGACCTATGCGTAGCCGCGGACGCGCCAGTAGGCGACCGCGAGGCTGAGCAGGCCGACGCCTACGACGCCGGCGATGCCCCAGAGCCCCAC
>JBKPHO010000011.1:0-5201 GCA_046729915.1 Actinomycetota bacterium | reverse complement strand
ACACCGTCGAAGCCGGGAAAGACGCAGGCGGCCGCGGCGGGCTCGAGCCCGCCCTCGGTCATCCGCGGACCGCGCCCGCGGTGAGGCCGAACGCGACCTTGCGCTGCACCAGGGCGAAGAAGATCACGACGGGCAGCGCGGTCAGCGTGGCGCCGGCCATCAGGGACCCCCAGGCGGTCCCGCGGCTGGTCGTGAAAGACGCGAGCCAGACGGTGAGCGTCTGCTTGCTCGGGTCGTGAAGCAGGACGTACGCCATGATGTACTCGTTCCAGGCCTGGATGAACGCGAAGATCGAGGTCGCGACAAGCCCAGGCCCGATCAGCGGCAGCAGGATGCGGACAAAGGCGCCGAACCGGGTGGAGCCGTCGACCTGCGCGGCCTCCTCGAGGTCCTTGGGCACTCCGAGCATGAAGCCGCGCAGCGTCCAGACGGTGAAGGGCAGAACGAACGTCATGTAGGTGACGATGACGCCGCTGAGCTTGTCGACCTGGTTGGCCTTCGAGAGAACGAGGTAGATCGGGATGATCAGCGCGTTCAGAGGGATCATCTGGACCCCGATGATCAGCACGATGAACGCGCGCCGGCCGTAGAAGCGGAACTTCGCGAGCGCGAGCGCCGCGAGGATCGCAAGCAGGAGCGACAGCCCGACGACGACGCTGACGATGATCAGGCTGTTCTTCACGTCCGCCCAGAAATGCGGGCGGTGAATCGCGTCGTCGAAGTTCGCCAGAGTCGGGTGGTACGGAAACCAGACCGGCGTGTTGGCAAAGATGTCGCGGGTGGGCTTGAACGCGGTTGTGACCATCCAGTAGACCGGGAAGACCATCACTGCGAACACGAGGAGCCCGGTCGCGTTCAGCGCTATGCGGCGCGCGAGGCTCCTCCTCACGTCGCCTCCCCGATCTTCACCATCTGCCGGATGTAGACGAAGCTGACGACGAGCATGATCGCGACCATCACGATCGCGATCGCCGAGCCCAGCCCGTACTCGCTCGTCTGGAACGAGGTGTGGTACGCGTAGACGGCCATCGACCAGTACTCGGGCGAGGGCTGCTCGTCGCGCAGGATCCAGATCTGGTTAAAGACCTGGAAGTCCCAAATGATCGAGAGGCTCGTGAGGATGAGGAAGATCGGCTTCAGCAGCGGCACGGTCACGTCGCGGAAGACGCGCCACGGGTGGGCCCCGTCGATCGAGGCAGCCTCGACCAGCTCCTTCGGCACCTGGGTGAGGGCCGCGTAGACCGTGATCGCGACGAAGGGAATCGCGCCCCAGACAACGAGCAGGGTGATGATGCCCCAGCCGGTCCATGCGTTCGCGAACCAGTCGTGGTGGTTGAAGTCCCCGAGGTGCAGGTACGTCAGCAACCAGTTCGCGACGCCGAACTCGAAGTCGACCATCCAGTACCAGATGTCGATCGCGACGACGACGGGGGTCGCCCATACGAAGATCAGCCCAACGTTCAGCAGGAGCCGCATGGCCGAGCCGAGCTGGGCCATCAGCAGGGCGATCAGCGTCCCGATCGCCATCGTCAGCGAGACGGCCACGGCCGTGAACGCGAGCGTGCGAAGGACTACGTGCCAGAACGTGGCGTCGTGGAAAATCGTCGCGTAGTTCTGCGTGCCGATCCACACGCCCTCGTGGCGGATCAGCTGGAACAGGCCGTAGTGCTGGAACGACAGCCTCACCATGAAGTAGAGCGGGTAGCCGAGCACCGCGGCGATCACCAGGGTCGCCGGGAGGAGGAGCGCGTACGGGGTGGCGCGAGTCCCGAGTCGATTCAGCAGAGGCCGCTGCCGTCGCCGAGCTGAGAGGGCAGGCTCGGCGACGGCAGCGGTGGAAGCCGGGAAGCGAGAGCTCACAGGCGGAGCAGCTCGCTTCCCGGTGGAGAGGTCACGACTTGGCGTTCAGGATCTTCGTGATCTGCACGGTCGCGCTGTGCGCAGCGGCCTTAACGCTCTTGCGGTTCGTCAGGATCGCCGTGCACATGGTCTTGAGCACCCTCGCGTTCTCGACGCTCACCCAGTTGGCAGCGGTCGGAATGAACCAGCTGTACTTCGCCGCCTTGGCAAACGGTGCAAGCTGAGGGTTGTTCTTGTTCACGTCGGCGAGCGTCGTTGTGTTCGCGATGTTGCCGGCCTTGGCGATGATCCGCTCGGCTGCCGAGCTGGTGAAGCCCTTGATCCAGTCGGCTCCGAGATTCTTGTGCTTTGCCGAGATCGGGATTCCCAGGATGGAGCCGCCGAGGAAAGTCGGCGTGTACCGGCCCTTGATGTGGCTCGGCATCGGATAGGCGGCCATCTTCTTCGCGAACGACTTCGGAGCGCCCCCACCCTTTGAATCGAAGACAAACGGCCACTCCCAGCCGTTGCCCAGGAATGCCGCTGCCCGGCCCTTGGCGAACGGGATGCTCGGGAAGGGGTGAGCCTCGTCCTGCGTCTTGCTCGCCCTCGAGAGCTTCCGCACCATCGACTTGTAGACGGTGAGTGCGCGGATCGCCTGCGGCGAGTCGAGGGTTCCCTTCCACTTGCCCTTCTGCCGGACCGCGATCTGCCCGCCGTAATCCGCGACGAATGACATCGCCGCGTACCAGTTCTGGCCAGGCTGGTAGAAGGGGGAGAAGTTGCGGTTCTTCCCGTACTTCTTCTTGAGCTTCATGCCGACGGCGAGGAACTGCGCGTAGGTCGTCGGCGCCTTCTTCACACCGACCGAGCGGTAGAGGTCCTTGCGGTAGATCACGGCGCGGGCGCCCGCGTAGTAGGGGACGCAGTACATCTTCCCGTTGTACGTGCACGACGCCTTGAGGCCGCCCAACCAGCTGGATGAGTTCGGGTAGTTCTTGGGCTTGATCGTCGAGAACGCCCCCGCGGCCATGTACTTGGTGATCTGCGTATTGCCCAGCTCGATCACGTCGGGCGTGTCGTTTGCCGCGAGCGCGGCGTCGAACTTCGCAAGCAGGCTGTCCCAGCTCTGGTACTGGATGTCGACGTCGACGGCGGGGTGCTGCTGCTTGAACGCAGAGTTCGCAGCCGCGATCGCACCCGGCCAGCCGTTTTGCGCGTCCGTCATGACCCACACGGTCACCTTGTCGGCCGTGGCACGTTGTGTGCCGCCCGTCGCGGTCGAGGCTGCGACTGCCAATGCGGCCGCGAGAGCGACGGCGGCGATGATGCGTGCTTTCATATGTGTCCCCCAGGCTCTAGCGGTCGACCCGCGCTCGCCATTCCCCTCGGTGGCCCAGTCGAATGACACGCGGCGGCCGCGATGAATTGGTGCATACCACTTGGCCACGGTGCGGAGACTTGCACATTTCCGGTTCGAATGTCAAGACCACTGTGGGCCAAGCAGCGTCAGTGCGCGCTCCGGCCCTGGCCGTGGTCTTGACCTGACCCGTCGACCGCCTGCGGCGGCATCCCCGACAGCGCGTGACGCCTCGGCGAGGGCAGCGCGGTCAGGTCGGTGACGAGCCGGTAGCGGTCGCCGCGGTAGATCGAATGCACGAACTCGACGATCTCGTTCTGCTCCGAGTGCGTGACCCGCTCGAAGAGGAACGCCGGCGAGTGGAGCGGGACACCGAGCGCCTCCGACTCCTCCTCGTTGGTCACGGTTGGCTCGATCGTCTGCGCGCCGCCGGCGATCACGATCCCATAGCGCTCGCGCAGCAGCTCGTAGAACGACTTCCCGTCGAGGTCGCGCCGCGTCAGGCCGGGGACGAGGGCTTCGCGGACGTGCAGCGTCTCGATCGCCATGGTCTCGCGGTCAGCGAGCCGGAGCCGCTTCGCGACGACGATCGGCTCTGACGGCGAGACGTGCAAGAAGCGCCCCAACCGTGCGCCGGCGGGGACAACCTCGAGCGTGAGCGTCCGGCTGCCGGGCTCCATGCCGCGGCGGCGCATGTCCTCGGTGAACGAGGTCATCGTCAGCTCCTGCGCGATCTTCGGCTCGCTCACGAATGTGCCTGAGCCGCGCCGGCGGACGACGTAGCCCTCGCGCGCGAGCTCATCGAGGGCCGCGCGCAGCGTCAACCGCGAGACGCCCAGCTCTGCGCTCAGCTGGCGCTCGGACGGGATCGCCTCCCCGACGCCGAGCCCTTCGATCAGGTCGAGAACGCGATCCTTCGTCTCGCGCTGCTTGGTCACGGCGCCGCCGCCAGCTCTTCCGCCGGGGCCGCGTCGCGCTCGGGCTCCGCGATCAGGCTGAGCCCGGTCTGGACGTCGAAGAAGTGCAGCCGGGCCGAATTGACGGCGAGCTCGAGCGGGACGCCGACGCGCGCGGTCGTGGCGGGATCGACCCGCGCGGCGAAAAGCGCCTTGGAATCGGGCAAAAGAGTCGCTTCGTCGGACTCGCTCTTCTCGAGGATCTCGGCGGTCACCGGCGCGGCGGCAACCGGGAAGAAGACGTGCGCGTCGGAGCCGAGCTCCTCGACCACTGCGGGCGCCACGCGGATGGTCGGCAACCTAGGCGCGAAACTCGCCTCCTCGAAGGCCTCCGGCCTTATGCCGAGGATCACCTTCGCGGCAGAGCCCTTCGGCCGCCGGCGGGCGTCGAGGCGCAGCCGGAACTCGCCGAAGGCGACCTCGTCGCCCTCCACGGAGGCCTCGACGAGGTTCATCGGCGGCGTGCCGATGAAGGCGGCGACGAAGACGTTGTCGGGCCGGTCGTAGAGCCGCTGCGGCGTGTCGCACTGCAGCACGCGGCCCTCGTTGATCACCGCGACGCGCTGGCCGAGCGTCATCGCCTCCGTCTGGTCGTGCGTAACGTAGATCGTCGTGACCCCGAGGCGCGCGTGGAGCTGCGCCAGCGAGGCGCGCATGCCGACGCGGAGCTTGGCGTCGAGGTTCGAGAGCGGCTCGTCCATCAGGAACGCCTTCGGCTCGCGGACGATCGCACGGCCCATCGCGACCCGCTGACGCTGGCCGCCCGAGAGCTGCGCCGGGCGCCGCTCGAGTAGGTCCTCGAGCCCGAGCAGCGCGGCGACCTCCTCGACGCGCCGCTTCGTCTCGTCCTTCGGCGTCCGCCGCACCTTCAGCCCGTAGGCGATGTTCTGGCGCACGTTCATGTGCGGGTAGAGGGCATAGCTCTGGAAGACCATCGCGACGTCTCGCTTGCGCGGCGCGAGCTCGGTGACGTCGGTGTCGCCGATCGCGATCTGCCCCTGCGAGACCTCTTCCAGCCCGGCGATCAGGCGGAGCAGCGTCGACTT
>JBKPHO010000010.1:0-3594 GCA_046729915.1 Actinomycetota bacterium | reverse complement strand
CATGAGCGCCTGCAGGGCACCAGAAGCGCTCGCCGTCCGGGCCCGGTCGAGGTTGTAGGCCTTCATCAGCTCCCACCGGGCGGCCGGCTGACGTTGCAGCGCCTCCAAGTCGAAGACGCAGTGCTTCCAGAGATCGTCGTGCGTGTCCACGCTTGGCTGGGCGAGAAAGCCCGTCAGGGCAGCGCCGAACGCAGGTGACGGCTGGAAGGGCGCGAGGCCGAGTGGGACGACGAGCACGAGCCGGTCGACGCGATCGCCGTGGTCGGCGGCGAAGCGTGCGGCGATGGCACCGCCGACCAGGTGTCCCACGAGGATCGGCGGTGTCGGGCACGTGTGCTCGATCAGCTTGCCGAGCCACGAGATCACTCGACCGGCGTCCAGCGGGCCGTCGGCGACGGTCGAGGCGCCGTGGCCGGGAAGGTCGGGCGCGATCACGCGATGCGTAGTTGTCAGATCCGGGATCACCCGCCGCCACATCGCGCCGTACCCACCCGGGCCGTGCAGCAACAGCAGCGGGTTACCCACACCACCTTCCAGCACGGACGTCGAGACCCCGGCCAGCAGCAGTCGCCGTTCGGCCACCGGGATCCCGGCGAGCAACTGCTCACGAGCGCCTGCGTCGAGGTTCCGATCGTCCGCGGTCTCGAAGAACTCTTCCGCCGGCGCCCGCATCGCCTCCTGCGGCGAGCTGTGGAAGGAGGCCGGCTTATCGTGCGTGTGCATTCCCGCCCCTCTCAGTTCGTGTCCCATCGATTTGGCAGTGTCCGAGCTGCTTCGCGATAGTCGCGGCCCCGGCTTTCCCGAACCTTTCGTCGATCTTTCTAAGCTGCTGCGATGGCGCCGAGAGGCGAGACGCGGATCCAGCTCTGTGGCCGGCTCGTGGTCAGGCTGGAGGGGCGGCGAGTCGACGATGCCCTGCCCGGCGCTTTGGGCCACCTGCTCTTCGCCTACCTCGTGCTCAACCGGCTCCGCCGGATCGATCGTGACGAGCTCCTAATCGCCGTCTACGGCGAGGACGCGACGCCCGGCCACCAGGCTCGGCTCAGCGTGCTGCTCTCCAAGTTGCGCCGCATCACCGGGCCTGAACTGCTGGTCGGGCGAGCCCAGCTTGAGCTCGCGCTGCCGCAGGACGCGTTCATCGACTTCGAGGCGGCGCTCGACGCCCTCCACCGGGCCGAGTCGCACGTAGCGAAGGGGGAGTGGGCGGCCGCCTGGGGACCGGCCAGCCTCGCCTACGACGTCGCGAGCCGGCCCCTACTCCGAGGTCACGACCGGCCCTGGCTGGACGATTGGCGGCGACGCCTCGATGACATCCGGCTGAGCGGGCTGGAGTGCCTGGCGGCGGCCAGCCTCGGAATCGGCGGGCCGGAGCTGCCTCAGGCGGCGAACTGCGCGCGTCAGCTCATCGAGCTTGCTCCCTTCCGCGAGAGCGGCTACCGGATCCTGATGGAGGCTTTCGAGCGGAGCGGGAACGCCGCAGAGGCGCTGCGCGTCTACGACCGGCTGCGCATCACACTCCGAGACGAGCTCGGAATTCCCCCCAGTTCAGCTGTGCAGAACGTCTACCGACGCCTGCTCGGCGAGAACACCACGACCGCCTAAATCTCCTCGGCCCGCGCGAGGATGTCCTCACGGGAAACCTTCCCAACGAGGTCGGGATGGTCAGCTGCGACGTGCGCCTGGGCCTTCGCCCAGAGCTCGTCGTCGTCCTTGCCCTCGATGACCTTGCCGCACACGCAGATGATTCGCCTGATTCCGTTCATGGTCTGCTCGGTGGCATCCTAGGGTCTCGGCAGGAGCTAGCCAGGCGGGGAACTCTCGACGCCGCGAGGGCACCAAAGACACGAACGATCATGACTGCTTCGCTTACGGAACCCCTCCGATCCCAGTGTCAACCGTCGTCCGCGGCCCGCTTTGCCTACGTGCGCGGTCGTGAACTTCGTTGCTCACGCTCGGGACGGCTCCGGTAGCAGCTCCAGCTGCGTGAGCAGGGAGACCTGGTCGTAGTAGATCTCGCCGCCGACGACCCGACCTTCGGCGTCGAAGTGCCACATCTCACAGATCGGTAGCGTCCACTCCTTGCCGGTGGCCGGGAAGGGTCCGAGTGGGCCGTCGTTCGTGCCGCGGCCGGTGAACCGCGCTACCACCATCTCGCCGGCGTCCGTGTACCGGGCGTCGGTGACCTGGCAGTCCGAGGAGGCCTGGATCCACCCCTCCAGGAAGTCGTTCTTGAACTCCTGGGGTGTCCTGAACGTGATGCCCCGGGCCTGGTCGATCCAGCTGATGTTCTCGGCGTACTCCTTTACCATCGCATCGAAGTCCCGGCGGTTGAAGGCTTCGTGCCCTGCGCGGTAGGTGTCGACGTTCCTGGATCCCATCGCTCCTCCGTTCGTCGTCTTGGAGCGATGGTCGCAGCACGCCGTTTCCTGAACCTTTCGCCGACCTTTCGGGGCCTGGTGGCGATGGCGCGGACGGGCGCGTGGAGAGTCCAACCTGCGGCGGGCTCGTGGTGCAGCTGTGCGGGCAGCGGGTTCAGACGCCTGGGCTCTGCCTTTACGGCGCGCCGACAAATCGATTCCGACATCGTTGCGTGGCGATCCTTGAGCAGTAAAAGCAAGAGGAGAGAAGTTCACGATCGTCATCTCTCCCGGTCGGACATGGCTTTAGTCGACCGACTCCCTCTCGTTGGGAGAGGGGGTCATCGGGAACGTTCAACCCTCCGCCCCTTCGCGCCGGCTGTGCAACCGGCGACTACAGCTCGATCGTGTATCCGACGTCGATGGGGAACGGCGGAAACGGGACAACTCGCGTATCGCCGTTCAGGCGTCAGCCGCGACGCTCGTAGAAGCGGCGCGCACGCGTGTTCTGCTCCAACACCCATAGACGGCAGTGTTTGCAGCCGAGGTCACGTATCCACGTCACCGCGTGATCGTGGAGCCGCGCACCGACGCCCATGCCCCAGCATGAGGGAGTGACGTAGAGGGCGTCGAGCCACTCGGAGCACATGGCGGCGAACCCCACCTCCGCGGCGTCGAGCTCCGCGAGCACCACCACTTCGGCTGGATCGTTGACCGCCTTCTGCCATCGCTCGAGAACTGCCTTGTCCGGGAACGGGTATTTGTCCGGCGGGAATACGTGGCCAAAGCCGGCGACGGAGGACGCCTTCTGAATCTCCAGCAGCAGCTCGGCCTCGCCGCGCGTCGCTGTCCGGATGCGGAGAGACGCATCCATCCGCGATCGCTCGGGGTCACGGTACGACGTCACGAAGTCCGTGGCCATGACTCGGACCTAGGCGGGCGACCGGCCCCAGCACTGCACCAGGGTGAAGGTGGTGCCCCAGCGGCCGGGCTCCTGGAGCTCGGCCTCGCCCTGCTCGCGGAGCGTCGCGAGCTCATCGGCGCTCACCAACGACAGCAAGCGCTGCTCGAGCGAGGTGGCGAACTGCAGCGGCAGCCGGAGATAGGGGTGCTCTGGGGGAAGCGCCACGACCTCAGCCCTAACGCGTCCTTCGATACCGAACTCCCGCAGCAGGTGGAGATGCCCTCTGCCCGCTTCCCAATCTCCCCCGCTCCGCCGAAACGACTCCACGATCAA
>JBKPHO010000009.1:0-3182 GCA_046729915.1 Actinomycetota bacterium | reverse complement strand
CGGAAGATACCTTTAAGTAGTCTCGCGAGATACCTGCGGAACCTCGTTGCCTTTGACGCATGTCCGCAGTACTCTCGAACCCGGGAGTTACAGGGGGAGCTAACTGGCTGTGGTCTCACCACCGAGATCGCTGCTGCGGCGCAGGATGTGGACGGCCTCGCTTGCCCTCGTATCGGCGTTTCTCCTCCTTCCGGCGGCCTCTCCCGCCCGGCCGTATCTGGTGGCCGACGACACCCCGCCGATCGTCACCTACTCCGTCGACGGGATCGTCGGCAACAACGACTGGTACGTCGGGAGAGCAGGGGGCTTCCACTACATCGTCCTCCACTGGAGCGTCAGCGACCCCGAGTCACCGATCATCTCGACCCAAGGTTGCGAGCCGGCTATCCGCATCGACAGCCCGAACATGGGGACGACGCGGACGTGCACGGCGACCAGCGATGGCGGCACAACGACGGTTACGACGCGAACGCTCAAGGTGGACGCTGAGCCGCCGACGAACGTGAACGCCAATGCCGCCCGAGGGACCGACCACAACGGCTGGTACAACCACGCGGTCGGCATCAACTGGAGCGGCACCGACGCAACCTCCGGGATCGCCTCGTGTACCTCGCGTACGTACAGCGGCCCCGACGTCGCCGGCGGAAGCACGAGCGGCACGTGCACCGACAGGGCAGGGAACGTCTCGGCCTCCCTCGGCTTCACGCTCTCGTACGACGCGACTCGGCCGACCGCCTCGAATGCCACCCCGGCGCGGGGACCCGACCACAACGGCTGGTACAACCACCCGGTCGGGATCACCTGGAGCGGAAGCGACGCAATGTCAGGCATCGAGTCCTGCACGTCGAGCACCTACAGCGCGCCCGACGTTCAGAACGGAAGCACCAGCGGGATGTGCACCGACAGGGCAGGGAACAACTCCACGGCCCTCGCCTCCACGCTTTCCTACGACGCGACCGCGCCCACGGTCACGGCCGCGGCCGCGCGCAGCCCCGACCACGCCGGCTGGTACAACCACTCGGTTGGGGTCAGCTGGAGCGGCGCAGATGCAACCTCGGGGATCGACTCCTGCAGCACGCCGGTCACGTACAGCGGCCCGGACGGCAACGACGTGAGCTCCACCGGCAGCTGCACCGACGAGGCGGGCAACAGAAGGTCGCGCACCTTCTTCCTGGATTACGACGAAACGGCGCCTATCACGGTCGCCACGCCGAGCCGCTCTCCCAATGCCGCCGGCTGGTATCGAGCATCGCTCACAATCGGCTGGAACGGCTCCGACGCGACTTCGGGGATCGCCTCCTGCAGGAGCCCGCTCACCTACAGCGGTCCTGACACGACCGGCGCGAACTTCAGCGGCAGCTGCACGGACAACGCCGGCAACAGCTCTTCGGATGCCTTCGTGCTCAACTACGACGCGACCGCTCCGTCGGTCACCATCGAGGCCCCGGGGCCGGATCACAACGGCTGGTACAACGCCCCGGTCAGGATCGACTGGAGCGGCAGCGACCAGACGTCCGGAATCGCGTCCTGCACGTCGAAGACCTACAGCGGGCCCGACGTCGCGAACGGGAGTACGAGCGGTAGCTGCTCCGACGTAGCAGGGAACGTGAGGACCCTGGCCTTCGGACTCTCCTACGACGGCACCGACCCGGTCGTGGCTGTCACGGCGAACCGCAGCCCCGACCACGCGGGCTGGTACAACCACGCTGTCGGGATCAGCTGGAGCGGCACCGACTCGACCTCGGGGATCGACTCCTGCAGCCCTGCGGTGACCTACAGCGGGCCGGACAAGAGCGACGCGAGCTCCGGCGGCCGCTGTACCGATCGTGCCGGCAACAGCGCCTCTCCTCCGCGCCTCGCCTTCAAGTACGACGCCACGGCCCCCGCCACGGCGGCCGTTCCCTCCCGGCGGGCCGACGCGAACGGGTGGTACAACCACCCGCTCCGGATCGACTGGAGAGGCTCCGACCCCGTGTCCGGCGTCGCCTCCTGCAGCGTGCAGGCCTACAACGGGCCCGATGCCGGCAGCGTCGGCCGGAGCGGCATCTGCAGCGACAAGGCCGGCAACACCTCGGCGCCGGTGGCCTTCGACTTCCGTTACGACGCGACCGCGCCCCGGGGTCTCACGGTCTCGCCCGACCGCCGGCCCGACCACGACGGCTGGTACAACCACCCGCTCGCGATCCGCTGGTCGGCCTCCGACGCGCTCGCCGGGATCGCATCCTGCACTTCGCTCGCCTATGGCGGCCCGGACACGATGAAGACCGACCTCGCCGGCAGCTGCAGCGATCGGGCCGGAAACGTAAGCGGGCCGCTCCGGTTCGCACTCAGCTACGACGCGACGCCGCCGGCCTTCAGGCTGTTCTCCCTGAAGGCCCTCGACGACGTCGTCAAGCTGAAGTGGCGTCTCGCCGGTGCCAAGGCGCTTCGCGTCATGCGTTCACCGGGCATGAGCAAGGCCGCCTCGAGCGCGCTTTACGCGGGCGCGGGGAGCGCTTTCGCAGACCGCCGCGTCGAGAACTACGTGCGGTACCGCTACACGCTGACGGCCGAGGACGCGGCCGGGAACAGCGTCAAGCGCAGCGCCTTCGCGACGCCGATGCCTGTGCTCTTCGCGCCGAGACCCGGTGCGCACGTACGCGCCCACGCCTCGGTCTTCTTCGCCTGGCGGCCGGTGCAGAAGGCCCGCTACTACAACATGCAGCTCTGGCTGGATGGTCGGGCGATCGGTAGCTGGTGGCCGCTGAAGGCCCGCCTGAGGCTGCCGTCGCGATGGCGGTTCAGGGACGAGCGCCATCGGCTCGAGCCCGGCAACTACACGTGGTACGTCTGGCCCGGCCGCGGGCCGCGGCGCCTCGGAAAATACGGGAAGCTGCTCGGCAAGAGCACGTTCGTCGTCGGCCGAGCGCCGTCGAAGTAGTCTCGCTGGATACCGCCAGGTATCTCGCGAGCAGGCGCTCGCGCAGCTCCGAGCCTCGCCCGATATCGCCGGTGACCCCGAGCTCGCCGCGGCCTACAGCGAGCACCTCGCTGAGACCGAGGGGCACGAGCAGCGGATCCGCGAGCTGCTGAATGCGCGCGACGCGAAGCCGTCGCTCGCGAAGGAGACGGTGATGAAGATCGGCGGCAAGGGCTTCGTCCTCTTCGCGCGGCTCCAGCCCGACACGCCGGGCAAGCTGCAC
>JBKPHO010000008.1:0-2767 GCA_046729915.1 Actinomycetota bacterium | reverse complement strand
TTCATGAACAGCGCGAGCGTGCTCTCGATTGGCGTCTTCTTCACGTTGATGATCGTCGGGCTCTCCTCGGGCCTGCCGCACGCGCTGCAGAGGGGTCTGGTCGCACACGGCGTCGCGGCGAACGACGCGACCCGCGTCTCGAGTCTGCCGCCGGTCGCGACGCTGTTTTCGTCCTTCCTCGGCTTCAACCCCATGGCGACGCTGCTGGGCCCCCATGTGCTCGCGCGACTCCCCGCCGGTCAGGCGCACACGCTCACCGGCCGGAACTTCTTCTTCCCCCACCTGATCTCGGGCCCGTTCCACACGGCGCTCGTCTACGCGTTCGTCTTCGCGATCGTCGCCTGCCTCATCGCCGCCGCCGCCTCGGTGCTACGCGGCGGCAAGTACCACCACCTGGACGCGACCTCGGCGGCGCCGACCGGCAGCGAGCCGGTCGAGCCCGAGGTGCCAGAGGAGGCACGCCGCGTGCCCACGCGTCGGGCGGCAGAGGAGACGGCATGAGCGTGCAGACAAAGGAGCGCAGCTACCGGATCGGCGAGGTCGCCGAGCGGGTCGGTGTCACGACCCGGACGATCCGCTATTACGAAGAGCTCGGACTGCTCGGAAACGCAGCCGCACGCACCAAGGGCGCGCACCGGGTGTACACCCAGGCGGACATCACCCGTCTGGAGGAGCTGATCAGGCTCCGCGACCTGCTCGGGCTCTCGCTCGAGGAGCTGGTCGCACTCGCCGAGGCAGAAGAGGCCCGCGCCGCGCTGCGCGACCAGTGGGCCGAAAGCGCAAGCGACCGCGTGCGCTCGCGGATCATCGAGGAGGCGATTCCACTTGTCGAGCGCCAGCTCGAGCTCGTCCGTGGACGCCAGCAGAGGCTCTCCGAGTTCGCCGACGAGCTATCGGAAAAGCTGAGCTCGCTCCACGATCGGCAAGCCGAGCTGGAACGGAATTCACGCTAGCCAGAAGCGACGAATTGCGGCTAGCCAGAAGCGCGGGCTGGCGCTGGCCGTGAAGACCTGAGCGCGCGTCGCTGCGATCGTCGCTGCGATCGTAGAGACGTCGAGCAGATGCGGTCTCGCGTCGACCCGGCGGGGAGGAGGGTAACGTGACGCCAATGGGCACTTCGGCCCAGGTGAACGACCGCATCCAGGTCGGTTCGCTTGCCGAGGAGCAGGCCGCGTTACGGCGAGTGGCGACCCTCGTGGCCGAGGGTGCGCCGGCGGCCGAGGTGTTCGAGGCCGTGGCCCAGGAGGCCGCCCAGCTCATGCACAGCGCGAATGCCGCAGTCGGGCGCTTCGACGACGAGGGCGCGACGATGACGATCCTCGCCGTCTGGAACGACCGTCCGAACGGCTTTGGCTTCCAGCCGGGCACCCGCTGGCCGCTCGACGGCCAGTCGATGTCCGCGAAGGTTCTGCGCACGGGTCGTCCGGCGCGCGTCGAGGACTACACGGATCTTCCCGGCTCCCTCGCCGCCGAAGCGCGTCGGTCCGGGCTCAACACGATTGTCGGCGCACCGATCATCGTCGACGGCGGGGTCTGGGGACTGATGGCGATTTCGTCACGTGAGGCGCCGCTTCCCGACCATGTCGAGGATCGTCTCGCGGAGTTCACCGAGCTGGTGGCGACGGCAATCGCAAACAGTCAGGCCCGCGAAGACCTCACGCGGCTCGCGGAGGAGCAGGCCGCTCTGCGGCGCGTAGCGACCTTTGTAGCGCAAGGGGCGGGGCCGGCCGAAGTGTTCGCAGCGGTCAGCGCCGAGGTCGCGCGGCTGGTTCCGGCTGATGGCGCCGCTCTCACCCGCTTCGAGGACGACGGCACCGTGACCGCGCTCCGCGGCTGGACGAGGAGCGGCGGCTACGTCTACGTCGGAACGCGATACGCGCTCGAGGGGACCGTGTCCGGTTTGGTCTTCGAGACGCGCCAGCCCGCGCGGATCGACGACTACGCAGACGAGCCCGGTGCCGCCGCTGCCACCGGGCGTGAGATGGGCTGGCGCTCGTCGGTCGGCGCGCCGATCACCGTGGAGCGCCGCCTCCGGGGCGTGTTGGCCGTCGCCTCCACGAGCGACCGACCGCTGCCCCCCGGTACGGAGCGACGGCTGGCGGAGTTTACGGAACACGTGGCGACCGCAATCGCGAATGCGGAGGGTCGGGAGGAGCTCACTCGGCTTGCCGAGGAGCAAGCGGCACTGCGGCGGGTGGCAACGCTGGTGGCTCAGGGCGCGCCGCCTGCCGAGGTGTTCGAGACGGTGATCGGAGAAGTCGGGCGGCTGGTCGGCGCTGACGCGGCTGCTCTCAGCCGTTACGAGGGGGAGGGCACTCTCACCATTATCGGAGGCAGGAGCAGATCCGGTGGCTACACCACGGTCGGGACGCGATATGCGCTCGTACCGGGCACCCTGGGCAGAGTGATCCTCGAGACCGTCCGGCCCGGGCGGATCGACAGCTACTCCGAACCACCCGATTTGGCCGCCGCCGCCCGTGACCTCGGTTGGCGCTCCTCGGTGGGGGCGCCGGTTATCGTCGAGGGCCACCTCTGGGGAATAGTGGTCGTGGCCTCCACGACCGACCGGACTCTGCCGCACGATACGGAGGGCCGGCTCGCGAAGTTCACGCAGCTCATGGGCACGGCGATCGCGAACGCCGAGAGCCGTGCCGAGCTCGACGCCTCGCGCGCGCGGATCGTCGCCACGACCGATGCGACCCGGCGGCGGATCGAGCGCGACCTGCACGACGGCGCTCAGCAGCAGCTGCTCTCGCTCGCGCTCGAG
>JBKPHO010000007.1:0-27658 GCA_046729915.1 Actinomycetota bacterium | reverse complement strand
TGGTGGTAGCGGCTGCCGTCTCGATGGTCCGATCCTAACGAGCGATCAGGATCCCTCAAAGCGTGGCTCGCGCTTCTCGAGGAAGGCGTCGACCCCCTCGCGGAAGTCGTTCGTTCGCGTGGCGGCGGCCTGCAGCTGAGCCTCGCGCTCGAGCTGCTCCTCGAGCGTCGCCTGCTCGGCGTGGTCGAAGAGCCGCTTGGAGAGGGCGATCCCGCGCGTGGGCATGGCGGCGAGCTCGGCCGCCCACTCGGCAGCCCGCCCGGCGAGCCGTTCGTCCGGGACGACCTCCGAGACCAGCCCCCACTCGAGCGCCTCGGCCGCGCTCAACCTGCGGCCCGAGCTCATCCACTCGAAAGCGCGCGCCGTGCCGAGCAGCCTACGGACGAAGAACGTGCCGCCCATGTCGGGCACGAGCCCGATGTTGATGAACGCCGGGACGAAGGTCGCGCTCTCGGCGGCGAGCCGCAGGTCGCAGGCGCACGCGAACGAGAGGCCTGCGCCGGCGGCGGGCCCGTTCACGGCCGCGAGCACGGGCTTCTCGAGCTCCCGGGCCGCGAGCACGGTCGGGTGGTAGTGGCGGCGCAGGCGGCCGGCGATGTCGCGCGCGGCCTCCCCGAACTCGTTCAGGTCCTGTCCGACGCAGAAGCCGCGTCCGGCACCCGTCACGACGACCGCGCGCACGTCGGGGGCCCTCGCTTCCTTGAACGCGCCGACGAGCTGGCGGTGCATCTCGGCCGTGAACGCGTTGAGGACGTCGGGCCGGTTGAGCGTGATCGTGAGCACGGCGCCGTCGCGGCTCGTCTCCACCTCGGCCATCCGGCGCAGCCTACAACCGGGTTGCTAGCTTCGACCCGTGGCCGGGCTGACGTTCATCTCATCGCCACCTGAAGCGCCGGACGAGGCGGATGCACTCGACGCCTATTCGAACGCGGTGATCTCGGTCGCGGAGCGGTTGGCTCCCTCGGTCGCGAACCTGCGCGTCTCGCACCGCGGGCGCGGCGGGAGAAGGCTCAACGGCGGCGGCAGCGCGGTCGTGATCACGCCCGACGGCTTCCTCCTGACCTCGGCGCACGTCGTCGCGCGGAGCGACGGTCGCGGCCGCGCCTCGTTCGTGGACGGCCGCGAGCTCAGGTTCGACGTGGTCGGCTCCGATCCGCACTCCGACCTGGCCGTGCTGCGCTCTGAGGCCGACGACCTCGTGCCCGCCGAGCTGGGCGATGCGGAGCGGCTTCGCGTCGGTCAGCTCGTGGTCGCGATCGGGAACCCGAACGGCTTTGCGGGCTCGGTCACGGCCGGAGTGGTCTCGGCGCTGGGGCGCTCGCTCCCGACTCAGGGCGGCCGGATCGTCGACAACGTGATCCAGACCGACGCGGCGCTCAATCCGGGCAACTCCGGCGGCGCGCTCGCGGATGGCCGCGGTCGCGTGGTCGGCGTCAACACGGCCGTTGCAGGGGTCGGGCTGGGGCTGGCGGTTCCGGTCAACGCTGCGACCCGGCAGATCATCGGCGCGCTCATGACCGAGGGCCGCTTCCGGCGCGCGTACCTGGGGATCGCGGGAGGCTCGAGGCCGCTGCCGCCGCGGGTGGCACGCCGCCTCGGGCGCGAGTCGGGCGTCGAGGTCGTTCAGGTCGTCGAAGGCTCGCCCGCCGCTGCGGCGGGCCTGCGCCCGGAGGATCTGATCGTCGAGCTCGACGGCTCGCCGATCACCGACGTCGGCGACATCCAGCGCCTGATGGTGGTGGAGAAGATCGGAGCGCCAGTGCCGGTGCGGGTGCTGCGCGAGGGGCGGGAGCTCGTGCTATCGCTCGTCCCTGCCGAGCTCGAAGGCTAGACCGGCCCCGTCGCACCGGCCGTGTGCCGCTCGTGGCTCGCGAGCTCCAGCACGACCTGGGCCACGAGCGCGACGGACAGGAGCCAGAGAATGACGACCGGCGAGAGAAGCTCCGAGAGGCCGGCGAGGACGCCCGCCACCGCCGCCGTTGCGAGCCGCAGCACCACGTCGGCGTCCACGAGGGCCGGCGGAGTCGCAAGCTGAATCGCCGCGAGGCCGGCCATGCACAGCGCGGTTCCCGCAGCCGCGATCCAGCCGATGTCGTCGTAGCGCGGGCCCGGCTCGACCGAGAGAATGGCGAGTTTCACGCCGACCCCGAGGGCGGCGATCCCGGACGCGACGAAGTAGTGCGCGTAGACGAAGGTGATCCCGCTCCGCACATTGCGGGTGACCACGGCCGCTGCGTCCAGGAAGTCGAAGTAGAGCCACCAGATTGCCGCCCCGGTGACGAAGCCTGCGAAGGCAACCGACCCTGAGAGCAGGGTCCAACTGACCTCGGCAGTGCCGAGCACGACGCCGATCACGCCTTCGCCGAGGACGATGATGATCAACAGGCCGAAGCGCTCCGGGATGTGCCGCGGGTGGACGGGGATGCCGCGCAGCATGCGCCAGGCCCTGATCGGAGCGACGTGCTCGAAGAAGAGCGCGAGGGCCCACAAGAGGTATTTCCACGGCACCGGTACCGCCAGCGAGATCAGCCAGTCGACGACGGCGATGCCGAACATGAGGATGAACCACGCGGCCACGGGGCGCGCGACCTCGACGTCGCGATAGACGCGCGCGTAAAGGACGAGCAGGATCAGGCGCACGGAGACGTACGCGATGACGAAGTTGTTCTGCCCGCCGTGCAGGGCGTCCGGGACGGTGCTGGCGAGGCCGGCGACTCCGAACATCCCGAGCAGGGTCAGGAGGCGGTAGACGAGGTCGTCCGTGTCGAACCGCGTTGCGTAGAACGTGAACCCGGCCCACGCCCAGCCGATCGGCAGGAAGAGCGCGAGGTAGCGGCCGAAGCCGGCGGCCGTCGGGTCGGCGCTGAGAGTCGACGCGACCTCGGCGATCGCTGCGACGAAGACGAGGTCGAGGAACAGCTCGAGCCAGGTCGCGCGGCGCTCTTCGTCGGCCTCGAGCGTGCGCAGCCGCGGCGGCTCGAGGAAACGCGCGAGCCTGCTCAGCGGCCCCGGAAGTTCGGCTTGCGCTTCTCGGTGAAGGCGGTGAGGCCATCCTTGGCGTCCTCGCTCGCGAAGGCCAGGTAGAGCGCCCGCCGCTCGGCCTCGAGGCCCGCCGTGAGGGTCGTCTCGTAGGCGCGGTCGACCGACTCCTTCGCCAGGCGCGTGGCGACCGGGCCCTTATCGGCGATGGCTTTGGCGACGCGCTTCGCTTCTTCGAGCCAGGCCTCCTTGGCGACGACGCGCGCGACAAGGCCGGCCTGCAGCGCCTCGCGGGCGGTGAGGCGGCGGCCGCTGAGGATCACGTCCATCGCGAGCGCCTTGCCGACCGCGCGCGTGAGGCGCTGGGTACCGCCCGCGCCGGGGATGATCCCGAGGCCGGTCTCGGGCTGGCCGAACTGCGCCGTCTCGCTCGCGACGATCAGGTCGCACGAGAGCGCGAGCTCGCAGCCGCCGCCGAGGCAGTAGCCCGAGACCGCGGCGACGAGCGGCGTCCAGAGGCCGCGGATCGCGTCCCACCGCTCGACGCGGCGCTGGTAGTAGAGGTCGATCGCGGAGGCCTGGGCGAGCTCGCCGATGTCGGCTCCGGCAGCGAAGGCGCGCTCGTTTCCGCCGAGCACGATCGCGCGCACGGCTTCATCGCGGTCGAGCTCCTCGAGTGTGCGGACGAGCTCGTCCATCAGCTCGTCCGAGAGCGCGTTCAGCTGCTCGGGCCGGTTGAGCAGAACGACCGCGACGGCCCCGTCGCGCTCGACGAGCACGAGCTCAGCCATGTCCGTTTGGACCATGCCGTAGGGACAGTCCCTCGGCCATGGCCGAAACGGCCATGGCCGTGGGCCCAGCTCGTCGTTCCGCTGGGGATCCCCATGCCGCAGGCCGGCCCGCAGGGACTGTCCCTAGGACCTGTGCGAAACGGACATGGCTCACTTGCGCTCCAGGAACCGCTCGATCGCCTGGCGCGGCTCGTCGGTCGCCATCGAGAGCGCGAGCCAGTCGCGGGCGTGATTGATCGTCTCGTGCCAGGCTAGATCGCGCCAGAAGTTCAGGTGCTGCTTCGCGTAGCGAGTGGTCTGCGGCAGCTTGCGCGCGAGCGACTCCACGACCGCATCGACCTTCGCGTCCAGCTCTCCCGCGGGAACCACCCAGTTGACGAGGCCCCACTCCGCAGCGCGGGCAGCCGGAATCTCCTCGCACATGAGCACGATCTCGCGCGCACGCCGGTCGCCGACCATGATCGTCAGCCACTGCGTCGCCCCGCCCGCCGGCACGGAGCCGTGCTCGGGCCCGACGTGCCGGATGAACGCGTCGTCCACCATCACCGCCAGGTCGCACGCCATCTGCAGCTCGTTGCCGCCGCCGACCGCGATCCCGTTGATCCGCGCCAGGGTCGGCTTGCCGATCTCCCGCAGCCGGTCGTGCGCGTCCTTGAACGCGCCGAACCACTTCCAGTACTCGCCGGGCTTGCCCAGATACTCGTCCGCCCACGACCTCAGGTCCGCCCCGACGCAGAAGGCCCGGCCCGCCCCCGTCAAGACCACCGCCCGGATGGAGTCGTCCCACGATGCGTCCTCGCAGGCCCGTGCGAGCTCCCGCAGCGTGCGAAAGTCGAACGCGTTCAGCACCTCCGGGCGGTTGAGCGTGATCGTCGCGCGCGGCGGTGCCTTCTCGTAGACGATCCGCTCGAAGCCGAGCTCCTCCGGGTCGAGCGGCTGAGGCCGTTCGGGCTCGGTCACGGCGCTGAGCGTATCGCGTCGCGATTCGCGCTCGGTGCGCATCGATATTCGTTTCTCGGCTTGCCTGCCCCGCGCGGGCTGCGCGCTGCGTTGTCCGCAGCCTCTCTGACGCCAACCCCCGAAGGTGTGAACAGAACCCGCCGCCGGAAGGCTCGGCAGGCGGGCAAGAAAGGGGGAACCGCATGCATTCCTTCCACCGCGTCCGCGGGTGCTTGAGCCTCGCGGCGCGTCTGGCCGCACCGGCCGCATTTGCAGCGATCGTCCTCAGCGTCCCAGCAACAGGGACTGCCGTCGTCAGCCTCGGCCGGGCGACCGCGCTTCCGAACGTGGACGTTCGGGCTCACCTGAAGCCGACGGCCGCCCAACTCAAGGCCGCAAAGGCAATTCCCGGAGCGCACGTCACCTGGAACACGACCGGGACCGCCGGGTCGGTCTTCCGTTACGGGGGTTACCTCGCGCGCGGCCTCCGCGCGCCGAGCGCCCAAGCCGCGGCGCGTTCGTGGCTCACCAAGCACCGGGCGCTGTTCGGGCTTCGCTCCACGGCTGGCCTCCGGCTCGTCTCCGCAGCGTCGATGCGCGGCGCGCCGAACGACCGGGCGGTCCTCTTCCGGCAGACCTTCGGGGGCGTCGTCTCCGCCGACGGCCTCGTCACGGTCGGCGTCGTCGGCCCCAAGCGCGCAGGCTGGAAGATCACCTACGTCTCCTCGACGCTGACGCCGGGCGGCAGCACGCTGCGCGGGAAGAGAGCGCTCTCGCCGCTCGACGCGTGGACGAAGGCCGCGCGATTCGCACGCCGGCCCGTCGCCCGCCGCGAGGTGACGAGCTTCGGCACCACCGCGGGGACGACGAAGATCATCGCCACCGGGTTCCACGGAGCGCAGTCCGTGCAGCCGATCGCCTTCGGCACCGCCCGCGGAGGAGCCGTGCGCGCCTACCAGGCGCAGGTGGTGAGCACCACCGACGGGAACCAGAGCGCGTACGACGTGATCGTCGACGCGGCGACGGGCAAGCTCCTCTACCGCCAGAGCGAGGTCTTCAACGCCGCCGACAACCCGACCTGGACGGCGTTCGCGAACGCGCCGGCGTTCAACCCACTCAACGCGTTCCCTTGGAACTACCCGAGTACGGACATCCGGCGGCTCTTCTGCTGGACGGCAACGGCGGGTTGCGCGAACGTCGTCTCCGACGCTTCGACCGTGTACCCGATGGGTGTCGCGTCGAAGTTCCCCTGGGACGTCCAGCTCGACTCCGCCGGAACGGACCTCGGAACAACGCAGACGACCGGCAACAACAACGACGAGATCCAGCGCTGGGTGGCCAGCGGCCCGCGCCTCTACGGAATCGGGCCCCACGCCGTCAGCGCGACCCGCGACTACACGTTCCCGTTCACGAACGCCTGGTTCACGTCAGGGTGCAACCCGGCGGTCCTGAACGGGTCGGGCAACGACATCGATGCGGCGATGACGAACCTGTTCGTCGGCCACAACGTGATGCACGACTACGCGTACTACCTCGGCTTCGACGAGGGGCACTGGAACATGCAGCAGTACAACAACGGCGTCACCGAGATCGACCCGTACCCGGTCCCGGGCGGGCCGGCGGCGACGCCGGTAGGGAATGACGGCGTGCTCGGTAACGCGCAGGCCGGGGCAATCTTCCCCGGCAGCCGAGACAACGCGAACATGAACACCGGCGCCGACGGGAACCACCCGACGACGAACATGTTCCTCTGGCAGTCGCTGCCGGGGTCGTTCTACGCGCCGTGCGTCGACGGCGACTACGACTTCAGCGTCTACGGCCACGAGTTCGGTCACGCGATCGAGAACCGCATGATCGGCAAGGGTGTCGGCGCCCGCCAGGGCACGCACGCCGGGGGGATGGGCGAGGCGTTCGGCGACTTCGACGCGCTCGAGGTCATGAACGCCCTCCACGTCGCCCCGGTGCCCGGATCGGACAGGTACACCGAGGGCGCTTACGTGACCGGCAACCCGTACAACGGGATCCGCGACTTCCTCGCGGGCCGGCCGATGGGCGGCGAGTTCCCGAGGCCGGGCAAAAACCCCGACACGGACCCGCTGAACTACGGCGACTACGGGTTCGACAACGTCGGCCCGGAAGTGCACGCCTACGGCGAGATCTGGATCGCGGTCAACATCGACCTCCGCGACCTCATGCTCTCGCGGTACCCGTCGAGCGGCGCAGCGGAGGACATCGCCTGCGTGCGCGGACAGCTGGCCGCGACGGCGTGCGCGGGCGACAGGCGCTGGATCCAGGACTACTACGACGCGATGGTGCTGATGCCGCGGAACACCACGATGATCCAGGCCCGCGACGCGATCCTCGCCGCCGACCTCGGCCGCTTCGGCGGCGCCAACCGGGACCTCATCTGGCAGGCGTTCGCGATGCGCGGCTTCGGGCAGTTCCAGTCGACGATCAGCAACGCGGACACGAACCCGGTACCCGACTTCTCGTCGCCCATGGCGAACAACGCAACGCTCAACTTCTTCGCTGTTTCCAAGGACGGCAGCTCCGTCCCCGTGAACGCGAAGATCTACGTGGGCGACTACGAGGCCCGCGCGACGCAGATCGCCGACACCGATCCGTCGACGGTTCCGGGCACCGGCAACCTCGACAACACCGCGCAGTTCGTGCCCAGCGGCGCCGGCTCGCTGGCTCCCGGGGCGCGGTGGACGTCGTACAACTTCACCGCGGTGGCGCCCGGCTACGGGTTCGTCCGCTTCAAGGTGAACAACCTGCAGGCGGGCCAGACCCGCAACATCACGATCGACTTCCCGACGAACTACGCGTCCTCGACCCAGGGGGCGACGATCGCCGGGGACGCACTCGGCACGAACACCAACCTCCCGAACCTGATCGACGACACCGAGGCGACGAACGGCGGCCAGACCGGCGCGCCGGTCGGCGGCCGCTGGGTGGTCGTGGCGCTCGGCACCGACAAGCCCGTCGGGATCAAAAGCGTCGGCGTGTCGGCGCTGCTGGTACCAGGCGACAACCGGTTCACGGCGCTGCGCTCCTTCGAGCTCTACTCGTGTCGCAGTGGAAATACCGCGAACCCGACCTGCGACGGGTCGATTGCGGCGGGCTGGACGAAGATCGTCACGTCCCCGGCCAATGCCTTCCCGTCGGTCAACCCGCGGCCGGTCGCTCCTGACATGACCATGCGCTTCTTCGCCGCGTCGCCGCAGCCGATCGCGACGCACGTGAAGCTGGTGGTCGACACGAACCAGTGCACCGGCCAGACGTCCTACCAGGGCGACCAAGACCTCGATCCCGCGGTCAACGCCGACTGCCGTACCGGCACCGGCGTCTCACGCGCGACCGAGGTGCATGCAAGCGAGCTGGGGGTGTTCGGCACCGAGCCGACAGTTGACGGCTAGCACTCGGGAAGAGAACGACAAGAAGGGGCCGGTCTCGCCGGCCCCTTCTCTTCAAACCTCCGCGAAGTAGACCCGGAACGGGACGCCCAGGCCCTGCGCGTCTTGTCCCGAGGCCATCAGCCCGTCCTGCGCCGCCTTCCAGGCATCCCGGTCCGGAAACTCGTACTCGAAGTAGTAGGCGGCGTCGGGGTCGGGCATCCCGCCCAGCACGCGCCCGTGACGGATCGTCGCGCCCGGCACCTGCTGACGCGAGAGCTCGACGTGCTGCTCGTAGCGGCCCGGCTCGGGCTGCTCGGAGTAGAGGACGAAGACGCGGATCACGCGGCACTCTCCTTCGGCTCGAGGACCGCGGGAGCGTACCGTGGTAGCGTCGCGGCGCCCGTGAACGCCCTCGTCGTCGTCTTCGCGATCCTCGCCGGCGTGGCCGGATCCGTGCAGGTGGCGGTGATGGCGAAGCTCGGCGACCGGGTCGGCGTCTTCGGCGCGCTCGCCTGGGCTGCAAGCCTCGCCGCGGTGCTCGCGGTGGCGCTGCTGCTCGTCGCGCGGCAGAGCTTCGGCGAGCTCACCACCGCCGCTCGCCAGCCGGTCTGGCTATGGAGCGGGGCCCTGATGAGCCTGATCATCGTGCTCGCGATCACGGTTGCCGGCTCGAGGATCGGCGTGATCGCGACGGTCGCGGTGCTAATCGCGGGCCAGTTCGCCGCCGGCGCCGCGATCGACCACTACGGCCTGCTGGGTGCCGATCGGATCGGCGTCGGCTGGTGGCGCGTGCTCGGCATCGTCCTGCTCGGCATCGGCGCGGGCCTCACCCTGAAGAGGTAGCTCCTGCGGGACGACGGGCAGGACGTCAGTCGTTATGCGGAGAGTGAGCAGGCGGGCGAAGACCTGGACTGCGCTCTGGACCGTCTACATCGTCTGGGGCTCGACGTACCTCGGGATCGAGCTTGCGGGCGAGACGATGCCGGGGCTCTTCGCCGCCGGGGTGCGATTCACGCTCGCCGGCCTGCTGCTGCTGGGACTGCTCGCGTGGCGGCGAGGCGGCGCCGGCTTGCGGGTGACGCGGGCCGAGCTCGCCTCGGCTGCGGTCGTCGGGCTGCTGCTGCCGGGAGCCAACTCGGTGCTCTTCGTCACCGAGCAGAAGGTGCCGATCGGCCTGACCTCGCTGATCATCGCGGCCGTCCCGCTCTGGGTGCTGCTGCTGCGCCTCGCCGCGCGTGAGCGGCCTGACCTCGTCTCGTCGATCGGGCTCGTCGTCGGCTTCGGGGGCATCGTGCTGCTCGTCCAGCCCGGCGGCGATTCGGGCCCGCTCGGCTACCTGCTGCTGACGGTCGGCGCGTCCTTCATGTGGGCACTGGGCTCGTTCCTTTCGCCGCGGATCCCGGTGCCGAAGGACGCGCTCGTCGCGACCGGCTACGAGATGCTCGCCGGCGGGCTCGTCCTGCTCGCGATCGGCCTGGCCGCCTACAGCCCGGATGAGCTCGACCCGGCCGGCTGGTCGGCCCGCTCGATCTTCGGGCTCGTGTACCTGATCGTCCTCGGCTCGATCGTCGGCTACAGCGCCTACGCCTGGCTGCTTGCAAACGTGCCCATCGGACAGGTCTCGACCTACGCCTACGTGAACCCCGTGATCGCGATCGTACTGGGCGTGATCGTGCTCGACGAGTCGCTCACGCTCCGCATCGTCGCCGGTGCGGTACTGATCCTGGTCTCGGTCGCGATCGTCCTGCGTCGCGAGTCGGCCGAGGCAGAGCCGCTAGAGGCCGGCGAGGTCGTCCGGGCGGACCGGGACACGGGTCAGCTCGCGCCCGCTCGCCGCTCGTAGGGCGGAGACGACCGCGGCCGTCGAGACCACCGTCGGCGGCTCGCCGACACCCTTCGCGCCGTAGGGAGCGTCGGGCTCCGGATCCTCGATCAGCTCCGCGTCCACGACCGGCATGTCGAGGGTCGTCGGGATCAGGTAGTCGGTGAAGCTCGCGTTCGTGATCAGCCCGTCGCGGGTCTGGATCTCCTCCATGAGCGCGAGCCCGAGGCCCTGCGCGGTGCCGCCTTCGATCTGGCCGTGCACCGCCTGCGGGTTCATGGCGCGGCCGACGTCCTGTGCCGTCCCGACCCAGACCACGCGCGAGAGCCCGAGCTCGACGTCGACTTCAGCAACGACGCGCATCGCCGCGCAGATGTAGGCGACGTGGACGCGCTCGCCCGTCACCTGCCCCGTCTCGGGATCGAGCGGGAAGGTGCGCGCGTGGTGGTACGTGCGCTCGAGGTCGACCTCGCGCCCGGTGCGCCGGAACTCTTCGAGCGCCTCCCGGCACGCGAGCCGGACCGCGCCCGCCGCCATCCACGTCAGGCGGGACGCAGAGGCCGATCCGGACGAGTCGACTCCGTCGGTCGATCCGGGCGTAAGCGCGACGGTGTCGGTCTGCAGCTCGGTGCGCGCCACCTGCAGGATCACGTTCGTCACGCCCTGGCCGACCTCCGCGGCGGCGCAGCGGATCTCCGCGGCGAGCCGCTCGCCGGCGTCCACCCAGAGGCGCACGCGCGCGGCGCACGCGTCGTCGAAGCCCTCCGAGTAGCAGACGTTCTTGAAGCCGACGGCGAAGCCGACCCCGCGCCGGACGCCCTGGCCGTGGGTGGTGTTGCCCGCCCCGCCGGGGAGCCGGATCGGGTCGCGTGGCAGCTCCTCGGCCTCGGGCACCGGAAGCGCCGCGGCACGACGAATCACTTCGGCGACCGGCAGCGAGCCGGTCACCACCTGCCCGGTCGGCAGCGTGTCGCCCGGCCCGAGCGCGTTCAGCAGCCGCAGCTCGATCGGGTCGATCGCGAGCACGGCGGCGAGCCTGTCCATCTGAGCCTCGTGCGCGAAGCACGACTGCACCGCGCCGAAGCCGCGCATCGCCCCGCAGGGCGGGTTGTTCGAGTAGACGCAGGTCGACTCGATCAGCGCGTTCTCGACCTTGTACGGCCCGCACGCGAAGGAGGCCGCGTTCGAGCAAACCGCAGCGGAGCTCGAGGCATACGCGCCGCCGTCGAGGAGGATGCGCGCCCGAACACAGACGAGCCGGCCGTCTCGGGTCGCTCGGTGGTCCATCCAGATCTTGGCGGGGTGCCGATGGACGTGGCCGACGAACGACTCCTCGCGGCTGTAGACCATCTTCACCGGCCGGTCGGTGTGGAGCGCGAGCATCGCGCCGTGGATCTGCATCGAGAGATCCTCGCGCCCGCCGAAGGCACCGCCGACGCCCGCAAGGTGGATCCGCACCTGCTCCTTCTCGAGCCCGAGGCAGGGCGCGACCTGGTCGCGGTCGACGTGCAGCCACTGGGTCGCGACGTAGACGTCGACGCCGCCCTCGCCGTCCGGGACCGCAAGCCCCGACTCCGGCCCGAGGAACGCCTGGTCCTGGGTGGCGAGCTCGTAGACGCCTTCGACGGACACCTCTCCGGCAGTGTCCGGGTCGCCGTGGCGGATCACGATCGTGCGCAGGACGTTCGACCGCGGGTCCTCGCGGAAGCCGTGCCCCGCCGTCGGATTGCCGTCGTGGATAGGCGGCTGCTCGGTCGCGCGCTCGGGGTCGACCACCGGCTCGAGCGGCTCGTACTCGACTTGCACCTTCTCGGACGCACGGCGCGCCTGCTCGGGGTGCTCGGCGGCGACGAGCGCGACCGGCTCGCCGAAGTAGCGTACGCGGTCGATCGCGAGCACCGGCTGGTCCGGGAACTCGAGCCCGTACGTCTTGGTACCCGGGACGTCGGCGTGCGTCAGCACGGCGTGGACGCCTGCCATCGCGAGCGCCTCGGAGATGTCGATCTCGAGGACCCGCGCGTGCGCGTACGGGCTGCGGACGGTGTGGCCCCAGAGCATCCCCGCCGCGAACAGGTCGCTCGCGTACGCGAACTCGCCGGTCACCTTCGGAATCGCGTCGACGCGCCTGACGGTCTCGCCCACGCGCCCGAGCTCGAGCTCGGTGGCCGCGCCCTCGACCAGCCTGCCCCGGGGATCGCGCATCAGAGGCTCCGCCCGGCCGCGAGGCGGACTGCGTCGAAGATCTTCGCGTAGCCGGTGCAGCGGCAGAGGTTGCCCGAGAGCGCCTCGCGGATCTCGTCGTCGCTCGGAGCGGGGTTCCGGACGAGCAGGTCGGCAGTCGCGACGATCAAGCCGGGTGTGCAGAAGCCGCACTGCACCGCGCCCGTCTCGCTGAACGCCTCCTGCACCGGGTGCAGTCCGCCGTCGCGCGCGAGGCCCTCGACCGTGACGACTGCGTGCCCGTCCGCCTGCGCGGCCAGGACGAGGCAGGCGCAGACGAGGGTTCCGTCGAGCAGCACCGAGCACGAGCCGCACTCGCCCTGCTCGCAGGCGTTCTTCGAGCCGGGCAGCCCGAGCCGCTCGCGCAGCGCGTAGAGCAGGCTCTCGCCCTCCCAGACCTCCGTTTCCTTGCGCTCGCCGTTGACGGTGAGCTGGATCCTCACAGGCGAACCTTCTGACGGACATAGCGTCGACCGGTCTTTGCAGACGGGCGGATGAGCGATGCTCGCGCGTCCTGAAGTCGACATCGCAAGCGACGTCTCACGCCAGGCACCTCTCGAGCGCCCGCGTCGTGAGGACGCGCAGCGCGTGCCGGCGGTAGCGGGCGGTGCCGCGCACGTCGTCGATCGGGCTCGCTGCTTCCGCCACGCGGTCCGGCAGCTGGTCGCGCTCCTCCAGCGGGGCGGTCACGAGCCCGGGGACAGGCCCCGCAGAGCCGAACGAAGCCCGAACCTCGTCGTCCACGACTAGCGCGAGCGAAACGACCGCGATCACCATCGCGTTGCGCGGGCCGATCTTCATGAACGTCTGCCGCGAGTCGGGCTGCGCGACCCGCACCGCGACGATCAGCTCGTCCGGTTCGAGCGCGTTGCGCTTCGGCCCGAGGAGGAACTCGCGCAAATGCACGAAGCGCTCGCCGCGCGTGCTCGCCAGCTCGACCTCGGCGCCGTAGACGAGCAGCGGCGGCAGGGCGTCACCGGCGGGCGAGGCCGTGCCGAGGTTGCCGCCGATCGTGCCGCGGTTCCGGATCTGCGGCCCTCCTACCGTGCGGGAGGCCTCCGCCAGCGCCCGGAGAGGCTCGGAGAGCTCCATCGCCTCGGTGTACGTCAGACCCGCGCCGAGCCGGAGCGTCCCGTCCTCGCGCCACCAGCCACGGAGCTCCGGAACCTCGTTCAGGTTCAGCAGCGCGGGCGGCCGTGCGCGGTCGAAGTTGAGCTCGACCATCACGTCCGTTCCGCCCTGGATCGGCACCGCGTCGGGCCGCTCCGCCTTCAGCCGCAGCGCCTCGCCGAGCGTACGAGGAGTCAGCACGTCCACGAGCGGCAAGCGTACTCAGACGGCCGCGCGAGCAAAGCCCGCACGGCCTCTATGGCCGGCGCCGCCGAGTCGGCGCCTTCGAGTCAGTAAGGTCGGTCCATGCCCGACCTCGCACGACGGCTCGCGGTGGCTCGTGGGGACGAGCCGGCGGAGCTCGTCGTCCGTGGCGGCCGCGTGTTCTCGGTCTTCACGCGCGAGTGGCTGGAGACCGACGTCGCGATCGTCGAGGGCCACGTGGCGGGCCTCGGTGAGTACGAGGGCGTCGAGGAGCTCGACGCCTCCGGCCGCTACGTCGTCCCCGGCTTCGTGGATGCGCACATGCACCTCGAGTCGTCGAAGCTGCTCGTGGACGAGTTCGCACGGCTGGTGCTGCCGCTCGGGACGACCACGGTCGTCGTCGACCCGCACGAGATCGCCAACGTGCTCGGCACCGACGGCGTGCACTGGCTGCTCGACGTCTGCGGCGGGCTGCCGCTCGACGTCTTCTTCATGGCCTCCTCCTGCGTGCCGGCCTCGTCGTTCGAGTCGCCGCGCCGCCCGCTCTCGCCCGGGGACCTCGAGGGCCTGCTGCGCCGCCGCCGCGTGATCGGGCTCGCCGAGATGATGAACTTCCCCGGCGTCGTCTCGGGCGACGAGCACGAGCTGGCAAAGCTCCGGCTCCCCGGCGCACAGCATGTCGACGGGCACGCACCGGGCGTCGTCGGCAAGACGCTCAACGCGTACGCCGCCGCCGGGATCTACTCCGACCACGAGGCCTCTACGATCGAGGAAGGGCGCGAGCGGCTGCGGGCGGGGATGTGGCTCCTGATCCGCGAGGCCTCCGCTGCCCGCAACCTCCAGGCGCTGATCCCGCTCGTGAAGGAGCTCGGGCCCGGCCGCATCGCCTTCTGCACCGACGACCGCGAGCCGGAGCACATCGCCGAGGACGGCCACGTCAACTCGATGGTCCGGGACGCCGTCGCAGCCGGGGTGCCAGCCGAGGACGGGCTCGTGCTGGCGACGCTGAACCCCGCGACCTGGCACGGCCTCCGCCACCTCGGCGCGATCGCGCCCGGCTACCAGGCCGACCTGCTGCTGCTGGCCGAGCTCGAGTCGTTCGTCCCCGAGACCGTGCTGAAGCGCGGGCGCCCGGTCGGAGAGATCGAGCGCGTCGAGGTGCCGGAGTGGGTCAAGCACACCGTGCGCGTGAGGCACGTCGCGGCGCGAGACTTTGCGATCCCCTGGGAGGGCGGAGCGGCCCGCGTAATCGGCGTGATCCCCGACCAGATCGTTACCGAGTCGCTCGTCGAGGAGCCGACTGTCCAGGACGGGCACCCCGTCGCCGACCCGGAGCGGGACCTGGCGAAGATCGCCGTCGTCGAGCGGCACCTGGGCACGGGCCGCAGGGCCGTCGCCTTCGTGCGCGGCTTCGGCCTCCGCTCCGGCGCGCTCGCCTCGACCTTCTCGCACGACGCGCACAACATCGTCGTCGTCGGCATGGACGACCAGGACATGGCCCGCGCGGTCGCCCGGCTCTCGGAGATCGGCGGCGGCGTGGTCGTGGTCGAGGACCGGGGCGTCCGCGCCGAGCTGCCCCTCCCGGTCGCGGGGCTGATCTCGGAGGCGCCGCTTGCCGGCGTCGTCGCCGCGAGCCGCGGCTGCATCGAGGCTGCCGCGAAGCTCGGCTGCAGGCTCCCGTCGCCGTTCCAGACGATGGCGTTCCTGGCGCTGTCCGTGATCCCGAGCCTGAAGCTCACCGACCAAGGCCTCGTCGACGTCGACCGCTTCGAGCTGGTGTCACTCAAAGCGTGAAACGGCTCTTTGCGAACGCCCACGTCGTCGTGATGGACGACGCAGGCACCGAGCACGAGTCCGGCTGGGTGGTGGCCGAGAACGGTGTCGTCGCAGCCGTCGGTGCGGGGGTCGAGCCCGAGGCCGACGAGCGCGTGGATCTCGCCGGGGCCGTGGTCACACCCGGCCTGGTCAACACGCATCACCACCTTTACCAGGCGCTCACTCGCGCACGGGCGCAGGAGGCCGACCTGTTCACGTGGCTGAAGGCGCTCTACCCGGTGTGGGCGCGAGTCGACGCCGAGGCGGAGTACGCCGCGGCGCGCACGGGCCTCGCCGAGCTCGCGCTCTCCGGCTGCACGACCGCCTTCGACCACCACTACGTCTTCCCGCCCGGGGGCGGCGACCTCGTGGAGGCAGAGATGACCGCGGCGCGCGAGCTCGGC
This sequence comes from Actinomycetota bacterium, assembly GCA_046729915.1. Taxonomy (GTDB): domain Bacteria; phylum Actinomycetota; class Thermoleophilia; order Gaiellales; family Gaiellaceae; genus AC-32. The sequence continues at coordinate 11,976 of JBKPHO010000007.1, read as the reverse complement.
GTGCGGCTGATCCCGTCGCGCGGCTCGATGGACCTAGGCGAGTCGGACGGCGGCCTTCCTCCGGACTCGCTGGTCGAGGACCCCGACGACGTGCTCGCGGAGACCGAGCGGCTGGCCGCGCGCTACCCGGAGCTCGTGGTCGCACCGTGCTCGCCGTTCTCGGTAACCGGCCGGCTGATGCGCGAGTCGGCGGAGCTGGCCCGGCGGCTCGGGCTGACGTTGCACACCCACCTCGCGGAGACCGCCGAGGAGGAGGGGTACTGCCGCGAGCTCTACGGCTGCCGCCCGGCGGAGTACATGGACGAGCTCGGCTGGCTGGACGGCGACGTCTGGTGCGCGCACTGCGTCCATCTCAACGATGCCGACGTTGCCCGCTTCGCCGAGACCGGCACGGGCGTCGCCCACTGCCCCAGCTCGAACCTGCGCCTCGGCGCCGGTGTGGCGCCGGTGCGTCCGCTCCTCGATGCCGGCGTGCGTGTCGGGCTGGGTGTCGACGGCTCGGCCTCGAACGAGCGCGGCGACCTCTTCCTGGAGGTGAAGCAGGCGCTTCTGGTGGCGCGGGGGCGGAACGGCCCGAGCGCGCTGACCGCGCGCGAGGCGCTCAGGCTCGGCACGCGCGGCGGCGCGGAGGTGCTGCAGCGGGACGACATCGGCTCGCTCGAGGCGGGGAAGAGCGCCGACCTCGCGGCGTGGCGAACGGACGGCCTCGAACTCGGCGGCGCGGAGGACCCGGTCGCCGGCCTCGTGCTCAGCGGGCCGCACGTGGTCGACCGGCTCGTGGTCGCCGGAGCGGACGTCGTGCGCGACGGCGAGCTCGTCCGCGCCGACGAGCGCGAGATCGCGCGGGAGCACCGCCGCGCGGCCGCCCGCTTCGCCTAATGGGGTTCCCGCCCGCAGAGGGCGCGCGGCTTCCGTGGGAGTCGCTGCCGCCGGAGGTGCGCGGCGCCGTCGAGCGGGAGCTCGGCTCGCGGGTGGCCCGGGCGGTGACGCAGCCGGGCGGCTTCTCGCCGGGCGTTGCCGCGCGGCTGGAGCTCCAGGACGGCCGGCGGGTCTTCGTGAAGGCGGTCGGCCCGGAGCCGAACCCCGACTCGCCGGAGCTCCACCGGCGCGAGGCACTGGTCGCTGCTGCGCTGCCGCCCGCGACGCCCGCGCCGCAGTTCCTCTTCGCACATGACGAGGAGGGCTGGGTCGCGCTCGTCTTCGAGCACGTCGAGGGCCGCGAGCCTGAGCTGCCCTGGCGCGAGGACGAGCTCGAGCGGGTGCTCGCCGCGGTCACCGACCTGGCCGAGGCGTTGACCCCTCCGCCGCTCGAGGCGACGCCTGCCGCGGAGGCGCTGGACGACCTCCTCCACGGCTGGCGCACACTCGCCGCTGAAGGCGCGGCCGGAATCGACCCCTGGGCCGCGGAGCAGCTCGCCGAGCTCGCGGCGCTCGAGGCCCGCTGGCCCGAGGCCGCGGCGGGCTCGACGCTGCTCCACTGCGACGTGCGCGCCGACAACATCCTCCTCACGCCGAATCGGGTCGTCTTCGTCGACTGGCCGCACGTCTGCGTCGGCGCGGCATGGCTCGATCTGCTCCTCTTCCTGCCGAGCGTCGCGATGCAGGGTGGGCCGCCGCCGTGGGAGGTCTTCGAGGCGCATCCGCTCGGGCGCGAAGCTCCGCCGGAGCGTGTGCTGCCACTCGTCGCGGCGCTTGCGGGCTTCTTCGTCCAGCGAGCTGCACTGCCGCCGCCGCCCGGCCTGCCGACGCTGCGCGAGTTCCAGCGGGCGCAGGGCGTCGAGACGCTCGCCTGGCTCCGTCGCAGCCTGGAGGGGTCGTAGAGTTCGGCGGCAGTGGCCGTCTCGCTCTCGACCCACGTCCTCGACACCGAGCGCGGACGGCCGGGAAGCGGCGTGCGGGTCGAGCTCCGGCGCGACGGCGAGGTCGTGGCGAATGCCGAAACCGACGGAGACGGGCGCGCCCGCCTCGCCGAAGGCCTCGATCCGGGCACGTACAGCCTCTCGTTCGAGCCGCCCTCGCCGTACTTCCGCCGCGTCGAGCTCGAGCTCGAGCTCGAGGACGGCCACCATCACGTGCCGCTGCTCGTGTCCTCGTTCGGATGCGTGACCTACCGCGGCAGCTGAGCGTCGAGGAGCTGGCGGAGCTCTTCGAGGGCCGCACCCGCCTCGTCGAGCTGCTGGCGGCCCGCGAGCACCCACTCGAGACCGCCTCCGAGGCGATCGCGGAGCTGAGCGAGGAGGAGAAGCTCGAAGCGCTCAACGCCCACCCGGCGATCGGCGCCCGGGGCCTCTCGGCGCGCTCGGCCGAGGAACAGGGGGCCGACGCAGACCCTGCGGTGCTGACCGAGCTGGCATACCTGAACCAGGTCTACGAGGAGAAGTTCGGCTTCCGCTTCGTCGTGTTCGTGAACCGGCGCTCGAAGGCCGAGATCCTCGAGGTGCTGAGCTCGAGGCTCGAGCGGACGCGCGAGGAGGAGCTCCAGACGGCGCTCTCGGAGCTGGTCGCGATCGCACGCGACCGCTGGATTCGCGGGTGATCTACATGGACCCCTACGCGAACGAGTGGCTGCAGTTTCTCGCGCGCTGGCTCCACGTCGTCGCGGGGATCGTCTGGATCGGGACGTCGTTCTACTTCGTCGCGCTCGACAACCACCTGCGGCCACCCGGCGAGGCTGGAGACGTCGAGCGCGGCGTGGGCGGCGAGTCCTGGGAGATCCACGGCGGCGGCTTCTACCGGGTGGAGAAGTTCGCGCTCGCGCCGCGCCGGCTGCCGGAGGTCCTGCACTGGTTCAAGTGGGAGGCGTACACGACGTGGCTCTCCGGCTTCGCGCTGATGGTCGTTCTCTACTACTTCAACGCGGACACGTTCCTCGTCGACCCTTCGGTCGCCGACCTGAGCACGACAGCCGCGATCGCGATCAGCATCGCGCTGCTGGTGGTGGCGTGGGTGGTCTACGACGCGCTCTGCCGCGTGGTCCGCTCGGAGCTCGTTCTGGCCGCCGCGCTGCTCGGCCTGACGACGTTGGCGGCATGGGGCTCGACCGCGCTGTTCGCGCCGCGGGCGGCGTTCCTGCAGGTCGGGGCAATGCTCGGGACGATCATGGTCGCGAACGTCTTCTTCGTCATCATCCCCGCACATCGCGAGCTCGTGCGGGCGGCGGAGTCCGGTCGCGAGCCGGACCCGGCGCCCGGGCTTCGCGCCAAGCAGCGTTCGGTGCACAACAACTACCTGACGCTGCCGGTCGTGTTCGCGATGCTGAGCAACCACTTCCCGTCTGCGTACAGCCACAGCTACTCGTGGCTCGTGCTGGTCGCGCTGATGGCGATCGGGGCCTGGATCCGGCACTTCTTCAACCTCCGGCACGCAGGCCGGACGGTCTGGTGGATTCCCGTGACGGCGGCGCTCGGGATCGCAGCGGTTGCGGTGGCGATTCGCCCCGGGGGCAGCTCCGGCGGCGGCGTCGCGGCCGCGTCCGTGTCGTTCTCCCGGGCGCAGGCGATCATGCGTGAGCGATGCGTGCCGTGCCACTCGTCACACCCGACGAAGGTCGCTGCTGCGCCGCTGGGGATCACATTCGACACGCCGGAGCAGATCCGCGCCCAGGCCGACGCGATCGACCGCGTGGCGGTCGAGTCGACGATCATGCCGCTAGGGAACGCGACGGGCATGACGCAGGCCGAGCGCGACCTGCTCGGCGCCTGGATCCGGAAGGGCGCGAGGATCAAGTAGGTTGGCCGAGGCATCTCCGCAGGAGGGCAAGATCGGTTTGCAGCCCAGAGGATGCGTGGGACGGCCGCGCCGCTGAGGCAGCGCTTGCGCTGCCGCCGTAGAGGCGCTACCGGCTTTGCCGGTGGCGCCGTCCTGATCCGGCGCGGCCTCTTTGGTCGGCGTCGCAAGCGAGCGCGTGTTGGACGGCCGCACCGGCAAAGCCGGCACGGCCTCCTTGGTCGGCGTCGCAAGCGAGCGCCTTAGTGCTGGAGATCGCGTCCGGGGAGCTCCGCTTCGTCGCGCGGCTCGAGGAGGAGACGGCGCCCGGAACGGTGGCGGCGTTTCGGCGGCTGCTGCCGCTCGAGAGCCGGATCATCCACGCGCGGTGGAGCGGCGAGGCGTGCTGGATCCCGTTCGGCGAGCTCGATGTCGGCTTCGGGCCGGAGAACGCGACCTGCTACCCGGCGCCCGGGCAGATGCTGTTCTACCCGGGCGGGGTGAGCGAGACGGAGATCCTGCTCCCGTACGGGCCGACCGCGTTCGCCAGCAAGGCCGGCGCGCTGGCTGGGAACCACTTCGCGACGGTGCTCCAGGGCGTCGCCGAACTCGGCGACTTGGGCCGCAAAGTGTTGTGGGAAGGCGCCCAGCCCATTCGCTTCACAGAAACCTGAGCCGCGCAGATGCCCCACACCCCACCCTTGGGTGGGGATGAGTAGGTCCACCCGCCACCCGCTGTGAGCGTACTGATGAAGGTCGCACGCGTCTGTGACTCGGATGCGCCGGGCGTGTTGCTACTCGTCCACAGCGGAGGCAAGGCGTTCGAGCGCTGCCGTAAGGGCGTCGACCGCGAGCTCGATGTCCTCGTCGGCGGAGAGCTCATCCGGCGAGTGGCTGATCCCCCCGTTTAGGCTGCGCACGAACAACATCGCCGTCGGCACACCGGCGGCCGCGAGCATCATCGCATCGTGCCCGGCGCCGGAGACCAGCTCCGGAGCGTCCGGCAGGACCGCACGCAGAGCGTCGAGCGGGGGTCCCGTCATCTCGATCGGGTCCTGCCGCCACACGGGCTCGAAGCCGATCGCCTCGATGAGCCCCTCGAGCTGCTCGGCGGTCGGTGCCCGGACATCGACAGACGCCGTGGCCCGCGCCGGGACGACGTTCGTCGCGCCGGGCTCGACCTCGAGCGCGCCGACCGTCGCAACCGCCCCGTCCCGCGCGGAGTCTCGGACTCGGAGGACGAACTCGGCCGCCTCGACGAGGGCATCCGCCCGCTCGTCCATCGGCGTCGTTCCGGCGTGACCGGCCCGCCCTTCGAACGTGACACGTCCGCGCGCCTGGCCCGCGATCGCGGTGACGATGCCTAGCGGCCGGCCCAGCCGCCCCAGCGTCGGCCCCTGCTCGATGTGCACCTCCAGGAACGCGTCCGGAAGCTCCGTCAGCCGCCGGCTTCCCATCGGGCCGGACTCCTCGGCCCGAAATGCCACGACAGCGAGAGGCACAGCGCGGAGGCGTTCGGCCGCCTCGATCGCAGCGGCGACGCCGAGCGCGCCGTCGAACTTGCCGCCGTTGGGAACTGTGTCGAGATGCGATCCGCTCCAGACCCGCGCCTCGCCGCGCCGCCCGAACAGGTTGCCGGCCTCGTCGCTGCCGACCTCGAGCCCGGCCTCCAGCATCCACTCCGCCGCCAGCTCGTGCGCCGCGTCCTCCTCAGGCGAATAGGCAAGGCGCGTCCCGTCGCCGATCGCGTAGAGCTGGTCGAGGCGCTCGAGGACGCGCACCGGCAAACCCTACGACCGCAGGGGCCGCAGGAGGTGCACGCCGGCAAGGGGGAAGACGGCTGCGACCGCAAACCCGAGCCGCCACGAGCTCGCCGCGACAACCGCCGCAAACGCCGGCGGCACGATCGCACCTGCCGCTGCCAGCGCCGTCTGCTGCACTCCGAGCGCCGCTCCGCTCCTGCTTCTGCCGGCGATTTCCGCCGCGGCCGTGAACGAGAGCCCGTTCCACGCCATCGAGAGCCCGCCCGCGAGGACGAACGCGGGCACGAGCAACGCCAGCGGAGCCGAGAGCACGGCCGCGGCGAACGCCAGCGTCACCGCGCTCCCGAGGCCGACCAGCCGCAACGGCCGCATGCGCGAGCCGACGCGGTCGGACCAGCGGCCGCCGCCGATCCGCAGCGCAGCCGCTAGCACCTGCACCGCGCCGAGCACGCCGGCGGCAGCGGCGGCCGAAAGCCCGCGCTCGTCGTGCAGGAAGAGGACGAGGAAGCCCATCACGGCGAGTTGAGCGACGAGGTAGAGGCTGCTGCCCACGCACAGCAGCCATAGCCGCCTGTCGCGAAGCGTCGCGCCGAGGCCACGTGGCTCGAGCACGTCGTCCTCGGCGGCGCCCTGCGGGTCGCGGATCGCGACGACGCCGAAGAGCCCACCGGCCACGCACAGGACGGCGAGGAAGACGAAGGCCGCGCGCAGCCCGAGGGCTGGCAGGACGAGCGCCGAGATGAGCCCGCCGAGAGGAATCGCCGTCTGCCGCACGCCGAGCGCAAAGCCTCGCTCCGCCGCCGGGAACCACTGCATCACCGCACGCCCGCTCGCCGCGTTGACGCTGGCGCCCGCGGCGCCGGCCAGGGCGATCAGCGCGATCAGCAAGCCGAAGCCGCCTGCGTATCCCGCTCCCACGAGCGCGGCCCCGCACCCGGCGAGGCCGGTCCCGAGCACGAGCCGCTCGCCCACGCGATCTGCGAGCAGGCCCCAGGGCAAGAGCGTCAGCAGCGTCCCGATCCAGAGGCTGTCGAGCATGACGCCGAACTGCACCAGGCTCAGCCCGTGAGCGTCCCGCAGCGCGGGCGCGAGCACGGGAAGCCCGACGACGACCGCGGAGAACGAGGTTTGGGCAACGGTGCCGGCGGCCAGCACCAGCCACCGGTAGCGGCTCAGAGCCCGAACGGGTTGAACGGCTTGGGGCTGGTCGAGACGATCACGCTCTTCGTCTCGAGGTATGCGTCGAGGGTCTCGAGCCCCAGCTCGCGGCCGAAGCCGGACTGCTTGTAGCCGCCGAACGGAATCCCGGGGAAGGCGGTATACGGCATGTTGATCCCGACCGTGCCGGCCTTGATCCGCCGCGCGAGCCGGTGGCCGCGCGCGGGGTCGCCGGTCCAGACGGTCGCCATCAGGCCGTAGCGCACGTCGTTGGCGATCCTGACCGCGTCCTTCTCGTCCTCGAACGGGGTCATCGTCACGACCGGCCCGAAAATCTCCTCCTGCGCGACCCGCATCGAGTTGTCGACCTGCGCAAGCACTGTCGGCGGGTAGAAGGCGCCCTTGCCGTCCCTCGGCTCGCCGCCCGCCGTCACCTCAGCGCCCTCCTCGCGCCCCGCCTCGACGTAGCCGTGCACGCGCTCGCGGTGCTCGCCGGAGATGAGCGAGCCCACCTGCGTCTCCGGGTCGAGCGGGTCGCCGACCTTCAGCCGCGAGGCGGCCTCACTGAAACGCGAGACGACGTCGTCGTAGATCGAGCTCTCGACGAGCACGCGGGAGCGAGCCTCGCAGCTCTGGCCCGCTGAGTAGTAGATCGACCAGACCGAGCTCGGGATCGCGTCGTCGAGGTCCGCGTCCGCGAAGATCAGGTTCGGGCTCTTGCCGCCGAGCTCGAGGATCAGGCGCTTGATGCCGTCGGAGGCGAGGCGCATGATCTCCGACCCCGTCGCGGTCGAGCCGGTGAAGGCGACCTTCTCGACGCCCGGATGCTTGACGAGGTGCGCGCCGACGACGGGACCAGGCCCCGGGACGACGTTGATCGTGCCGGGCGGGAAGCCGACCCCGGCCGCGAGCTCGGCCATCCGAAGCGCCGAGAGCGGCGTCGCCGAGTCGGGCTTCAGCACGACCGTGCAACCCGCGGCCAGCGCGGGGGCGAGCTTCCAGGTCGTCATCATCAGCGGGTAGTTCCACGGCACGATCTGGCCGCAGACGCCGACGGGCTCCTTCAGCGAGTAGAACAGCAGCGAGCCGCCGAGCGGGTTCGAGCGGCCGCCGATCGAGGCGATTGCGGAGCCGCAGAAGCGGAAGTTCTCGATCCCCTGCGCGAGCTCCGCCTTGACCGAGGAGATCGCCTTGCCCACGTTGCGCGCCTCGAGCTCGGCGAGCTCCTTGCGGTTCGCGACGAGCGCGTCGGCGAGAGCGTGGAGGAGCCGCGAGCGCTCCGTCGGCGGAGTCTTGCCCCAGTCTCCTTCGAGCGCGGCGCGCGCGGCCTCGACGGCGCGGTCCACATCCTGCTCGCTTGCGACCGGCGCATTCGCGAGCGGCTCGCCGGTCGCGGGCTCGATCAGCTCGCGCACCTCACCCGAGGCCGGCTCGGTCGACTCGCCGTTGATGAACAGCCCGTACTCGCGCTCCGTGGCTACCGCCATCAGGCCCGGACGATACCGCTTGGCGGCCGGTTGACTCGATCCGGAGAGGGTCGTCAACGTCCAGCGCTGAGCGCGGCCCCGGCCCCCGCCCCGATGCGGGATACTGGTTCCGTGAGCGACAACGTCGAGGTCGAGGCCGCTCGAATCCCGGATCGCGACCGGCTGCTGCAGGAGCTGCGCGAGGCCGGGCTCGACGCCCGCGCGGTCGACGAGGTAGGGATCGAGGTGCCGGTGGACGACGACGCCGAGGAGGTCACTGACGAGCTGTTCGCGCACGCCGAGTCGGTGATCATGCGAATCGGCGCGCCCTTCGTGCCGATCAAGCACGAAGGCACGATCTACATCCGACCCCCGCTGAGCTAAGACCTTTCAACGTCTCGTACGCCGAGATGTGCGATCAGTGCGGCGATGAATCCGTCGCGCCCTGTTGCGTGGACCCCCATGGACTCGGAGAGGCACCAACCTGCAAATCCACTGCGCCGCTGGACGGGCTTCGGCTGTGGTGTGCACCTGCCCGGGAAGAGCGTCAACTCGCCCGCCGATCCAAAGGCGAGCTCTGGACCCGCGTGCTCACCGGTTCGGGCCAGGCGAAGGCGGCCTACTCCTTCGAGGAGCAGAAAGCCGTCATCCGTCTCGCGGCCTGAGAAGCTCGCCGCCCAGGACGCGCGCTCTTCATCGGTCATCGCAGCGGCCCCGGCATAGTCGTAGACCAGGACCGCCCAGTGCCCGAACTGAAAGGCCAGGTAGTCGGGAGTTTCATTCAACCGGACGTCCCAAAAACCGACGGTCTGGCCATCGGCCCCCTTGTAGTGCGCCAGAAGTGCGGGCGATGCGCCTCCATTGACGAAAGCGAGGACATCGTGGACGTCGCCGTAGAAGATCCGGAAGTCGCGTCCGACCTCGTCGCCGCGTCCCGGAGTAGGACTCTTGCCCCGAAGGTAGCCCGAGCTGTAGGGCGTCGCGCCAAGCTCAGCGAGGTCCAGCTCGGACGGGTAGACGAGCTCCGCGCGTGTCCCGTCCGGGAACGCGACCGGCAGCGCAACCCGGTGTCCTTCGCGGTACGTGGCCGGGACAAAGCGGAAGCCACTCCCCTCGCCACCGGCGCGCGTTTGCGGACCGGTTGCGCCAGTCTGTGTGTTCGCTCGGGCGAAATGCTTACTCGGCTCGTGTATCGCCCCACCGCAGCCAGTGAGTAACAGCAAACCCAGAACGATTCGCTCCAGATCAAAGAACGAGAAGCGCACAACCCGAGTACGGGGCAGCCGGAGGAGAGGTCCGACGAAGACGTTCTCAGCCCACAGTTCGCCGTCGCAGTTGGCGGGTTCGGCGATGACTCGAACCGCGGGTCTTCACTCTCGCGGCAGCGCGAAACCCGGGGTCAGGTCTTGCAATGCCACATGTCGAGGCTCGCGGCCGTTGGCTCGAGTCACAAGACTGTGACGGCAACTGTCAGAGCGAGCAGAGTGGTGAGCGCTTGATGCGAATTTGTGGCAGGACTCTTGCAGTGCAAGATCTGACCCCGGGTTCACGACCGGCTGCTGCAGGAGCTGCGCGAAGCCGGGCTCGACGCGCGCCCGGTCGACGAGGTCGGGATCGAGGTGCCCGTGCACGGGGACGCCGAGGAGGTTTCGGACGAGCTGTTTGCGCACGCCGAGTCGGTGATCATGCGGATCGGCGCGCCCTTCGTGCCGATCAAGCACGAGGGCACGATCTACATCCGGCCGCCAGTGGGTTGACGCTGCCGGCCCGCCGGTAACCTCTCGCCGGTGGGCGATCCCGCCCCGACCCCACCCGAGCTCGCCGAGGTCTCTCTCCGCATCAACGGCGAGCGCCATTCGCTCACGATCGACACGCGCACCTCGCTGCTCGACCTACTCCGCGAGCATCTCGGGCTGACCGGCGCGAAGAAGGGCTGCGACCACGGCCAGTGCGGAGCCTGCACGGTCCTGATCGACGGCCTCCGCGCCAACGCCTGCCTCGCGCTCGCGGTCGCGCATCGCGACGCAGACGTGACGACGATCGAGGGCCTCGCCGACGGCGGGGAGCTGCACCCGCTGCAGCGCGCGTTCGTCGAGCACGACGGTCTCCAGTGCGGGTACTGCACACCGGGCCAGATCTGCTCGGCTCTCGGGATGCTCGATGAGCTCGCGAGGGGCTGGCCGAGCCACGCTTCACGGGACGCGGCGGCGGAGCCGCGCCTGAGCCCGGACGAAGTCCGGGAGCGGATGAGCGGCAACATCTGCCGCTGCGGCGCCTACCCGAACATCCTGGCGGCGATCGAGGAGGCGGCACGTTGAGGCCGTTCGGCTACGAGGCCGCGACCGACACCGCGACGGCGCTCGCCGCGATCGCGAGACCCGAGGCGAAGTTCCTCGGCGGCGGGACGAACCTCGTCGACCTGATGCGGCTGGGCGTCGAGACCCCCGTGACGCTCGTCGACGTGACGAGACTTCCGCTCCACGGCATCGACTCCACACCGGACGGGGGCCTGCGGATCGGCGCCGCTGTTCGGAACAGCGTGCTCGCGGCCGATCCGCAGGTGCAGGCCCGCTACCCGGCCCTATCCCAGGCGCTCCTCTCGGGCGCCTCGGGCCAGATCCGGAACTGGGCCACGACCGCTGGGAACCTGCTCCAGCGCACACGCTGTGCGTATTTCCAGGACGTGACGAAGGCCTGCAACAAGCGCGATCCGGGCTCCGGCTGCCCCGCACGCGAGGGCGAGCACCGGAATCTCGCGATTCTCGGCCACTCAGAGCACTGCGTCGCCACCCATCCGTCCGACATAGCGGTCGCGCTCGCGGCCTTCGACGCCGTCGTCCACGTCGTGGGGCCGGCCGGGGCCCGCGAGGTTCCGCTCCTCGACCTTCACCGCCTGCCCGGGGACGAGCCCTGGCGCGACACAGTCCTCGACGGCGGCGAGTTGATCGTCGCGGTCGAGCTGCCGCCGCTGCCGATCGCCACGCGCTCGGCCTACCGGAAGGTACGCGGTCGGGCGTCCTTCGAGTTCGCGCTCGTCTCGGTCGCGGCCGCGCTCGACGTTGCGGGCGGCACAGTGCGAGAGGCTCGGCTCGCGCTCGGCGGCGTAGCGCACAAGCCGTGGCGGGCGTTGCGGGCCGAGGAGGCGCTGCGTGGCGCACCCGCACCCACCGAGTCGTTCGGCCGCGCGGCCGACGCCGAGCTCGAGCACGCGGAGCCGCTCCGCGACAACGGCTACAAGGTTCCGCTCGCGCGCAACACGATCGTCGCCACGCTCACGGAGCTCGCCGGATGAGCGTCGCCGAACGCGTCCTCGGAGCGCCGGTCGACCGCATCGAAGGCGGCGACAAGGTCCAGGGACAGGCGAAGTACGCCTACGAGTACGAGCTCGAGAACGTCGCCTACGCGAGCCTCGTCGTCTCGCCAGTGGCGAAGGGCGCGATCCGCACCATCGACGCGGCGAGCGCGCACGCGGTTCCGGGCGTCCTCGCGGTCCTCACCCACGAGAGTGCGCCCGAGCTGGCGGAGCAGGACGGTGAGCTCGGAGTGCTGCAGTCGCTCCGGATCGCCTACCGCGGGCAGATCGTCGGCGCGGCGATCGCCGAGAGCCTCGAGACCGCGCGGGAGGCAGCGCGCCTGGTGCGGCTCGACGTCGACGAGGAAGAGCACGACGTCGTGCTCCGCAGCGACCATCCCGGGCTCTACAAGCCGGACCACATCAACCCCGCCAACCTGACCGACACCGAGGAGGGCGACGTCGACGGGGCCCTTCGCTCCGCCGCCGTCACGCTCGACGCGACCTACACCACGCCGGCCGAGCACAACAACCCGATGGAGCCGCACGCGACCACGGCGGTCTGGGAAGGCGACGGCCTGACCCTCTACGA
>JBKPHO010000006.1:0-1540 GCA_046729915.1 Actinomycetota bacterium | reverse complement strand
GGCGGTGTACGAGTCGATCGAGCCGTCGCAGCGGCTGCTGAAGCACCGCCGGGCCGCCGAGCTGCTGGCGGGCTCGGACGCCGAGCCTGAGCGCGTGGCGGCCCACCTCGACCTCGTGCCTCCCGTGGGCGACCCTTTCGTCGTCGAGACTCTGCGCATCGCCGCCGACCGCGCCCTCGTTCGCGGGGCTCCCGAGGTGGCGGTCCGCTACCTCAAGCGCGCGCTGGCGGAGCCGCCCTCCGACGAGACGCGGACCGACACGCTGCACGAGCTCGGGCTGGCCGAGCAACGGGTCGACGTGTTCGCGGCGGCCGAGCACCTCGGCGAGGCGCTGGGTGCGATCGACGAGCCGCTGCGCCGGGCGCGGCTCGCGCTGGAGCTCGGGCGCTCGCTGTTCAGGCTCAACCGCGGCCCGGAGGCCGTTCGGGTCCTCAAGGACGCCATCAAGCGCCTCGACGACGACCAGCCGGAGCTGCGCGAGCTGCTCGAGGCCGAGCTGATCAACTCGTCCGGGTTCGACCAGGACGTGATCGAGGTCTCGCGCGAGCGGATCGCGGGCGTGGACGAGGGTGAACTGGTTGGCGACATCGGTCGCGCCGTGATGGTCTCCACGCTGCGGTATTTCGACGCGCGGCGCGGCGGGAACCGCGAGGCGGTATGCGCGCTGGCCGAGCCGAAGATGGTGGAAGCGCTGATCGAGAGCATGCCCTCGGTCGCGATCTCGTGCGCCGTGACCGCGCTCATGTACGCCGAGTTCGACGAGGAGGTCGACTTCTTCTTCGATGCCGTGATGGAGGCCGCGAAGCGGCGCGGCGAGCTGGTGACGCTGTCGAACATGCTTTGCTTCAGGGGGCTCTCGCTGGCCCAGCGGGGCGATCTCGAAGGGGGGATCCAGGACCTGCGCGAGTCGGACGAGCTCGTCACGTACCTGCCGAGCCAGCAGGGCGCGATCTACTTCCGCTCGTACCTCGCCGACGTGCTCACTAACCGCGGCGAGCTGGACGAGGCGGAGCGGGCGCTCGCGGAGCTCGGGCTCCAAGAGGAGGTGGCCGAGAGCGCTCACCTGATCTTCTTTCTCGGCTCGCGCGGTTGGCTGCGCTACGCCCGTGGCGAGCTCGCCGGTGCGGCCTCGGACTTCGAGCGGCTCGGCCGCTGCATGGAGGCGTTCGAGATGCGCAACCCGGCGGTCCTGGCCTGGCGCTCGCACCTGGCGCTGGCGCTGCTGGGCCTCGGGCGCCGGGACGACGCGCTCGAGCTGGCGCGAGAGGAGGTCGAGCTTGCGCGGGGATGGGGCGCGCCACGGCCGATCGGCGTCGCGCTGCGCGTCCTGGGTCTCGCGGAGGGCGGTGCCGAGGGGATCGAGACGCTGCGGCAGTCGCTCAGCGTGCTGGAGGCGTCGTCGGCGAAGCTGGAGCGGGCGCGGACGATGGTCGAGCTCGGCGCGGCGCTGCGCCGGACGAACGCGCGCGTGGAGGCGCGGGAGCTGCTCAAGGAAGGGCTCGACATCGCCGTGCGCTCGGGCTCGCAGCCGCTCGTTGAG
>JBKPHO010000005.1:0-20369 GCA_046729915.1 Actinomycetota bacterium | reverse complement strand
GCGTCTACCGCGAGGGCGGCGGCCCTGTGACGCTGACCTCGAGCGGTTTCCGATTCCTCCTCTCCAAGCGCGTCCGATAGCGCGATAGCCGAGGTTGCCCGCGGCGCGGCGCGCGATGCCCGCCGAGCACGGAGCGAACCGATGCAACGAGCCCTTCGCGGACGTCACCGGGCGAACCCGGACCCAATCGTCTACGCTCCACCTCAGCTTGCCGGAGCGCCGAGCGATCCAGCGCGAAGACAGAGCCCCTGCTCGTAGCGGCGTGCCGTTCGTGGAGACGGTTACGTCCATCGTCGCGGCCGGGCTTGAGAACCTCTACGAGGCAGCCGGGTTCGTCGCGGTGGTCGCGCACGACCGTCACGCGTCGATCGAGGATGACCTCGACGGGCTTGCTACCGAGTACGAGCGCCTCCGCGGCCCTTCCGAGCGGGTCGTTGCGAGCGCAGGTCCCTGGGCCGCGGTTGTTGCGTTCAACGTGCCGCGAGAGCAGCGAGCGAAGGCCGAGCCTCGGGCGTCGGCGTGGGCGGTGGCCGCGGGCGCACTTCACTTCTCGCGGCGCCCGCCCAAGGGCGGGCTGGCCGACCTCGAGGGCCTGTTCGCTCTCTTCTCATACGACGACGCGCACGCGACGCTGATCCTCGCGTCGGATGCCTTCGGCATGCACGCCCTTTACGTGGCCGAACGGAACGGGGTGACCTATGTCTCGACGTCGGTCCTGGCGCTTGCCCGCTACCTTCGCGCGAGGCCGAGCTTGCTCGGCGTCCGTTCGTACCTGCGCGCCGGCTACCAATTCGGCCGGAGGACCGGCTGGGAGGGAATCGAGCGCCTCGATCCTGCGACCCTCGTGGCGTTCACGCCCGACGGCGTCGAGACGCAGATCTACTGGGCGCCGGTTGTAGACGCGTCCGTGGCGCGGCTTCGATTCGACGAAGCCGTCGAGCACTGCTTGGACGTCGCCGTGAGCGCAAATCGCGACCTCTTCGCCGGAGTTCCCCCGGTATGGACCGACCTCACCAGCGGCTACGACACGCGGCTTCTCGCCCTGCTCATGCGAGAGGCGGGTGTGCCGTTCGAAGCCAATACCCGGGAGACCCGGCACTCGGCAGACATCTCCGTGGCGCGCGAGGTCGCCCGAAGGGCCGGGTGGAGTTGGTCACTGGTAACGCTCCCCGACGACTGGGAGAGCGTGCTTCCTTCCCTGCTTCCCGTGGCGCTCGCTTGGGGCGATGGCAACCTCGACGCCGTCCAGCTCGCGCGCGTCCTCTGGTCGCACAAGGAGCTGGGCTTGGTGCATTACGATTTGGCCATAGGAGTCGGTGGTGACCACTACCGCGGACACGCGTGGCGGCAGGAGTTCCTTCAGGCCGGACGCTCGTCGCGCGTCAACATCGACAACTGGCTGGACATGCGTCTCCTATCTCCGCTGAACACAGAGATTTTCGCGTCCGACCCGACGCCGGAGGTCCGCGACGACTTCCGCGAACGCATGGTGCGGCGCGCAGAGCCGTATAGCGGCGAGCTGAACACGACACAGCTCGACGTCATGCACGCCTACAAGATGACGGGCCACGTGGGCGCTTTCGCCTCCGCCGACGGCGCCTTCATACGGTCGCGGGCGCCGTTCTACTTCAGACCGATATTCGGCGCCGGGTTCTCGACGAGCTATCGCAACCGAAACAATCACCGGTTGATGCGGCACATGATCAATCGGCTCGACCCGACGCTCGCCGCGGTTCGGACGGGGAGCGGAGGGCCGGCACAGCCGTGGCGGCTCTCAAACCTGCACCGGTTCGTTCCGTACTACGTCGATCTGGGGCGCCGCGCCACGGCCAAGCTCAGCTATCGCGCGACCGGACACTCCGTTTTTGCTCGGCGCACGAACCCGAGGCCCGAGGCGGTGCGGGCGCGCACCATGCTGGTTCGGAGGCTGCGCCGCGAGGGCGTTCTCGATCCGTCGCGCATGCGTGCGGCGCCGCTGTACAAGCCGGGCGCGCTCGAGCCGTGGCTCGACCTTGCGGAAAGGCCGGAGTTTGCGGGGGACGAATTGCTCGGGCGAGTCGTTACGTCAGAGCTTGCATTGCGTGCGGCCGATGCGTCCGTAGACGCGGCGTAAGCGAACAGGGGCCGCTAGTTCTCGGGCTCGGAGACGAGGAATCCGAACCCGCTCGACGTGAGCGTCATCGGACCGGACCAGCCGCGGTAGACGCCGTGCTGCATCCGCAGGTCGAAATTCGAGATGTCCGTCGTCCGGTCGCAGTCGTAGTGGAAGCCGAGCGGGCGGTCACGGTTGTTGTAGACGACGACACCGTTGTGCCATACCGTCGCCGCGCCGTGCTGGTAGTCGGTCACGATGTCGAACCTGAACCGGTCGGTCCGTCCCTGCACGACCGGCCCCATGTCGACGGCGGTGTAGTAGGGGTCCTGGTCTGCGGGCTGGAGCGACGGTCCGCCGCGGAGCTCGAGCCAGTAGTGGTCGTCGTCCTTGATCCTGACCGTGACGAGTATCACCTGTGCGTTGCCGCCCGAGCTGCAGTTGGCGTTCCCAAAGTTGCCGGTGGGACGGATCATGATGTTGTGCGTCCAGTCGGTCACGTGGCTGTAGAGGTCGAACCGCTCTGAGATCTCGAAGACCTCATGCCGATGCATGTGAGAGAAGTGCGAGTTCGTCCATGTGCAACGCGTCGAGGCTGGGAGGATTGTGAACGTGTCGCCGAGTTCGGTTCTCGCGAGCGTGCAGTTATTGGAGTCGTCCGACAGCCCAACGGGGTACGAATCCGTGGAGTCGAGCGTCTTGATGTAGCCACCAGCACCGCCACCACCGCCGCCGCTGCCACTACAGGGGCTCGACGTTGCGGTGATGCTGCCGCGCCCGGACACGTTGCCGGCAGCGTCGTACGCGTCGACGCCGAGCGTGTAGCTCGTCCCACAGGCGAGCCCGCTGAACGTGTAGCTATTCCCGGTCGTGGTGCCGAGCGCCGAGTTGTTCCTGAAGAGGTGGTAGCCCGCGACTCCGACGTCGTCCGTGGAGGCGTTCCAGCCGAGTGAAATGCTCGACTGCGTCGCGCCGCCGACCGTGAGTCCCGTCGGCGTAGAAGGCGGCGTTACATCCGCCGACTGCGTGCCACTGCACGGCTTCGTCGCCGCGGTGACCGAGGTGCGCCCGGACGTGTTCGCCGCCGCGTCGTACGCGTCGACGCCGAGCGTGTAGCTCGTCCCACAGGCGAGCCCGGTGAACGTGTAGAGGTTTCCGGCTGTCGTGCCGAGCTTGGCGTTGTTGCGAAAGACGTCGTAGCCGGTCACCCCCACGTTGTCGGTCGAGGGCGCCCAGGCGAGCGCAATGCTCCCCTGGGTCGAGCTGCGGACGCCGAGGCCGGTCGGGGCCGCGGGGGGGGTCGTGACGGCGGCCCACACGACCGCGTTGTCGAAGACGGAGTCAAACGTGTGACCGCTCGCGTTGGCGCCGATGTAGACGCGCCCGACCCCGGTCGTGCCGAGCGCCTCCGCGCTCTTGGTGATCACCTTCGTTCCGTCCAGCCAGACCTCGACCAGGCTGGAGGTGCCGTTGATCAGCGCGTGCACCTCGAGCTCGTGCCAGGTTCCGGTCGATACGAAGGGGCCGGAGGTGGAAACGCGCGTGACGCCGTTGGCGTACGAGAGCTTGCCGTTGCTGAGCCGGAAGATCGAGAAGATCGAGCCGCCCGTGGCCGTCGTGAAGCGGACGAGCGAGACGTTCGTGCCGCCCTGGCTGACCATCTGGACGCGGCCGTCGTAGTAGAACTCCGACAGAGGCGTGCTCAGGTTCTTGTAGGCGTAGGCGGGCGTGCCGGAGCTGGTCGCGCGCGCCGCCCAGGAGCCGGAGTAGATCGCCTGCCGCTGCACGGTCATTCCGCTCGACCGCGTCCACGCCGATAGGGTGCCGCTCTCGAATCCGTCGCTGAAGAGGGGCGTCGCGGCGGCTGAGGCACCCGGAATCGTGCAGATCCCAGCGACGGCGGCAAGCAACAAGACCCAGAAGCCTGCGGCAGCCGCCAGTTGGCGGCGACTCCTGAACATGACCTTGGGGTGCCTCGGCGTTAGCCGCGAGCGGCTCGATCCCTCGAACGAGCCATGCGCGCTCGTTCTCGACATGACGGGGGGCTTTCGTCTGTCGTCCACGATCTCCTCTATCGCCACGCACCCTGGCGTGCGTACTTCGCCGTTCCGATTGACTCGGACGGAGTCGTTCTCGGGTTCTAGAGGTGCTGGGCCGTGCTGACGAAGCGCGGGAAGTTAAAGAATCGATCCGTGAGTGTCAACCCGGCGTCGGACGGCACGGCCCTCTCGCGCCTGGCCCCTAGCTGAGTTGCCGGTTCGTGAGTACGATTCCGTGAAGGCGGTTGCGGCTCGTGCGTGACCCCTACAGGGAAGCGCGATGACCCTCTCACCGAACGCGTCACAACCACAGTCCGCAGCCCGCCGGCAGGTCGACTTCCTGAAGCGGCAGGCGCCGCTGATCGTTTTCGTCACCTGGGCGGCACTTGCCGCAGCGGCCGCGGTGACGTTCACACAGGACAACGTCTATCAGGCCTCGACGAAGATCGTCGTCGTGCCGGGCGCGGGAGGCCTCGACCCGCGGTTCGGGCCGAACATCCAACCGTTCACTCAGACGTTGTCGCCACTGGTCAAGAGCGACGTGGTCGCCAACAAGGTCATCCAGGACCTCGGCCTCAACGAGACGAATGAGTCCCTTCTCAAGAACCTCCATGTTTCGAGCACGCCTGACAGCGCTGTGCTCCAGTTGACCTACGACTCACACAGTCCGGCGGAGGCCGTTCGGATTCTGAACAGGATCGCGTCTGTCTTCACCTCGCGGGTGCAGGCCAAGCTCGGCCAATCGACGGACCCCACGGCGCCGAAGGTGACGGCGACGGGATGGGAGCCCGCTTATGCGTCGTCGAAACCGGTTTCGCCAAAGCCGGCGCAGACGCTTGCGTTCGCTGGGATCATCGGCCTTGCGCTCGGGGTCATCCTGGCTCTTCTTCGGGACACGCTCGACGAGCGCATCCACCGGCAAGACGAGCTCGAGGAGAACTTCGGGGCACCCGTCATTGCGGCGCTACCGAAGAGCGCTCTCGTGCGGCCGGTCGTCGACCGTAGAAGGGGTCTCGATTACGGGAACCTTCACGCCATTGATCCGCTGCGCCTGCAGTTATCGCGCGCCAAGCCTCGTGAGCGGCTCATAACGATCACGAGCGGCGGAGCCGGTGACGGCAAGAGCACTGTCGCTGCAAGTCTCGGCGTCGCGCTCGCCCTCTCCGGGGCGGACGTGATCTGCGTCGACGTTGCCCCGAACCGGCACAGCCTCACGCATCGCCTCGGTCTTTCGAGCGACGGCGCGGGGCCGGAAGGATCCATAAGCGGGCCCGGCGACCTGCAGGACGCGCTCCGCGACGTGTCGATCGAAGAGCTAGCTGTCAGGGGCGGTGTCGACGCCATCCAGCGGCGCGGAGGCCTCGACTCGGAGGACGCGGTTCGTGACCTCGGATCGATAATGGCCGGCAACGGCAAGCGCGGTCGTTTGCAGCTCCTCGAACTAGGGGAGGGAGTGCTTTCGGACCAGACGCTTGCGTCCTGGTCGATCGCGGACCTCATTGCCGACCTGAAGGCTATGGCGAGTTACGTCATCGTCGATGCGCCTTCACTGGGCTCGGGAACGACGTTCGCTCTCCTATCTGCGTCCGACTCGGCGATCATCGCCGCTCGCGAGGGAAGGACTACGAAAGAGCAGGCACGATTTGTCCGGAATGCCCTCGAGACGCTTCAGATGCCGAGCTGGGGGGTCGTGTCGATTGGCCGAGCCGGGCCGTCTGTTGCCGCATTCGCCCAGAGCCGGACACGCCCCTCTCAGTCTCGTTCGAGAACACGCGAGCGCAAGCCTCGGTAGCCGTCGCCCAGCACGGCCTTCGCCGCGCCCCTCGCCTTCCAGGAGATGAGTTGACGGACGCGCGGCGCGATCTCTCCCTGAGCCAATCGCCGAACTGCCTCTGGAGGCGTTTCCGTGAGAACGGCGTAGCGCCCGAGTAGAAGGCAATCATCCAGCTCGCGGCTGTGGGCGACGGGCTCGGAGGTGAAGAGGGCCTTCAATCCGGATTGCGCCGCCGTTTTGGCGACCCGCCTGGACAAGTAACCGCCCGGCACTGACCCGACGTCGATCGGTTGTCCGACGATCGCTCCCAGCACGTCGATGCTGCGGCCCCACTCCTCGAGTAGCTGCTCTTCCGAGAGCTCGCTGAAGGGGACGTGGTGTGAGCATGAATGCGTGCCCACGACGTGGCCCATCTGAGCGAGGCGCTCGACTCCGCCCTCGTCGAGGAACCCTGGCGTGCCGAGGCGGTCGACGGTGACGAAGAAGTGGCCTACCCAGCCCGCGGCGCTGAGGACGCTCCCGATTCGCTCCGCGCTCGCCCCGCCGTCGTCGAACGTCAGTAGCAGCGGCCAGTTGTCGCGCGGTGGGTCGGAAGCCGCGAGCTCCATGACGCTCCGGGGGCTCTTCCGGGCCGCGGCGATGACTTCGAGATGCCGTTCGAAGAGCGGCCAGTCGAGCTTGTACCGCGCGGGGCCCTTGCCCGGAAAGCCGCTCGAGTCGGGACGGCCCGGGTCGACGACGTCGTGGTACATAAGCGAGATCGCTCGCGGCATGCTTTCGCGCACGTTCACGTCCGCCGCCGATCGGCCCGACATCCCGACCCATTCTTGCGCCGGTCTAGGGTATGGGCGGCATGAGACCGCGACCGCTCGTCCTCTGCTATCACGCCGTCGCCGACGACTGGCCCGATGCGCTCGCCGTCACGCTGGCTGCCTTCGAACGCCAGCTGCAGGCGGTCCTGGCGCGCGGCTACCGCCCGGTCGGAGCCGCCGAGGCCGTGGCCGGAAGCGGGAAGCTCGTGCACGTCACGTTCGACGACGCGTTTCGAAGCGTCGCGCGGGCTGTGCCTGTGCTCCAGCGCCTCGGCGTGCCGGCAACGGTCTTCGCGTGTCCCGGCTTCGCGGACGGCGACGGAACCTTCGCCGTCCCGGAGCTCGCCGGGCGGCAGCTTCCGGAGCACGCCGGGCAGCTCGCGACGATGGGCTGGGCGGAGCTTCGGGAGCTCATCCAGCAGGGGATCGAGATCGGCTCCCACACGCTCACGCATCCTCACCTGACCGCGCTTGATCAGGAGGGGCTCGAGCGCGAGCTGCGGGAGTCGCGGGAGCGGCTGGAAGACGAGCTCTCCGTTCCCTGCAGCTTCCTCGCCTACCCCTTCGGCGACGAAGACGAGAGGGTGCGCGCGGCGGCCAGAGCGAGCGGGTACGCCGCGGCATTCGCCCTGCCGGGGACGCAGACGGCAACCGACCTCTACTCGGTGCCACGGGTGGGTATCTGGCGCGAGGATGGGCCGTTCCGGGTAAGGGTCAAGACCTCGGCTACCGGCCGGCGCTGGCTGCTCGACCCACTGTCCAGCATGCGCGAGCGCCGGACCGCGCTGACTGGGCGGCACCGGCGCCTGCCGCCGTGAGGGCCTAGCGAGCGGCGCGTCCGGCGAACGCGACACCGAAGAGGCCCCTGTCGGAATGCTCTTCAGACGACTCCCGCGGCACCAGCGCCCACGCGCTGAGGGGCCGCCGGCCCGCCGAGGCGAAGGCCTGTAGCCAGACGCAGGATCGCGATGTCGACGGCACGAGGCTGCGCAGGCGCCGCGCGGAGACGACCACGTAGCGGCGGCCGTCGGCGCCGATGCTCACGACGCCGAAGTCGCAGCCGCGCCGCGTGGACAGGAACCAGCGGCCGTGCTCGTACGCGAGCAGCGGCGCGGGCGGGTTCGCGCGGAAGCGCGTGCCCCTCGGCCGCTTCCCGAAGTCCCAGCGGTACCAGCCCCGGCCGTAGGCGTGGTAGAGCGCGCCTGCCGACGAGGGCACGAGGTCCGGCTGGGGATCGTTCGGGATCCGCACAGTCGTCAGGGCGCGGTTGGAGAAGCGGACGCGTACGACCCAGGAGAGGTCGGGGTTGTTGGAGTTCCGCGTGAAGACGACGCCGCGGTCGGCAAGGGCGACCTCTCCGAGCTGGTAGCAGCGCCCGCCTTCGCAGCGCCGCAGCACCGAGACCAGCCGCACGCGGCCTGTGCGCATCTCGCGGACGACGACTTGCTGGCGGCGGCCGACTCGCTCGATCCAGGCGAGCAAGGAGCCGCGAGCCGCGAAGGGCGCGGAAAGCGAGCGCGAGAGGACTCTCCTCGATCCGTTGGGGCTGATCGCGTGTAGCCGCGCCGGCGAGCCGCCCTCCGCGTAGACGACCCGGCCCGCCACCAGCGCGAGGCCGTAGCTCGAGCTCACGTCACGCGCGAGCGTCCGCTTCCGGCCGCCGGCCAGCCCGCGGGCGAAGAGGGTCGTTCCGCCGTCACCTTCGAGCGGGCCCGCTTCCCAGACGAGCCGCCGGCTGTCGGCCGCGACCTGCTTGACCGCTTTTCCCTTTGCCACGACCAGCGCGCCCGGAGAGGACGCGTCTGCTTCCGCGACCGCCTTGACCCCGAGCCACCCCGCGGCGGCGACCACCACCGCCACTAGGAGGCGAAACACACGAAGGCGCGCCGCCCCCGTCGCGATGCTATGACGGTTGCGGCGCTCCAAGCAATCCTTAGTGTGCAGGCTGTTCTCGATGCTGTCCAATCCACGCGCCCCGACGTGAGCGAGGAGCTCAGGATCGGGGACACCGTTGTTCGCCGCCTCGGCTTCGGCGCGATGAGCCTCACGGGAGCGGGCGTCTGGGGGAGCCCTCGCGATCCCGGCTCCGCGCGGCGCGTGCTACGACGGGCAGTGGAGCTCGGCGTCAACTTCATCGACACCGCCGACTCGTACGGGCCTGAGGTCAACGAGCTCTTGATCGCCGAGGCGCTTCGTCCGTATCCGCCAGAGCTCGTCATCGCCACCAAGGGAGGGTTCCGCCGTCCGGGGCCGGCTAGGTGGCGGCCGGACGGACGCCCCGAGCATCTGCGCCAGGCGTGCGAGGGCAGCCTGCGCCGCCTCGGCGCCGAGCAGATCGACCTCTACCAGCTGCACACCGTCGATCCCGCCGTCCCGCTCCAGGAATCCGTGGGTGCACTCGCGGAGCTCCGGCGAGAAGGAAAGGTTCGGCACGTCGGGCTCTCGAACGCGACCGTCGAGCAGGTCGAGCGGGCCCGGAAGATCGCGCCGATCGTCTCGGTTCAGAACAGGTACAACCTCGCCGACCGGGCGCGCGAGGACGCGCTGCGACTGTGCGAGCAGGAGGGGATGGTCTTCATCTGCTGGGCGCCGCTCGCGAAGGGGCGTGTGGGGCGGTCGACCGCGCTCCGGCGCATCGCTCGAGCACAGGAAGCGACCCCGACACAGATCGCCCTGGCGTGGCTGCTTCACCGGTCTCCGGCGACGCTCCCGATTCCGGGCACGGCCTCGCCGGACCACCTCGAGCAAAACGTCGGTGCGTTGGCTGTCCGGCTGTCGCAGGCGGAGCTCGATGCGCTTGACGAGCTCCGGCCGACCCGGCTCGAACGCCTCAGCCGGGAAGCCAGGCGCGCCGCACGCCGCGCCGCAGGTGCGGTTCGCCGAGCCTAAGGCCCGCCGGGGCCGGGCTGATTGAGGTCAGGGCCGGATCGAGGTCAAGCCGAGAGCGGCCAGCGTCTTGAGATCCTGTCCCTCCGCAAGCCGCTCGGCGACCCGCTGTTCGACCTCCTCGAACTCGACGCTGCGGCGAAACAGGCGCCAGCGCTCGAAACGAACCACGAAGGGGACGAAACCCAGCCGCATGAAAAAGCGCATGAAGCTCGGGTTGTTGACGTGCACGTAGGTGACGACGCGCCGCAGGTCCCGCTCCGCGGCGATCTCGATCAAACGAAGCATGACCGCCGGCATCACCGGAAGCGCCCGGTGCTCTTGCAGCGTGTAGGCGAACTCCAGCAGCGCCTCGTCCTCGGCAAGCGGCGGGAAGAGCCCCGCGAAGACGGCCTGCAGAAGCCTGTTTTGGTCCGCCGTGACGAGGAACTGCATGTAGACCGGCCCCGCGGCGGTCACCCCGACGTAGCAGGTCTGTAGCCCGGACTCGATCAGGTGTCGCGCGCTCGTCCGCGTCAGCGCCTCGACCCGGGGGCTGCCCGCCGGCGGCAGCGTCGTGAAGATCGGGACGTCTGCGTCTTCGATCGGACGGACCTCGACCTCGACGCGGGGAACTCGCGCTGTGACCGGAGCTCCAAGGTCGTAGGCGAGCCCAAGCGCGGCCGCGTTGTCCCAGACCAGCCGGCGGGTCCTCCGAAGGAGCGCTCGCAGGTGGCCTTTTCGCAGGAGCCACAGAGCCCTTCGCAGGCTCCTCATGTCAACAAGCTCTTCCTGCGGACCTTGCCGCTCGGCGTCTTGGGAAGCTCTTCGATGAAGCGCACGTCGTGCGGGACGGCGAACGCCTCCAGCTGCTCTCGGCAAGCGCGGACGACGTCCGGCTCCTCGACGGTGCTCCCTTCCTCGCGGACGACGTAAGCGCGGATGGCCTCCCCCAGGAGATCGTCGGGGACGCCGACCACGGCTGCCTCCTTGATCCCTTCAATCGCAAACAGCACGTTCTCGACCTGAATCGGGCTCACCTTCTCGCCGCGCGTCTTGATGATCTCGTCGCTTCGGCTGACGAAGTAGAGGTCGCCGTCAGCGTCGGTGGTGAACAGATCGTGCGTGCACAGGACGGAGTCGCCCGGATAGAGGCGGTCCGCGACCGTCGTCGCAGTCAGGTCGGGGGCATTCCAGTAACCGCGCATGACATGGGGACCGCGGACGTAGAGCGTCCCCACGGCGCCGGGCGGCACAGGCCGTCCCTCCTCGTCGAGCACCGCTGCTTCGGTTCCGGGAATCGCCTTGCCGACGGAGGTCGGCTTCTCGTCGAGTAGCTCCGGCTCGAGGGAGCACACGCGGATGCATTCCGTCTGGCCGTACATGCGGAAGATCAGCGCGTTCGGGAAGAGCTCGCGGAGCGGTCCATGAAGCGAGGACGGCAGCGCTGCGGCCGCGTTTGTGATCGTCCTCACGCTTGGATACGTCTTGTCCGAGCTCCCGAACAAGGACGTGAGCGTCGCGAAGATCGTGGGGATCCCCGGGAAGACCGTGGCCTCGTTCGCTTCGAGCCGTCGCAGCGTCTGGGCCGGGTACGCGAAGGAGCGCTCGAGAACGAGCGTCGCGCCGAGGCGAGCCGTGAGAAGAAGCTGCGAGAGGCCGTAGCCGAAGGCCAGCGGAAGCACGTTCAGGATCCGGTCGTCGGCGGTCATTCGTAGGTAGTCCGCGATGCTCTCCGTGACGAACGTCAGGCTCTGGTGCGTCAGCATCACACCCTTGGGCGTTCCGGTGCTCCCGGAGGTGTAGAGGAGCGCGGCCAGGTCCGACGGGATCGCGTCTCCGGGGCGCGGCTCCGGCCCGCCCTCGGTCATGGTGGCGAGATCGGTGCCTTCGCTTTCGAAGTCCGCCGGCGCACGAGCGAGCACGAGCTTCGGAGGCCTCGCAGCGGCGTCGCGAGCGCTCACCGCGATGCGCGCGAGGGGCCCCTCGCTGAAGAGGAACTTCGCGCCGCTGTCGTCGAGGATGTACGTAAGGCGGTCGTCCTTGGTCTGTGCGTTGACCATCACGAACGTGCCGCCCGCAAGCTGAACGCCGAAGACGGTCGTCGCGCACGCCAGCGAGTTCTCCATGAAGACGGCCGCGCGGTCACCGCGCTCCAGCCCTTCGTCCTGCAGCGCGGCGGCGACGGCGAGCGAACCGGCGAGCAGCTCGGCGAACGTCGCGCTGCCGTCCTCGGCCGAGATTGCGACCTTCGTGGGATGCGCCTCGGTCGACGCAACGAGACCGTCTTGAAGCAGCCGTTGGAATCGCACTGTCAACCCACGACGACGGCGTGACGTATAGGCCCAGGCGACTCGACCGTCCGCTCCACTACCTTCGTCGGAACCGCCACGGGGGCGGCAGAAGGGGAAGCGACGGACGACTCGTGAAGGAGCATGGTCGAGAGCGCGGCGAGCAAGGCCATCTCGTCCATCTCACTGACCTTGCCGGGGTCCTGGGCCTCGAGCTTCGCGGTGAGATTGGCCACCGCAGCCGAGTCGAAGATGCCCACCGTCTCGATGTGGGACGGCTCGAGTAGCTCGAGGAGGGCACGGCCGTTCCCGGTCGTCAGCAGCGGCTCGGCGATGGGTGCGCGGTACGGCCACTTCTTCCGAGTCCGAATCTGCGGCGGGACGAGGTCGGCCGTTGCCTTGCGCAGGCCGACCTTCTCGCGTAGCCCGACGAGCCGCAGCCGCGCGGGGAGCCTGGCGGCCAGCTCGGCGACGCGGTGGTCGAGATAGGGAAATCTTCCTTCGACCGAGTGCCTCATCAGCATCCGGTCCGCCTGGGTATGCAGGAGGTACCCCTGGAGAAACGTCACGACCTCGAGGTACTGCGCACGGTCCAGGGGTGCGAGCTCCTGGATGTGGGGCGGCAGCCGATTCAGCATTCCGCTCAGGGCCGTCTCCGTGGTTCCGTGGCCGTCGAGGTCCGCGCCGAGCATCCGGATCAGGCGCTTCCCGTTCTCGAAGCGGATCCGGTGGCTGTAGAGCGGGTCCTCGGTCTCGAGCAGGCCGCGTCCGTAGAACCGAGCGAGGAACGGCACGAGGCGCCCGAGATCCTCGCCCAGATACTCGTTCAGCCGCGCGTAGAGGAGCGGACGAATCCGCGAGTCGGGATCCCGGGCGCAGAACCGGCGAACCTTGTCCTCGCGGAAGATGTCGTAGCCCGCGAAGAGCTCGTCTGCCCCTTCGCCGGTGAGCACGACCTTCGTTCCGTTTTCGTGAACCACGGAGGCGAGCTCGAGTAGCGGAGCGGGCGCAGTCCTCAACGTCGGGCGCTCGGCGAAGCGAACCGCGGTGGGCAGCAGGTCCGCAATGGTGGTGGGGCCGACGCTCGCCTGAATCAGCTCGGCGCCCAGTGCCGAGGCAGCGGCACGCTGGTACTCGGACTCGTCGTACCGTTGGTCTTCGAATCCGACCCCGAACAGCGTCAGACCGCGTGTTGCGTACGAGCGCCCGAGCGCTGCGATCACGCTGGAGTCGAGGCCGCCGCTGACGTAGACGGCTACGGGGACGTCCGCCCGCATCCGGATTCGAACGGAGTCGTCCAGTAGCTCGCGCAGCTCCTCGAGCAGGTCCTGGTCGTCGCCTTCCGCCTCGGCGGAGAAATCGAGGTCCCACCAACGGCGAGGCGGCTCGGCCCCGTCGCGGTCGATGCGCATCGAGCACCCCGGCGGGAGCTCGCGGATGCCCTCGAAGGACGACCGGCCCGAAGGGTTCGCCCAGGTGACGAAGAACTCCGCCAGTGCGGTCCGGTCGAGCTCGCGGCGTGCGCCGGGGTGTCTCAGGAGCGCTCGGGTCTCCGAGGCAAACCAGAAGTCGCCGCCGAGCTCCGCGACGAAGAGCGGGCGCACACCGAACCGGTCACGTGCAAGGAAGAGCTCGCGCGTCTGCGCGTCCCAGACGGCGAAGGCGAAGTCACCGTTCAGCCGGTGGAGACATTCGGATCCCCATTGGGCGTAGGCGTTTGCCAGTACCTCGGTGTCGCAGGTCGTGGTGAACCCGTGGCCAAGCGACTCGAGCTCTTCCTGCAGCTCGACGTAGTTGTAGATCTCGCCGTTTTGGACGACCCAGTAGCGGCCCTCGCCGTCGGAGAGTGGCTGGTCGCCGCGAGCGAGGTCGACGATCGCGAGGCGGCTCGCCGCCATCCCGACTCCTCCGTCGAGATAGAGGCCGGTCCCGTCGGGGCCGCGGTGTCGAAGCTCGCCCGCCATCGACAGAAGAAGCTCCCTCGGCGAAGCTGTTGCGCCGCGCTGATAGACGCCCACGATTCCGCACATCCCACCTCACCATAGGCGCTTGCGCACTGGCTCACAAGCTTGGTCAAACGGGGGGTCGGACCCACCCGAGGGTCCGGTGGTAACGTGCCGCGCCCGAGATAGAAAGCCTGGAGTGTGATGCAGGAAAGCGCAGCAATCGAACGCGAAATCAGGACGTTCCTGGACCAGAACTTTCCCCTCTACGAAGAGGCAAAGGTCGACCGGGACGACTCTCTGGTCGAGACGGGTGTCATCGACTCGCTCGGCATCCTCGAGCTCGTCGACTTCGTCGAAACCAGGTTCGACCTGCGCATTCCTGAAGACGAGCTGCTGCCCGAAAACCTCGACTCCGTCGGAAACATCACCCGGTACCTAGCGCAGAAGCTTGGAGACGGCAGCGTTGCCAGGAACGAAGCCAGCGGTTCCTGAGCTCGTCCCGAGCGTCCTGAAGATCGATTCGGAGTCGACAATCGAGGCGATCGTTGCCGGGCTGCAGGACGCGGTTCGACAGCGCCTTCGAAAGCGCGGAGCGGTCGTCGGCCTCTCCGGTGGGATCGACAGCAGCGTCGTCCTGGCCCTTTGCGCCCGTGCCTTTGGCCCGGAGAACGTCCTCGGGCTGCTGATGCCGGAGCGGGACTCGGCAGACGACACCGGTGCGCTCGGGCTGCTCGCTGCCCAGAGCGTGGGCGTGGCAACCGCCGAGGAGGACATCACGCCCATGCTCGAGGCTGCCGGCTGCTATCAGCGGCGCGACGAGGCCTTTCGCGAGCTCATTCCCGAGTACGGTGCCGGGTGGAAGGCCAAGATCGTCCTTCCGCCCCTTCTCGGCGGGGAGTCCTATCGGCTGTTCTCGGTCGTTGCCCGCTCTCCGGAGGGGCAGGAAGTTCGTGTCCGCGTCACCGCCGACACCTACCGGCGGATCGTGGCGGCGACGAACTTCAAGCAGCGTACGCGAAAGATGCTCGAGTACTACCACGCCGACAGACTCGACTACGCCGTGGCCGGGACGCCGAACCGCCTCGAGTACGACCTCGGGTTTTTCGTGAAGAACGGCGACGGGGCCGCGGACGTCAAGCCCATCGCGGAGCTATACAAGACGCAGGTCTACGAGCTCGCTGCGGCGCTGGAGGTACCCGAGGAGATCCGGACGAGAACGCCGACGACCGACACGTACCCCCTCGCGCAGGACCAGCAGGAGTTCTACTTCTCGCTTCCGTACGAGCTGATGGACCTCGCCTTGTACTCTTGGCTGAACGGCTACCCCGCAGAGTCGCTTGCGGCGGCGATCGACGTGTCGGTGGAAGACGCCGGCCGGATCTACGCGGACATCGACGCGAAGCGCCGGGTGGCGGAGGTTCTCCACCTCCCGGCGCTTCTCCAAAGCCCAGCTTCGGCTTAGGCGCTCAGTTGTCCGAGGCCGTGATCTCGGCCGGCCTTCTCAGGGTGCCTCCGCACGCTCGCGGGAGCGAGAGCTTCAGGTACGAGCCGCTGATTTCGTCCGCGTGGAGATCGGGCGAATAGACGAGCAGCAGAGTCGCGCTCGAACCGACCCGACAGCCGCGCAGGCCACGAGCGGACACGACGCGCAGTGTCACGCGCGCACGCGTCGGGCCCGCGACTCGCTGGAGTCGCAGTTTCTTCGTCCGCAGGAGGAGCCGTGCTCTCTGGCCCTTGCGCAAGAGCAGCGATCCGCGGGCCGCAACCGTGCTGGAGACGGCCTTCGCACCAGCACGGAAGCGCGCGCTCGCGCCCCCTGAGACGGTCGAGCCGGCTGAAGTCTGCGTCTGGAAGTGAAAAGCGATGGCACTGATCCGCTTCTTGACGCGCAGAAGCACCGCAGGGGTGCGCGCGACGAGCTGGTTGCCTGCGGCGGTCTCGACGAAGCCCATCGCCGTGCTTCGGTACGTTCCGAGCCGGCGGGGCGTGCGGACGCTCAAGTGCAAGCGCGCCTGCTGACCCTCGCGAACAAGCTTCGTAGACGACCACACGAGCGTACGGCCGGAAACCGTCGGCTCCGTGCGCGTCATCCCGGTTGTCGTCTTGGGCACGTAGCGGAATCCCCGCGGCAGCACGACTTTGACCGACTTCACGGTCAGAGGGAGCAAGTTCGGGTTCTGGACCTTCAGCGTGTAGCCGATGCGGTCGGCGCGGAGCGCGGCCCTGAGATCCGGCTTCAACGTGAGGGGAGCAACCGCGCCCTGAACGAGCTCGACGATCGTGGAAACGAGGTTGGTGCCGGCGTCGCGCGCCAGCCCGCCCATGTACGCCCTGGCCGCCAGTGACTGGTAGCACTGCAGCGACACGGTGAGCTCCCTCGAGAGCTCGCGGACCATGATGAGCGTCCGCCCGGTTGCACGCATGTTTGCTAGCTCCCGCGCCGTCGAAAGGTTCTCCGGGTCGCGCGAGCGATCCTTGCACCCCGGGAGTCCGTCCGTCCCGGCACCGTTCGGCTCCGCGTCGCCCAGCACGAGCACGACCTTTCGCGCCGAAGGGCGCCAGCCCATTTGCGGATCGCTGTAGCTCTTCCTGAACGCAAGGTTGTACGACTCGGCATCCGTGTTGTTCGGATCCCGGTTGAAGGCCGCCGTGACCTTGTTCAATCCCGCGTCCACCTTGCTGCGGTCGCTCGTGAACGGCTGCAGGAGCGCATATTCGCCCGCGGGGTTGCCGTGGTCGCGGAAGACCACAACAGCGAACCGCGTGTCGGGCAGCAGCGAGACCAGGCCTTCCGTGATACCGACCCCGCTCTTCTTCGCCTCGGCGATCGCGCTGGCCATGCTCCCGGTTCCGTCGATGGCGATCTCGACGTCGAGCTGCGGAGCGGCAGCCTGCGGCGCGGCGCGTCCGGCGGCGACCTGGCCTCCGCCGGCGAGCACGACACATCCCAATCCGACGGCCACGAGGCCGGCGCGAAATGTTTTCATTGACCTCTCCCCTGATCTGGCTGACTCAGCTTGCACTCCGTTATCGGGGCACGCATGACCCTTTCGAGTGGTTTGTGGTTGCTCACCCCCTAGGACAGATGCGAAGCCGCGCGGTTCCTTGTTCTTGAATGTGAGCGTCGACCGGCCGGTGTAACCTCCCGGATCTTGCGGCGTGTCGCCACACGCTCCCTGTCCCGTAGCCGCGAAGTCCGCAACGACGATGGCCAGGACTCATCCGCCAGCTCGGTCACGCCTCCTTCGCGTGATCGTGCCGTGCGTCGCCCTGGTGGTCGCCGGGGTAGCTTGTGGGGGCGCGGCGACTTCAACCGCTCCCACAGCAGGGTCGAAGCCGCGGTTCCGCCAAGTGGTCGTCGTCGTCTTCGAGAACCACGAGGCGGAGCAGGTGCTCGGCAACTCACAGGCTCCGACCTTCAACCTGCTCGCTTCCCGCTACGCCACCCTGACGAACTACACCGCCGTCACCCATCCGAGCCTGCCGAACTACCTCGCGCTCGTCTCCGGGTCAAGGCAAGGAATCGACAGCAACTGCACGAGCTGCGTCGTGGACGGCCGAAGCCTTGCCGACACGCTTCAGGCCTCGAAGAAGACCTGGAAGGCCTACGCTGAGGGCCTTCCGTCTGTGGGCTTCACCGGAGCAAGCTCAGGCCGTTACGCGAAGAAGCACAACCCCTTTGTCTACTTCCGGCGCAATCTGAGCGGCCCACGCCTCCGCCGGATCGTGCCTTTCACCCAGTTCCTCCCCGACCTTCGCCGGAAGCGCCTGCCGACGTTCTCGCTCGTCATCCCTGACCTCTGCCACGACATGCACGATTGCGGCGTCGCGACGGGCGACGCGTGGCTCGCCGCCTTCATGAGGCCGCTTTTACGCGGGCCGGCTCTTCGCGACACCGTGGTCTTCGTCGTCTTCGACGAAGGGAAGACCGATGTCGGCGGAGGTGGGCGGGTCCTTGCCCTCGCGGTCGGCCGACACGTCCGCCGCCACGCTCGCGTGAACGCTGCGATCAATCACTACGGGCTCTTGCGCACGATCGAAGAGGGCCTCGGCCTTCCGCTGCTGGGACGCTCAGCAGGCGCTCGGCCCGTGACGGGAATCTGGCGCTGAGCCGCCGGTAGCTCGAGACGCTTAGACTCGCCCGCGCTTCCGCACCCACGAGGGGGGTTCACTATGCATCGCAGCTTGCCTGCCGCAATCGCGGCGTCTGTGGCGGCCTTGGTCCTTGCAGCGGCGGCATCCGCGGCTTCTCCGCCCGCTTCGGGGAAGGTCGATGCGGCCTCGCCGGCGCGTCCGGCTCCCAGCACCTCCGCAACGCCGGTCAGACCGGTGCCGAGTGTCCGAACGGCCTTGCCTGCCGCGTAGTCCCTGCGGCGTACGAGCAGAACTCCGCCGATCCGGGCGACTACGGCAACTACGACCTCGCGACGCGTCCGTCGGACGGCCTGGCGATCCGCTACGTCGTCATCCACGACACCGAGTACGGCTACGACCCGACGATCGCGCTCTTCCAGAACCCGCTGGCCCAAGTGGAGAGCGGCTCCAAGGACAGCGTCCTCAACAGCGCGCGGCTCGGCGGGGACACCGGGGCGGTCGAGCGCGGCAGCGGCGGTCACGATCACGTCGGCGACAGCCGCCGGCTGGGAAACCATGACCACGTGCGCCCCTCGACGTGGAGTCCACCCAGCGCGTTGCTGACTTGCCCGTCGAAATCGGCCGGATCAGCGCTGCGTCGATCCGTGCCGGCCCGGGTCAGGCCTCATCGGCCGGCTCGGCGAGCAGTTGGGAGGCCGCCTCGGCGTCGCTCTCGTCGACGAGGATCTGCGCTCCGCCCGACAACACGAACGGATAGGCACCTCCTGCATCGTCTGCCCTGATCGACGCGGCGATCCCGGCTGACGCGAGCAAGCCTTCGACGATCTCCGCCTCGTCCCGTGTCCCGTACGTGCCTATCACGACCAATCGACCCATGTCCACCAGAATGATCGCAACTACGGTAGGAGCGGGACGGCGTGATGCACACGGTCTTCGCAGCGGTGCGATGTGCAGATCGCCCAACCTGGTGACCTAAACCACGCCGGGCATCCGTCCCGGTGAGAGGACACTCGCCCCAGTCAAACGGTCGCGGTGTAGACGCCGCGTAAGCAGCGGTTGGCGAGAAAGCGCAAGACGCTTCGGACACAAGCCGCGAGCGGCGCGCACTTTTTCGTACGCGCCGCTCGCACGCGCCGATCAGCGCAGTGACGTGAACGCAACCCGGTTCTAACGGCCTCTGCCGCCGAGCGAAGCGCGCGGCGGAAACTGATCGAGTAGGCGCGCGCCAGGCGCAGGAAGCGTGGCTGTGGGATCGTTGCGCCCAGGAGCACGATCAGCGAGCGCTTTGGTGCTATACCACCGCCCCGAATTGAGCGCCATCACCCACCTCTTCGCCGGTGTTCCGGTATCCGATCTCGACACGAGCGTCGATTGGTATACGCGGTTCTTCGGCCGACCCCCAGACAGTCGCGTCGGGGAAGAGGTGCTCTGGGAAATCGACGAGCGCGCCTGGCTCTTCATCGAGCCGAACGCGGCGCGGGCGGGTGCGGGCCGCGTCACGCTCGCCGTCGCCGGGCTCGACGCGCTCCTCGGGCGCCTCGCTGCCGCGCGCATCGAGCACGAACCGATCGAGACCTACTCGAACGGCGTACGCCACGTGAACGTGCCCGATCCGGACGGGAACACGATCGCGTTCGCCGAGCCGCCCGACGCCGCGAGCGCGTCACCTCGATCGGCCGGAACCGGGGCTGCGCCGTAGATGAATGATCCGGGTTGCGGTCTCTCACGACGTCGATCCGAAGGAGACCATGAGCGGCTTTTGGCCCTCTACCGGCGCAAACCGTAGGGGGGACTTGGTGATTCGGATCGGTGTGCTGACCCCCCACGCGGCGATCGGGCCAGAGGAAGAGTTCCCGGCTATGGCTCGTGGGCGACTGGCCACCGAGGTCGTTCGTATTCCGACGGAGGCAGGGCTTGCCGGTGCTGGAAGCGGCGCGCCGACAACGCCCGCTGAGCTCCGGGCGCTCATGGAACCGCTTGTTCTGGATGAGGCGGCCAAGAGGCTTGCCGATTCGATTGACGCGGTCGGCCACGCCTCGACGACCTCAGCGTACGCAGTGGGCTTCGACCAGGAAGCGGAGATGGTCTCGAGGCTTTCGGCGTTGCTCGCTGTTCCAGTCGCAGCGACGTGCGTATCCGCGGTACTTGCCCTGCGTGCGCTCGCCGTCCAGCGCGTGGCGCTCGTCGGTGCTCCGTGGTTCGATGCGGAGCTCAACGACCTCGGCGCCGCCTACTTTCGTAGTCAGGGCTTTGACGTTGTTTCGTCAGCGTCGGCCGAACTCTCGCAGGAGCCTGATCGGATCGCATCCGCCGACGTAGTCAAATGGACGGCCCGTCACGTCAGCGACGACGCCGAGGGCGTCTTCATCGGAGGGAACGGCTTTCGAGCGGTGGCTGCGATTGAACCGTTGGAGGCTTCGATCGGCCGGCCGGTGCTTACCTCGAATCAGGTCCT
>JBKPHO010000004.1:0-6438 GCA_046729915.1 Actinomycetota bacterium | reverse complement strand
TCAGCCTCGTGAAGGACGCCGGTGAAGACGACGCCGCGAACGCCAGCTTCAACGAATGCCTGACGCAGTACCAGGAAGGCAAGGTGGCGATGTGGTACGACGCGACCGTCGCCGCCGGCTCGCTCGAGGCCGACGACAGCCCGGTCAAGGGCAAGAACGGCTACGCGCTCGCCCCGGTGGAGAAGACGAAGGCATCCGGCTGGCTGTGGACCTGGGCGCTTGCGATCCCGCAGAACGCGTCCGATCCGGACACGTCCTGGAAGTACATCTCGTGGGCGACCGGGCCCGACTACATCAAGACCGCCGGGACGAAGGTGTCGGGCGGCTGGGCAGCGATTCCGCCGGGTACGCGCCTGTCGACCTACGAGATCCCCGAGTACCAGAAGGCTGCGAAGGCGTTCGCCCAGCAGACGCTTGACGCGATGAAGGCCGCGCCGATCAACAATCCCGGCACGACGAAGCGTCCGGGCCTGCCTGGTGTGCAGTACGTCGGCATTCCTCAGTTCCAGGACGTCGGAAACCGCTGCACGCAGGAGTTCGCGTCGGCGATCTCCGGACAGACGTCTGTCGACGCTGCGCTCAAGGCCTGTCAGACGATCGCGGCGGGAATCACCTAGCGCACCCGGTGAGCAGCGCCGACGCCACGGCAGGGACGGTCAGCCCGCGGGACCCGCTCTACCGGCCCTGGCGTCGGCGCCTGCCGCTTCTACCGGCGCTGCTCTTCACGATCGTCGTCACGCAGGTCCCGTTCGCTCTGAACATCTACTACAGCCTCACGGACTGGACGGTCAATCCGCCGAGCCCGAGGAAGTTCGTCGGCTTCGACAACTACCGGGAGCTCGCCGGCGACGAGTTCTTCCGCGACGCGGCGGTCACGAGCGTCGTCATGACGGTCTCGGCCGTTCTCGTCTCCCTTGCGCTCGGGACTCTGCTCGCGATCCTCATCGACCGAAACTTCCTCGGGCAGGGCATCGTCCGCACACTGCTGATCACGCCGTTCCTGATCATGCCCGTCGTCGCCGGGCTGATTTGGAAGAACCAGATGTTCAGCAAGCTCTTCGGCGTCGTCAACTGGGGCCTCGAACGCCTCTCGCTCAACTCCGTCGAGTTCGTCTCGAACCATCCGACGTTCTCGATCGTGACCGTGCTCGTCTGGCAGTGGACGCCGTTCATGATGCTGATCGTGCTGGCGGGGCTGCAGAGCCAGTCCCAGGACGTGATCGAGGCGGCCAAGGTCGACGGAGCGACGGCGTTCGGCACTTTTCGCCAGCTCACGCTCCCGCACCTCCGGCGGTACATGGAGCTGGGCGCGCTGCTGGGCACGATCTACCTGATCCAAGTGTTCGACCACATCGACGTGATGACCGGCGGCGGCCCGGGGTCGACGAACATCCCGCGCTTCGTCTACGAGCGGTCGATCGGCGGGGGCTGGCTGTTCGGCAACGCCTCCGCCTACAGCATCGTCGTCGTGCTGGCCTCGATCGTTGTGGCGACGCTCGCGCTGCGTGTTGTGTCGAGCCTGCTCAAGGGCGAGGAGGCCGCGTGATCGGCGCACGGCGCGGAACGCGACTGAACGTCGGCGAGCGACGCTCGGTCAGTGTCCTCCTGGGCCTGCTCGCCTGGTTCGCCGCGCTCGTGTTCTTCTTCCCGGTCTTCTGGATGATCCTGAGCAGCTTCAAGTCGGAGCAGGACGCAAACGGGCCTCCGAAGCTGTTCTTCGATCCGACGCTCGATCGCTACCGCGACGTGATGGGCGGCACGGAAGGCCTGCTCTCGTTCTCGACCGCGGCGACCAACTCGGCCACGATCGTCCTGGTCAGCACGCTTCTCGTCCTCGCTATGGCGATCCCGGCGGCCTACGCGCTCGCGATCGATCAGATCCCGAAGTGGCGCGACGTCCTGTTCTTCTTCATCTCGACGAAGTTCCTGCCGATCGTCGCGTCGATCCTGCCGATCTGGATCATCGCCAGCACCTTCCACGAGCTCAACACGCTCACGGTGCTCATCGTGCTCTACACGGCGATAAACCTTCCGCTTGCGATCTGGATGCTTCGCTCGTTCTTCACGGAGATCCCGCGCGAGCTGATCGAGGCGTCCGAGATCGACGGTGCGAACCTCCGCGGACAGCTGAGCTCGGTCGTGCTGCCGATCGCGGCCCCCGGAATCGCGGCGACGGCGCTCCTCTGCGTGATCTTCGCGTGGAACGAGTACTTCTACGCGGTGCAGCTGAACCCCGTCGACGGCTCGACGATCCCGATGTGGGTGACCACCAACGTCAGCACGCGCGGCAACTTCCTCGCGAAGCTCTCGGCGGCGTCCGTGCTGGCGTGCATCCCGGTGGTCGTCGCCGGGTGGATCGCGCAGAAGCGCATGATCCGCGGGCTCGCGATGGGCGCGATCAAATAGGTTTGAGGAGAAGCCCGGTCCCGTGGCATCTGTCCAGTTCGACTCCGCGACGCGCTTCTACCCGGGCACGCCGCGGCCCGCGGTCGATGCGCTCAGCCTCGGGATCGAGGACGGCGAGCTGCTGGTGCTCGTCGGCCCGTCGGGCTCCGGCAAGACGACGGCGCTGCGCATGCTCGCGGGCCTCGAGCCGCTCGACGCGGGTCGCGTCCTGATCGGCGAGCGTGACGTCAGCTCCGTTCGCCCGCGCGACCGCGACATCGCGATGGTGTTCCAGAACTACGCGCTCTACCCGCAGCTCAGCGTCGCCGCGAACATGGGGTTCGCGCTGAAGCAGCACGGGGTGCCGAAGGAGGAGCGAATCCGGCGCGTGCAAGACGTGGCCAGGCTGCTCGATCTCGAGCCGTTCCTCGATCGCAAGCCGAAGAACCTCTCGGGCGGACAGCG
This sequence comes from Actinomycetota bacterium, assembly GCA_046729915.1. Lineage (GTDB taxonomy): Bacteria > Actinomycetota > Thermoleophilia > Gaiellales > Gaiellaceae > AC-32. The sequence goes on along the minus strand of JBKPHO010000004.1, from coordinate 3,588 downwards.
TCAGCGGGTCGCGATGGGTCGCGCGATCGTGCGCCATCCCCAGGTCTTCCTGATGGACGAGCCGCTCTCGAACCTCGACGCGAAGCTGCGCGTCCAGACGCGCACCGAGCTCTCCGAGCTGCAGACGCGGCTCGGGGTGACGACGGTCTACGTCACGCACGACCAGGTCGAGGCGATGACGATGGGCCATCGCGTCGCCGTCCTCAAAGACGGGGTGCTGCAGCAGTGCGACACACCGACGCAGCTCTACCACGAGCCGGCGAACCTCTTCGTCGCCGGGTTCATCGGCTCCCCCGCGATGAACATGCTGCCGGGCGCGGGGTCTGGGACGCTGCGCATCGCCGGCGCAGAGATCGGCTCGGACGTGGATCCGCGCGCGAGCCGTTCGTCGATCGGCTTCCGGCCCGAGGCCCTGTCCGTGGGCAGCGGGCCTATCAGGGCGCGCATCCGCGCCGTCGAGGACCTGGGGCCTGAGGTCTTCGTGCACGTGCTCGTTGACCACGAGGGCGAGGAGCACCGTCTCGTCGCCAAGGTTCCGGCTCCGTTCTCCGGGGCGATCGACGACACCGTGTCGCTCTCGCTCAACGGGAGCGTGCACGTCTTCGGAGACGACGGCGCGCGCATCGCGACCGTGACGGCGCTCGCGCGCGAGGCGGCGCCACTCCACGGCGAAATGCCTAGCTGAGCCTCTCGACGGCCCCGATCGGGCCGTGCGTCGCGAGGCTGCGCGTTTCACGCGCGAACGCGTTACGGAACCGCTCGTCGTCGTGAAGCGGCGGCGGGAACACCTCGGCGAAGTCCAGAAACGAGAGTGGGTCGTCCAACGAACTCGCTGCATAGGTGGCCGCGCGATCGGCGCTCGCGTCCGGCGCGCGCTCCCTCGCCGGCATCGTGGCGAGGTAGCCCGCCCACCCGGCGAGTGCGAGAGCCGCCCGGTCGACCGGCCCGCCCAGCTCGAGCTGCCGTTCGACCGTGGGGATCAGGAAGGTCCGGAGCTTCGCTGTGCCGTCGATGCAGAGACGCGCGATCTGGTCGCGCACACCCGTGTTCTCGAAGCGACTCAGGACGGTCTTCGCATACTCCTCCCGCGGATGGCCCGGGATCTCGGTGAGCGTCGGGATCGCCTCCTCGTGGAGCAGCCGCTCGAGGAAGCGGCGCATCTGCGGAACTGCCATGGCCTCGTCGACGTACACGATCCCGGCGAGCGCTGACAGGTACGCCATGCACGAGTGCGTCGCGTTGAGCAGCCGCAGCTTGTAGAGCTCCCAGCTGCGCACGTCGTCCGTGAAGAGCGCGCCGGCGTCTTCGAAGCGGGGGCGCCCGGCCGCGAAGCGATCCTCGAGCACCCACTGGCGGAACGGCTCGGCGACGACGGGCCAGGCATCGACGATCCCCCACGTCTCACGCAACCATGCACGATCGCCGTCGGCGGTCTGGGGCGTGATCCGGTCGACGACCGAGTTGGGGAAGGTGCACGCGCCGTCTACCCAGGGGGCCAGGCCGCCCTCGCGCTGCTCGCAGACGGCCATCACGGCGTTGCGCGCGACGGTGCCGTTGCCGGGCAGGTTGTCGCAGCTCAGGATCGTGAGGGGCGCACCACCGGCGGCCCGGCGCGCATCGAGCCCGTCGACGATCGCCTCGATCGTCGCGTTGCTTGACTCGAGCGAGTAACCGGACTCCGTGATCGTCAGCGAGAGGATCTCGACGCCCGGCTCGGCGATCTGCGCCGCGAATCCCTTGAGATCGTCGACCGCGACGACGAAGTCGATGATGCTCCCGACCACCTGCGGCTGTGGCTCGCCGTCGCCACGCTCGACCAGTGTGTAGAGGTAGTCCTGTGGCGCCAGCGCGTCGCGCATCCGCAGATCGCCCGCCAACAGGCCGAGTCCGCGGATGCCCCAGTCGCTCCCGAGCTCGGCGAGCTCATGCGCATAGAGCGCAAGGTGGGAGCGGTGGAACCCGCCGACACCGAGGTGCAGGATGCGCGGAAGGAGTCGCGAGCGGTCGTAGGTCGGGACGGGGACGCCGCGCGCCGCGATCGCTTCGAGCATCTCGTTGCGAATCCGACCGAGCGGGGCGATCACAGAGGTCGTCGAGGCTACCACCGCCGAACCAGCCCAAGCCGGCCGACGGGCGTGCGGGCGGCCGTGGGCGTAAGGCGGGCGGAACCTGTGACAGCGCAAGCCGTCTGCGCGAGCGTACTGTCACTCAGACGCGCAACCGCGCGCAGAACTGCGCTATCCGCCACCTTCGGCGGGAGCCCTGCTCGATCGCCGTCTGCCCGGCCCACTCGGCCGCCCGCTTCTGAATGTCTTCCTTGGTCATGCACAGCATCTGTCCAGATCTGCCAGCCTGTCACCGGACCAAGGTGCGCTGCGACGTGGCCCCTTCGACAGGCCAGGCGGAGTCGCTGTCCGACACCTCCTCATGGCCCAGTCGTGGCCCGAGCGCGGTTGCGCGTCGTCCGCGCAGATCCCGTCGTTCGCTGTTGAGGCAACGAAGCATCCCGCGCTCATCCCGCAGGAGACCACCGGAAGCTCTCGCCTGCACCCGCGAATCCCTGCAACGCGGGATTGGAAAAGGCCTGCTCTCGCTAGGAATCCCCGCCTATCCCCGCTCAGCTGGGAAGCACCATGACCGGCCTGTCACGCCGGAGGTCGCAGGTTCGAGTCCCGTCGCTCCGTAAAAGTCCTGCAAATCAGCATATGTATTTGACATAACGGCCGCGGGCTTCTTTTCATCCCGTGCAGATCCCGCTCGAATCAGCCTGAAATCGCCGCAAGCAGCCGGCCTTAGCCGGTAATCCCCGGAGAAGAATGACCGGCCGAGGTGACCGGAGGTCGTTCAAGGGCGGATAGAGAACTAGCGTGAGTGCAGGCGCTTTGGCCCGCGCGGGCGACAGTCCCGCTGACCATCCCGCGGGGGTGCCGAACTGCCGCTGGCTTCCTGTGCTGTGGAGACGACTCGGGTGGTTACCGGCGCGAGGCGCACCGAATGATCACTGAGGTTGTCGCGCGTGAGGTCGATCGCCTCGGCCTTCAATACCGCTCGATCGGCATCCGTGACCCCCGGACCCGCTGGGGCTCTTGCTCGCGCAAGGGCAACCTCTCGTTCTCCTGGCGCCTCGCCGCGGCGCCGCCAGAGATCCTGGAGTACGTCGTCGTACACGAGCTCTGCCACATTCGTGAGCCGAGCCACCAAAAGCGGTTCTGGCGTTTGGGAGGAAGCAGGCTGGTTGCGCGAGCACGGACAAGAGCTCCATGACTACGACCTGATCCGAGCCTTGGCGGCTGACTTGAGCGGACCGCTAACCCCGCCGGCGTCGACCTGAACGTCGGTCGGCGTAGGTGCGATATCGCCGAAGTAGCGAGCCACGCCTGTGTTGGGTCAGACCTCGGCGCCCAGCTCGTTTGCTTTGCAGACAACAAAAACGGAGTGTTTCTCGTCTGGTTGTTCCAGAGGCTGTTCCATACGCTGTGCACACTGGAAGAAGTGCAACCGGCTGCAGAAGCAAAAGTCCCGCCTTTGCGGGGCTTTTTCGCAAGCCCTCTGACGGACTCGAACCGTCGACCCCCTCCTTACCATGCG
>JBKPHO010000003.1:0-12581 GCA_046729915.1 Actinomycetota bacterium | reverse complement strand
GGGTCCCACCACCCCCGCCCTCCGACAGGCTACGTACGAACCTGTCGCGTGTCTGTGCCGACTCTGTGTCGAAACTGTGCCGCTCGGTCAGGCGACAGATGAGCTCGCGTGCATGCGCGCCTGCTCGTCGAGCGAATCCCGTGCCGAACGCATGTGACCCAGGGCGGCCCATGCGTGCGCAGCGGCGCGAGGCACCTCGCGCGCACGGAGATGCGCGCCAGCGGTCCGGCAATGCTTCGCCGCCGGCTCGGGCTCCTCGGCCGCGGCCTCGCAAAGCGCCGCCGAGCGTTCGAGACGTTCTTCCGCGGTCAAGGCCACGGACTCTGCCAGAACCTGCGCCGGCAGGCGTGCGCGGCCCGGGAGCGAAAGGAGAACGTCCGATGGCGACGCCGCGCCCGGACCCGCCTACCTCCGATCCCGAGGTCGAGGGGTTTCTTGCCCTGCTTGCCGCGAGCCGCGCGCCGAAGACCGTCGAGGCCTACCGCCGAGACCTGCGCGCGCTCGGCGACTGGCTCGGCGGCCCTCCGTCGAAGGCGACGCACGACGACCTTGAACGCTGGCTTGCCGAGCTGAGGGCCGCCGGGCTGTCGCCGGCCACGATCGCGCGGCGCGTAGCCGCGGTCAGATCGTTCTTCAAGCACCTCGTCCTGCTCGGTGCGCGTGGCGACAGCCCGGCGGCCGCCCTCGAGCTGCCGCGCAGGCGGCGCAAGCTTCCGCGGACTCTCTCGCCGGCCGAAGCCCAGCGGCTGATCGAGGCCGCCACCGGATCGACGCCTCGCGCGATGAGGGACCGTGCCCTCGTCGAGCTCCTCTACGGAGGAGGCTTGCGGGTCAGTGAGGCGGTCGGCCTGGAGCGGAGCGCGGTCGATCTCGAACGCCGACTCGTCCGCTGCACCGGGAAAGGCGGCAAGGAGCGCGTCGTCCCCGTCGGTCGCCACGCCGTCGACGCGTTGAGGCGCTACCTCGCGCACGGCCGCCCGCACCTCGACAACCGCCACCGGCCCGAACTGTTCCTCAACGCGCAGGGCGGCGGGCTCACGCGCGCAGGCGCGTTCCTGATCCTCCGCCGCCTCGCCGGCCGCGCCGGCCTCGAGCCCGAGCGTGTCCATCCCCACCTCCTGCGGCATTCCTTCGCCACCCATCTCCTGGAGGGCGGAGCCGACCTGCGCAGCGTCCAGGAGATGCTGGGTCACGCCGACCTCGGCACCACGGAGCTCTACACCCACGTTTCCGACCGCCGGCGACGCGACGTCTACTTCTGCAGCCACCCGCACGGGCGGCGGAGGCACGTTTCGGGCTCCTGAGAAGGAGGAATCACGGTTGGGCGATGACGCCCGATCCGCACTTCGCCATCTTGATCGCCTTGATCGCGGGCGTCGGCCTCCTGATGTCGCTCGCGGGGGTGCAGAAGAGCGCGCTCGAGTGGAGACGCCGGCGCCGCATCTGCCCCTCGTGCGGCCACGAGCTGCGTGGCGGCGCCTGCGGCTGCACCGGCTAGCGCTAACGCATCCTCGCCCGTTTCTCGAGCCCGGCGGCCACCTTCGCTGCAGTCTGCCGGACGTCGCGCGAGAGCCCTTCCTCCTCCGCGATCCCTTGCAACAGGACGATCGTGTCGCGCTGCGCCGATCCGTTCCTCAAGGCGAGGATCGCGAGCCGCCGCACCGCCTCGTTGTCGTCGGCGTTCGCGAGGTTGTGCAGGAGCGGCCGCACCGCGTTGACGGTCCGCGGGTGGTCGCGACCGAGCAGCTCCAGCGACAGCAGAGCCGACCCCCGGCAGGCAGGGCTCTCGTCCTCGAGGCCGCGTCGAAGGAGCTCTTCCTTCTGGCGGAAGCGGAACTGACCGACGGCGCGGTACGCCGCAGCCCGCTCGCGGTAATCGGGCGAGCGCGCGGCCGCCTCTAGCTCGTCCGCCCAGGCCGCGCGGAGCTTGGCCAGATCACGCTCGTTGCCGCTCTCGGCGAGCGCGTTCGCCTCGACGCCGGCCTCGGCGAGGCTCAAGTCGGGACCGGCGCTCCCGCCACCGCCGACGCCGGCCGCTCGCCCGGGCCGACGTAGCGCGCGGAAGGCCGGAAGAGACGGCCAGTCCGCTTCTGCTCCAGGATATGCGCCGACCAGCCGGCGACCCGCGAGCACGCGAACATCGCCGGCGCGAGCGGCGGAGGAATCTCGGCCACTTCGAGCACGATCGCGGAGTAGTACTCCACGTTCGTCGCGAGGACGCGCTCAGGATGCCGCTCCTGAAGCGCCGCGAGCGCGACTCCCTCGAGCTCCTCTGCGACCTCGACCTGGGAGGAGCCGAGCTCCTTCGCCGTCCGCTTCAGGATCCGCGAGCGCGGGTCCTCGGCACGGTAGATGCGGTGGCCGAAGCCCATGATGCGTTTGCCTGCCGCAAGCGTCTCGTGCACCCAGCGCTCGGGGTCGCCCATCCGCGCGACCTCCTCCAGCATCGGCTTCACATAGGCGGGCGCACCACCGTGCAGCGGCCCAGAGAGGGCGCCGACGGCGGACGAGAGCGCGGCGCCGCAGTCCGCCCCGGTCGAGGCGACCACTCGCGCGGTAAAGGTCGAGGCATTCAGGCCGTGCTCGGCCGTGCAGATCCAGTACGTGTCGATCGCCTTCACGTGGCGCGGGTCGGCCTCGCCACGCCAGCGGAGGAGGAACCTCTCGGCTGCGGTCTCCCCGCGCGCGACCACGTCGTCGGGGGCGGGGTCGTGACCGTCTGCCTTCGCCGCCGAGCGCGCGACGATCTCCATCATCTGCGCGGACAGGCGACCAAGGTCTTCGCGTGCCTGGTCGTCGGAGATCTCGTTCAGCTTGCCGAGGTTCCATTCCCCGGCGAGCCGCGCGGTCTCGGCTTGGAGGTCGGCGGGAGCGGTCCCCGTCAGTCCCAACGGCTCATAGGGCTCCGGCGCGGGCATCTTCGAGTTGAGGTCGCCGTCGACCAGCAGCCCCCACACGGCCTCGTACGGGTAGTGGCCGACGAGCTCCTCGATGTCGACGCCGCGGTAGCGCAGCGCGCCTCCCTCGCGGTCGGGCTCGGCGATCTCGGTCTCGACCGCGACGACGCCCTCGAGACCAGGCTTGAACTCGTTCACGGCGGGAAATCTACAGCCCCGCCGCGGAGCCGCGCGTCCGCGGAGCGGCCAGGTGGAGGGGGGTCGGGGGAACCGGGAGGTTCCCCCGGACGACCCTTAGATAGAGTCCCGCGCCGTGGCCCACGAGGTGACACTGATCCCCGGGGACGGCACGGGGCCGGAGCTGACAGAGGCGACGCGACGGGTGCTCGAGGCCACCGGGGTGGGCTTCGACTGGGACGTGCAAGAGGCCGGCGCCGACGTGATGGGCTCGTACGGGGGCAACCCGCTCCCCGACCACGTGCTCGACTCGATCAAGCGCACGGGCATCGCCCTCAAGGGCCCAATCACGACGCCGGTGGGCGGCGGCTTCCGCTCCGTGAACGTGACGCTCCGCAAGACGCTCGACCTCTACGGGCAGGTGCGCCCCTGCAAGAGCTACGAGGGCGTCCGCTCCCGCTACGAGAACGTCGACCTGATCATCGTGCGCGAGGCGACCGAGGATCTGTACGCAGGCATCGAGTACGAGGAGGGCTCGGCGCACGCCTCCGAGCTCGCCGAGTGGATCGCGGCACGCGGCGGCTTCGTTCCGCCCGAGTCGGGGATCTCCGTGAAGCCGATCTCTGTGGGCGGCAGCCGGCGCATCGTCGAGTTCGCCTTCGACTACGCGCGGCGGAACGGCCGCCGCAAGGTAACGGCCGTGCACAAGGCCAACATCATGAAGTTCTCGGACGGGCTCTTCCTGCGCGTTGCGCGCGAGGTCGCAGAGGAGAACGCGGACATCGAGTTCGAAGACCGGATCGTGGACAACCTGTGCATGCAGCTCGTCCAGCGGCCGGAGGAATACGCCGTGCTGGTGCTGCCGAACCTCTACGGCGACATCGTCTCCGACCTGGCCGCCGGGCTGGTCGGCGGCCTCGGCCTCGCCCCGGGCGCCAATTTCGGCACGCACGCGGCCGTTTTCGAGCCGACGCACGGCTCCGCGCCGAAGTACGCCGGGCAGAACAAGGTCAACCCGATGGCGATGATGCTCTCGGGAGTTCTCATGCTCCGGCACCTCGACGAGCGCGACGCGGCCGACCGGCTCGAGGACGCGATCGCCGAGGTGATCCGCACCGGCGAGCGCGTGACCTACGACATGAAGCCGACGCGCGACGATCCGACGGCAGTCGGCACGAGCGACGTCGCCGACGCGATCATCGACGCGCTTGGCGCACCTGTCTCGTGAGCGCGCGACGCAAGGTGACGGTCGTCGGCGCAGGCAACGTGGGCGCGACCTGCGCGCAGGTGCTCGCGCTGCGCGATTACGCGGATGTCGTGCTCGTCGACATCAAGGAGAACCTGCCGCAGGGCAAGGCTCTCGACATCAACCAGATGGGCGCGGTGCTCGGCTACGAGCCCAACGTCGTCGGTTCGAACGACTACGAGGAAGCGGCAGGCTCCGACGTGGTCGTCGTGACCGCCGGGCTGCCGCGCTCGCCCGGGATGAGTCGTGACGACCTCGTGGCGACGAACGAGAGGATCGTCGGCTCGGTCACCGAGCAGGTCGTCGCGGGCTCGCCTGAGGCGGTCTTGATCGTCGTCTCGAACCCGCTCGATGCGATGTGCCACGTCGCGAAGAGCGTCTCGGGCTGGCCGAAGGAGCGCGTCTTCGGGATGGCGGGCATCCTCGACACGGCGCGCTTCTCGACGTTCATCGCCTGGGAGACCGGGTCATCGGTGAAGGACGTGACGGCGATGGTGCTTGGCGGCCACGGCGACCAGATGGTGCCGGTGGTCTCGGCCACGACGGTGGGCGGCATCCCGCTGCGGCGGCTCGTGCCTGACGAGCGGATCGCGGAGATGGTGCAGCGGACGGCCAAGGGCGGCGGAGAGATCGTGGAGCTGCTCGGCACTTCCGCGTGGTACGCGCCGGGCGCCGCCGCTGCTCAGATGGTGGACGCGGTGATGCTCGACGAGCATCGGCTGCTGCCGTGCACCGCGTACCTCGAGGGCGAGTACGGGATCGACGGGCTCTACATGGGGGTGCCCGTCAAGCTCGGTGCAGGCGGGATCGAGGAGATCGTCGAGCTCGAGTTGAGCGACGAGGAGCGCGAGGCGCTGGATGCATCGGCGGAGGCGGTGCGCGAGGTCGTCGGCGTCCTCGGGAGCGCCGCGTAGCCGCAGGCGTGCTCTCTTCCACGGTGGCCGCGCCTGTGGACGGATTGTCGCGAAGCCTTCCCACGTCCGTGACGGACACGGCACAAGTCGGCGGGTACGCTGGCAGCGGGCGGCGGGTGGAACCCTCACTCCCCACCCGGGTGGGGACGCGCGCGTGAACCTCATACGGTCGCCGAGGCTCACCCGGGAGGCGGCGTGGAGCTAGGCCTGAGCGGCCGTACCGCGATCGTTTGCGGGGCTTCGGCGGGAATCGGCCTCGCGATTGCCGAGGCGCTCGCGGTCGAGGGCGCGAACGTGGCCATGTTCGCGCGTCGGCGCGAGGTGCTCCAGCGCGAGGCCGACCGCATCGGAGGGCTCGCCGTCCGCGGCGACGTCGCCAACCCGGCCGACCTGAAGCACCTCGTCGACCGAACCCTTCAGGCCTTCGGCGGGATCGACATCCTCGTCAACAACAGCGGCGGCCCGCCCCGCACGCGGGCCCTCGGCCTCACGGACGAGCAGATCGAGAGCGCGATCGAGCTGCTCCTCCTCTCCGCCGTTCGCCTCACACAGCTCTGCCTGCCACAGCTCGAGCGCAGCGGGCACGGGCGCGTGATCAACATCGAGTCGAGCTCCGTCCGCGAGCCGATCGACAACCTCGCGCTCTCGAACGCCGTTCGCCCGGGCGTCGTCGGTTGGGCAAAGACGCTTGCCCGGGAGATCGGCTCCAAGAAGATCACCGTCAACACGATCGCTCCCGGCCGGATCGAGACCGCACGGCTCGCCGAGGCGTTCGAAGGGAAGCCCCGCGCCGAAGACTTCGAGAAGATCCCACTCCGCCGCTTCGGCCAACCGCTCGAGGTCGCGCAGGTCGCCTGCTTCCTTGCCTCCGATGCGGCGAGCTACGTGACGGGGACGGTCATCCCGGTCGACGGCGGACTGACGCGCAGCCTCCTCTGAGGCGCATATCCTCGCTCGGATGCGGTGGTTCTCGCCGGCGCGGCTCGCTGTGGGCGGCCTCTTGCTCCTCGGCGCTGCGGCGCTCGTGCTCTGGCTTGCCCCCGCCAGCGGGTACGACATCCGGCTCGTCGATCCCGCGCATCCCGCCGACCCCCTCGTGACCGTGCCGGGCGAGAAGCGCTCGCACAAACCGGGGCCCATCTACTTCGTCGACGTGCGCGAGCGGCAGGCCAGGCTCCTCGAGCGCCTGCTGCCGTTCACACGTGCGGACGGCTCGTCGATCGTCCCTGCTCCGCCTGTCAGCTCCGCAGTCGAGCAGCAGATCGGGCAGCAGGACATGGACGAGTCGCAGAAGGTCGCGGCCGTCGTCGCGCTGAACCATCTGGGCTACAACGTGCAGGCGCGAAGCGACGGCGTGACCGTCATCCTCGTGCAGAAGGGGGCCCCGGCCGCGAGCGTCCTACACACCGGGGACGTGATCGTGTCGGCCGACGGCCGGAAGGTGACCTCGGTCTTCGGCCTGCGCGCAATCCTCGCGAAGCACCGGCCAGGCGATCGCGTCCGGATCGGGTTCCGGCGACGAGGCCGGCGCGAGGTCGCCACGATCCGGACGATCTCCGACCCCGAGGACCCGAAGCGGACGATCGTCGGCGTCTCCGCGCGCGACGCGCTCCGGGTGAAGCTGCCCCTCCGGATCAAGATCGACGCCGGCGGGGTCGGCGGCCCTTCCGCCGGTCTCGCCTTCGCGCTCGACATCCTGCAGGAGCTCGGCCGCAACGTCGCACAGGGCCACAAGATCGCGGCGACCGGAGAGCTCGCACTTGACGGCACGGTCGGCCCGATCGGCGGCGTGAAGCAAAAGACGCTCGGGGTGCGCGAGGCCGGTGTGGACGTCTTCCTCGTCCCCGCCGGGGAGAATGCGCAGGAGGCTCGGCGCTATGCGGACGGGCTACGCATCGTGCCTGTGAAGAACTTTCCACAAGCGTTGCGCGCATTGGCAACATTGCGGCCGACAGCCTGAAAACAGCGGCTCCCGAACCTTCCGAAACCCCCGGAAATTGCATTGTTTTCACCCTGGACAAGTCTTGAATAGCCGGCCTCGGCCCCTCATCATCCTGCAGAGTCGGGCAGGCGATGAAGAGGAGCAAACTGGGGCATGGGCAAGATGAGCCAACCAACGTGCAGTGATTGCTATTTCCGCCGCGCAGGTCTCTGTGCGCTGAGCCTCGAGGCGCCCTGCCCCACTTTCCGGCTCGAGAGCCGCGGCTCCCTCGTCCCGCCGCGCCAGCCGCGGCTCGTGCCGAAGCCGCTCGCGCAGCTCGCCGCCCAGCCGGCCGCCTAGACTGAGCGGCCGTGCAAGAGGAGCCAGGGCAAACCTCGGCGCCTCAGGAGGAGCCACTCGCAGGCGAGGAGCAAGCCGAGGGCTTCCGGCGCCAGTGGCAACCGCGCCTGTACCTGAGGATCATCCTCCTCGGTCTTCTCGTCGCGTACGGCATCGCCTTCGTCCTCGAGAACAACAAGCGGATCAACGTCCACTTCGTTCTTGCCACGGCGAGCGTGTCGCTGATCTGGGTGATCCTGCTCAGCGTCGCGCTCGGGCTGCTGCTCGGCGTGCTGCTCTCGCAGCTAAGCCGGCGCAGGCGCCGCCGCAAGTAGCTTCGCCAGCCGCCGCACACCTTCGTCGATCTCCGCCGGCGAGACGAAGCTGAAGGCCAGACGCACCGAGGACGGAGGGCCGCCAAAGTCCGCGCCCGGCACGAACGTCACGCCCGCCTCGGCGGCCCGGCCTAGCAACTCCGTCGCGTCCACTCCCTCCGGCAGCTCGAGCCACAGGAAGTAGCCGCCCTCGGGCCGGTTCCAACGCGCGCGGCCGCTGAGCTCCCGGTCCAGCGCCTCGAGCATCGCGTCCCGGCGGGCACGGAGCAGCCTGCGCACTCGCTCGAGGTTCGGCTCGAAGAGACCGCGCCGGAGGAACTCGTAGACCGTCGCCTCCGCGAGGAGCGCCGGCGTGATGTACGTGGACGCGACCAGCTCCTCCAGCTCGCCCGTGAGGCCCGCGGGAACGATCGCGTAGCCGACCCTAAGGCCCGGAGCGATCGTCTTCGAGAACGACGAGCTGTACATCACGTCGACGCCGCCCTCGAGCTCGAAGAGCGACGGCAGCGTCTCGCCCTCAAAGCGGACGAGCCCGTACGGGTCGTCCTCGAGCACCGGCAGCCGACGCGTGCGGGCGAGCGCGGCCAGCCGCCTGCGGCGGTCGGCGCTCAGCGTCGAGCCGGTCGGGTTCTGGAAGGTCGGGATCGTGTACAGGAAGGCGACGGGAGGTCCGTCGAGCACGCGCTCGAGCTCGTCGACGTCGAGCCCGTCGCCGTCGACGGGGACCTCGGCGAGCTCGATCCCCGCGGAGGCGAGGATCTTCCGCGGCCGGTCGTAGGTCGGCCGCTCGACGAGCACACGGCCGCCGTCGCCCCCGAGGGCGTCGAGCACGAAGTGGAACGCCTGGAGCGAGCCATTCGTGACCAGAACCCGGCCGGGCTCGACGCTGTGGCGCTCCGCGAGCCACTCACGGAGCGGCGGGTAGCCGAGCGTGCTGCCGTACGAGAGCGCGACCGAACCGTCCCGCTCGATCGCTGCCTTTGCGCAGTCCGCCAGCGCTTCGACCGGCAGGCACTCCGGCGCCGGGACCCCGCGCGCGAACGAGATCGTCTCCACGGCGCCAGTCTAGGCGCGGGCGGCGGCGACCTCGGCCGCGAGCTCCGCGACCTCCGTCGGCGTCGTCCCGACCCGCACGCCGCGGGCCTCGTGCGCGTCCTTCGTCGCCTGAGCAGTGCCGCTCGAGCCCGAGATGATCGCGCCTGCGTGGCCCATCGTCTTCCCCGGCGGCGCCGTGAACCCGGCGATGTAGGCGACGACCGGCTTGCCCACCTCGACCTCGATGAAGGTCGCGGCCTTCTCCTCCTCGTCGCCGCCGATCTCGCCGACCATCACGATCAGGTCGGTCTCGTCGTCGGCCTCGAAGCGGCTCAGGATGTCGATGAAGGAGGAGCCGACGACGGGATCGCCGCCGATCCCGACGATCGTGGAGTTGCCGAGCCCGCGCTGGGTCAGCTCGTGCCCGATCTGGTACGTCAGGGTGCCGGAGCGCGAAACGACGCCGATGCGGCCCTCGCGGAAGATCTCGGCCGGGATGATGCCGACGTTCGCCTTGCCGGGAGAGAGGGCGCCCGGGCAGTTCGGGCCGAGCATCGTGATCCCCTGCGGGCGGATGTAGTTGTAGATGCGCAGCATCTCATGCGCCGGTAGCCCCTCGGCGATGCAGATCACGGTGCCGATGCCCGCATCCACCGCCTCGTAGATCGCGTCTGCCGCGAACCGTGCGGGCACGAAGACCATGGTCGTGTTCGCGCCGGCCTCCGCAACGGCTTCCGCAACCGTGTCGAAGATCGGCAGGCCCTCGAGGTCGGTGCCGCCCTTGCCAGGTGTCACGCCGGCGACGACGTTCGTCCCGTAAGCGCGGTTGCGCAGCGTGTGGAACGAGCCCTCGCGCCCCGTCGCCCCCTGCACCACGAGCCGCGTGTCCCTGTCGACGATGACGGCCATCAGCGTTGCGACTTCCGGGCGCGGATGACGATCTTCGTGTCGGTCCAGGCAGTGGCGTCGGGCGTCATGCGATCGGCCAGGAGCTCCCGGACGCGTGCGGCCTCCTCGCCCTCGCACCCCGTTCGCGCGAGCCAGTCCCCGAGCGGGTGTTCCTTCTCGAAGCACTCGACCTGCTCGACCTCGAGCCCGGCGCCGGTCAGGAAGTCGCGCCACTCGTCCTCGGTGTAGTTGCGCACGTGAGTCGGGTCGCGAAGCTTCTCCGCCTCCTCGTGCCGCTCGCTCGAAAACAGCGTGTCCTCGATCACGACGAGGCGGTTGCTGACGCGCTCCATCTCGGCGACCGCGGCGCGGACGTCCGAAAAGTGGTGCGGGGCGATCCGCGACACCACGACGTCGAAGGAGCCGTCGTCGAATGGAATGTGCTCGGCACTCGCGAGCACGTCGGCCCGCATCCCGGGCGAGGGGTCTAGCGACACGACCTCGCAGCCTGCCTCGCGCAGCCGCCGCGCGACGTGGCCGCCGCCGGTGGCGACGTCGAGCGCCTTCACGCCTTCCGCAGGCTCGCACCACTCGACGAGGAGGTCGAGATCCGGCCCTTCGCGGTGCGTGGCGCTCTCGCGGTAGGCCTCGGCCCTCTCCGACCAGGTCGTCATGCCGCCAGCTCCACGGCGCGCCTGGCCGCGTCGAGCATCGTCGCCTCAACGTGCAGGTTCGGCGGCGCCGCCTCGCTCAGCAGCGCGCGGCCCTCCTCGGCGTTCGTGCCGTCGAAGCGCACGACGATTGGATGCTCGATGCGGATCTGCGAGAGCGCCTGCAGGATCCCCTGGGCCACGACGTCGCAGCGCGTGATCCCGGCGAAGATGTTGAACAGGATCGAGCGCACCTGTGGGTCGACGCTGATCACCTCGAGCGCGTCGACGACGCCCTGCGCGTCGCCGCCCCCGCCGAGGTCGCAGAAGTTCGCCGGCCGGCCGCCGACGAGCGCGATCACGTCCAGCGTCGACATCACGAGCCCGGCGCCGTTGCCCAGGATCCCGACCTCCCCGTCGAGCTTCACATAGGTCACGCCGCGCTCGCGGGCGGCCCGCTCCTCGGGCGGGTAGGCCTCCACGTCGCGCATCTCCGCCACGTCGGAGTGCTTGTAGAGCGCGTTGTCGTCGACGGTGAACTTCGAGTCGAGTGCCCGTACCTCACCCTCGGGCGTGACGATCAGCGGGTTGATCTCACAGAGCATCGCGTCGCTCTCCACGAAGCAGCGATAGAGCTGCCCGATGATGTCGAGCAGCTGCTTCTGCTCGTTCGGGTCGTCGATGCCGGCGCCGTAGATCAGGCGGCGAGCCTGGTACGGCTGGAAGCCTTCGAGCGGGTCGACATGCAGGCGCGCGAGCGCATCGGGATTCGTCGCTGCGACCTCCTCGATCTCGATGCCGCCCTCAGTCGTGAGCATGAAGAGCGCCTTCTTCGCGCCGCGGTCGAACGTCACGGAGAGGTAGTACTCCTTTGCAATCTCGGAGGCGCGCTCGATCCAGAGCTTGCGGACGACGTGGCCGCGGATGTCGAGGCCGAGGATCTCTTCCGCCTTGCGCTCTGCGTCCTCGGGGCCGTCGGCGAGCTTGATGCCACCTGCCTTGCCCCGCCCGCCGGTGAGCACCTGCGCCTTGACGACGACCTCTCCGCCGAGCTCCCCGGCCGCCGCGCGGGCTTCGGCAGGCGTCGTAGCCAGCCGGCCCTCGGAAGTAGGGATGCGGAAGCGCCGGAAGAGCTCCTTCCCCTGGTACTCGTAGAGGTCCACCGGCGGCGGATGCTATCCGGCGGGCCTCGCTTCAAGCAGCGGGCAGGCGTTGTTGATCGGAGTCTCGATGGACGCCGTCCGCTTCACGGAGGTCAAACGGCTGGACCTCGACAAGGGCCTGCGCCGTCGGGTTGCACAGGCGGCAGTGGCCGGGCTGTGAGCGATCCGCGCGACGCGCCGTACGCCGTCGGCTTTGCAGACGCGTCGCTCCGGCAGCTCGCCTCTCGTGGGCGCTTTCGCCCCTTCCACCTCCTGCTGGCGATTCTCG
Source organism: Actinomycetota bacterium (assembly GCA_046729915.1). GTDB lineage: Bacteria > Actinomycetota > Thermoleophilia > Gaiellales > Gaiellaceae > AC-32. The sequence goes on along the minus strand of JBKPHO010000003.1, from coordinate 748 downwards.
TGCTTGTCGAGCTGATCGTCACCCGGAGCTGGCGCCCAGCGGCTCTGCTCCCCCCGGCGCTGGGGTTCGCGTTCCTGCGGCTCCACGCACTGGTGCTGCGCCGAAAGATCGCGGCTGGACGACTCGCGAACGCCGAGCTTGAGCCTGCCCCCGGTGCGGATCCTGATTCCCGAGCGAGCCCGGCTCGAGCCGGCCGGCGAAGGCCAGTCCTCGTCTCGCTTGTGGCGGTGCTCGTCGTCCTCGTTAGCCTCACAGTCACCGCGACGATCGCTGCGATCGCTCACACCGGTTATTGGACAGCCGCAGCGAATCGGATCTGCGCTCGCGAGCAGGCCCAGCTCGCAGTCCCGCGGATGCAATGGGTCGACGCGCGCGGATCGGAGAGGCGAAGGATCCGGATCGAGCAACAGGCGCTGGCCGCGCTCCAAAGGGCTTACACCCGCGGCTCGGCGAACGAGGCTCCAGAGGCAGTTCCTGGCCTGGCGCGAGTACGAGGTTGGGCTCGATGAGTGGCTTGTCGAAGCGCTTTCCCGGAGCGACTCCCGCGCCGCCGCTGAAGTGTTGGAGCGCGTAAAGGCCCACGAGCGGGCGCAGGAGCTAGCGCGCCGCGTCGGCGCGTCGACCTGCGCGCGCGTCTGACGACGGCACCTAGACTCGGCGCGGTGGACGCGCTGGTCGCCGAGGGGCTCGAGAAGCGGTACGGGAACGTGCAGGCGCTCGCGGGAGTGTCCTTCCGCGTGCGGGCCGG
>JBKPHO010000002.1:0-1219 GCA_046729915.1 Actinomycetota bacterium | reverse complement strand
GAGCGCGAGGGCGAGCAGCGAAAGGGAGAAGAGCAGGCGTTTCACGCCCGGGGCTCCTGCGCGTAGTAGCCGAGCAGCGAGAGGGCGAGCTCGGCGGTGTAGGCGGCGCCGTACAGGAGCGCGGCGGCGAGGCCCGCGTCGTGGTTTGCCGCGGTGAGTGCCAGCAGGGCGGCAAGGATCAGCAGCAGCCGAAACATCATCGCGAACGCGAGCACGCCGGAGGCGGCGACGTTGTCCGACGAAGGCTTCACGCGCGCGAACAAGAGGCCGAGCGCCTGCGCACCGGCCCAGAGCAGCGCCGCAGCGGCCCAGCCGGCGAACGGCCAGCCGGTGACGAGAAACAACGGGAGAGAGATCACGATCACGAGCGCTCCCGCTGCGACGCCGAGCAGACGCTGCTGCGGAACCGGCCGCGGCGCTCCGAGAATCCCGACCCGGGTCAAAACGCGTTCCGGTAGCGCAGGTAGACCGCGACGACCCCCGCAGGGACGCCGACGAAGGCGCCGCCGAGGATTCCGAGCTCGACGGAGCCTGCGGCCCAGCCGACGAGCGCGCCTGCGCCGACCCCTGCGGCGGTCACGCCCCCGAGCAGCGCGCCGGCTCCGGCCGGCTCGAACGTCGAACGGGGACTGGGCTCCATCGCGGGCGAGCATACCAAACGGCCGGTCGAGTTTGTGACAGCGAAAACCGGCTCACGCGCCTCGTTTTCGGCCTACTTTGTTCATCGTTAGCATGGTGCGGTGCGGGTCGTCCTCGTCCATGGGAGCGGCGGAAACGCCGCGTCGGCCTGGGCATCCGTGCAGCCGCTCGCGGCGCGATTCACCCTGGTTGCGGCGAACCGCGGCGGCTACCCGCCGAACCCGCCGCTCGAGCGGATCGACTTCGAACAGCAGGCCGCGGAGCTCGGGCCGCTCCTGGACGGCGGCGCGCACCTCGTCGGCCACTCCTACGGCGGCGTGATCGCGCTGCTGATGGCCGCCCGCCGGCCGGAGGCGGTGCGCTCGCTGGTCGTCACCGAGCCGCCGGCCTTCGGGCTTGCGCGCGGGAACCCGGAGGTCGACAGCCTGGTCGAGCGGCTCGCAGACCACTTCGAGCGCGGCCCGCGGGAGCCGAGGGAGTTCTTGGTCGGGTTCCTCGCTGCGGTCGGCAGCACGGCGGCAGTGCCCAGCGAGCTGGCGCCGGAGCTCGAGCAGAGCATCCGCGCCACGATGGCGGAGCG
>JBKPHO010000001.1:0-1162 GCA_046729915.1 Actinomycetota bacterium | reverse complement strand
CTGAAGGACGAGCCGCGCTTCACGGCCGCGCTCGAGGAGCTCCGCCCGCTCGTCGACGCGGTGCTCGACCCGGCGCTCCGCGACGGCCACACCGATGAGCTCCCCGGCCTGTGGGAGGAGATGACGAGCGTGCGCCGCTCGCAACCCGCGGGGACGGTGTGGTAACCGCCGAGCAGGTCTGGGAGGCGCTGGCCGAGGTCCCGGATCCCGAGATCCCCGTGATCTCTGTCGTCGATCTCGGCGTCGTCCGCGACGTGCGAGTCGAGGAGCAGCGGGTGCACGTCGAGTTCACCCCGACCTTCCTCGGCTGCCCCGCGCTCGAGGTGATGCGGGCGCAGATGGTCGAGCGGATCTCGCAGCTCGGCGCCGAGCCCAACGTCGAGGTAGTGCTCGACGACTCCTGGTCGACCGACCGCATCACGCCCGAGGGCCGCGAGAAGCTCCGTGCCGCCGGCTTTGCACCTCCTGTGCCGAGAGCCTCCGAGCCGCCGCAGCTGGTGCAGCTGCAGTCGAATGGCTTCCGCTGCCCCTATTGCGGCTCGCGCGACACCGCCCTGGAGAACATCTTCGGGCCGACCCCGTGCCGCTCGCTGCGCTACTGCCGCGACTGCAAGCAGCCGTTCGAGCAGTTCAAGACCATCTGATCACTGCGGTCCGCCGGTACCGCGAGGGGCGATAACAGCGCGGCGCCGCTAGAAGCGCCCCGCCTCCCTCCAGCAAGGTCGCAGGACGCGGGCCCGGCGATAGGTTCCCGGACCGCATGCGCAGAACTTGGACGCTGGTAACGGTCACCGCAGCCCTCGCCGCCGCTGCGGGAGTCGCCCACTACTCGGGCGCGTCCTCCGTTCTGACGTTCGCGATCGCAACGGTCGCGCTCGCGGGCCTGGCGTGGATCGTTTCCTTCTCGACCGAGCAGGTGGGAGAGCGGTTCGGGCCCGCGGTGACGGGGCTCCTGCAGTCGACGCTCGGCAACCTGCCGGAGTTCTTCATCGTCGTCTTCGCGCTCTCGGCCGGAGAGATCGTCGTCGCCCGGACGTCGATTCTCGGCTCGATCTTCGCGAACGCGCTCCTCGTGCTCGGGCTCGCGATCGTCGCCGGATATCACGAGAGCGCCGACGGCGTGATGCGGTTTCGCGTGCGCCTACCGAAGGACAACGCGATC